>CAJUFU010000076.1 GCA_910585555.1 uncultured Lachnospiraceae bacterium
CGCTCTTCCGATCTCCACACTTCAAAATTTTCACTGTCCAAAGTCACGGCAATATTTTGGTAATTATATTTGACAGCCTGCATCTTAGGGGACGCTTCCCGTTCGCCGCCGTAAGCAATGCCGTTGCCGCTGAAATTATAATCCGTGGGACGATCGCCGAAATCCCCGCCATAAGCCTGGAACCACTCTCCATAGCGGTCCTTCTTATAGATGGACTGATCGATATAATCCCAGATAAAACCGCCCTGGTAACCGGAATTTTCTCGATCTGCTAACGCTGTATATTTGTGCATTGCACCGCAGGAATTACCCATGGCATGTGTATACTCGCAACAGATAAAAGGTTTCCCATCCCCGCCTGCAAGGTATTCCTCAATCTCTGCAACAGTGGCATACATCCGGCTTTCCATATCCGAGGAATCATTGTAACTCCTGTCATGAAAAACGCCTTCGTAGTGCACCAGTCTGGTATTATCCAGCCTGCGGAACATCTGGGACATTTCATACAGTACAGACCCTCCAAAAGATTCATTACCAAGTGACCAAATCACCACAGCAGGATGGTTTTTATCCCTCTGATAGCAGGAATTGATGCGGTCAAACAACATCTCCTTCCACTCCTGTCTGTCCTTGGGAACCAGGAAGGACTCGTCCTTCTTTCCTTTTAAATAAGCCTCCCATGTACCATGGGATTCCAGATTGCTCTCCGCGATCATATACAGACCATAGCGGTCGCAAAGTTCATAAAGTCTCTCATCATCCGGATAATGGCTGGTCCGAATTGCATTGATATTGTTGCGTTTCATGGTCACCACATCTTTTTCCATCTCTTCTAAGGAGACATGTCTGCCCGAAACAGAGCTGAAATCATGTCTGTTGGTGCCCTTAAATACAATGCGCTTTCCATTTAACAGCATCCTGTTGTTTTTCATCTCAAACTTCCGGAAACCTACCGGCTGTACAAAATATTCACACAGACTGCTTTCCTGGTCGGACGTCTCTATCTCCAAGTCATACAGATAAGGGATTTCTGCGCTCCAAAGTTTGGGATTTGCAATCTCTCGTTCAAACTCCATGGACGCATTCGCCGGACTTTCCTCTTCCCAAAGGACTTCATCCTGCTCTCTCAGCCGTATCCTCACAGTGCCGCCGCCGGAAACTCTGCACTTTACAGATAACTTGGCCCGGCTGAAATCCTCCCCCTCAAACAATGTCCTGACACAGATGTCCTCCACATGTGCGCGGGGAACCGCATACAGATAAACGTCTCTATAAATACCGGAAAACCGGAAAAAGTCCTGATCTTCACACCAGCTTGAGGAGGTCCACTTAAACACCTGCACTGCCAGCTTATTCTCTCCTTCTCGCAGATAGGGCGTTAGATTAAATTCAGAGGGCGTGAAACTGTCTTCACTGTAGCCCACATAAGTCCCGTTAAGCCAGAGAGCCATACCGCTTTCCGTCCCCTCAAAGACAATCCTTACCTCTTTTCCCTGCATAGATTCCGGCAGTTCAAAATATTTCACATAGCTCGCTGCCGGATTAAATCTTTCAGGGATTTCCCCCGGCTCAATATCTTCCCTGCCATCCCAGGGATACTGTGTATTGGCATAGTGAGGAATATCATAACCCTCCATTTGGATATGCGCCGGCACCCGGATATCCGCCCAGCACCTGCAGTCATAACTATCCTGTTCAAATCCCTTGATGGAAGAATCCACATTAACGGCATAAGAAAATTTCCAAACTCCATTGAGCGGCTTGATTAAGGAACTCTGTTTATGCATATATTCCCTTTTATCTTTGTAGATTCTATGTGCCGAATGTGCCGGGAGCACATTCTCTTTGAAGAACTGAGGTTCTTTTACTTTTTGATAGTCAAACTGCAGCATATACTGACACCCTTCCTTTCCTTCCATCGATATACTAAAGATAGCATAAATGCCTTCACAAATCCAGATATCTTTGCTTGCATGAAGCGCAGGCAATTATTGCATCATATGATAGTATACAGTATCTGCTGCTGTCTGCAGTTCCACATCCATATCGGCTCCGTTGATATAGTTGGTGATTGCTTCCGTAACTGCATCCCGTCCTTCATAGAAATAAACACCTGTAACGTATGCAGGTGCTCTTGTAGAAAAATCAACAACTTTAGCGGCTGCCGCATCACCGCCAAAGAACGCATTCGGTTTCGAATAAACATCTGATTCACCCGCCGGAATCCATGCCGCCACAGTACCGCCCGGAAGAATGTCGTCGTACAGCTTTGTACTTCCAGCAAAAGTGCTGGCCAAAAAATCAACTGCCATTGCCTTGTCCTTGCAGTTCTTAGTAACCGCCCAGGAAGAACCGCCATTGCTTGCATAGTTGCCCGCATTAACATCCCCTGGAAGCCTCGGCATATTAGTAAGCACCCATTTATCCTTCTGGTCATCTGCCTTCTGGTCAGCCGTCTTCAGGTCATTCGCCTTCTGATCATTCGACTTCTGGAGGAAAGGCATAATCCAACACCCGTTTATCGTACCTGCCACGTCACCGCTTGCCAGAGAAGCCAGATACTTATCCTTACCGTCCACCTCAATCAGTACACCGCTGTCCTTCAACTCCTTATATGTTTCCATCGCAGTCTTTAATGTGTCGTTATTAACTATATTTATAGTTCCGTTCTCATGAAACAGAGAAATACCTGCAGACTGCAGCATCATCATGATCAGGTCATACTCGCCTGACTGCACAGAAATGAGGGGTTTTCCTGTTGCCTCCAAAACCTTCTTGCCATTCTGAAGATACTGATCAAATGTGATATCTGTGAAATCCTCTATTGTCATATCGGCCTGCGCCAGATCATCTGTACGATAACATGCCACCACTGCATTGTTATCAAAAGGAACGCCATAGTTTCTCCCTTCGACTACAGAATATGCTGTTTTACTGAATGCAAACTGTGAAAAATCGATTCCGCTGTCTGTCAAATCCATGTATACATTTGGGAAACTGATCACGTTCTTCTGGAACGCATTGTCCTGCATCAGTAAAATGTCAGGGAGCATACTCAGATCGTCGGAAGCTGCCGCTATAATAATCTTGGTCTGAATATCCTCCCAGGATGTCTCTACTACATCCAGTTCGAAATCCGGGTGGTCTTTCTGATAAATCTCCTTTGCCACACACATGGCATTTAAGTCAGCATCCAAAGCCGAGGCCTCACACCATACCGTCAATACATCATCACCGCCGCCTGCACCCGCAGCAAGCGGTTTCGCCGCCTCTTCCCCACTGTCTTCTGACAGGGTCCGTGTATCAGAACCACTGCCGCAGCCTGCCAATGAAAAAATCATTGCAGATGTCAACAAAGCTATGGTCGCTTTTCTATTCTGCCTTTTTCTTGCCGCCATAAGTGCCCTTCCCCTCTCTCATCTGGTCCAGCAGTCTTTCTTTATTACTCTTCTGTTTCTCGTTATAACCCGTTGACGCTCTCAGGCTGGCATCAAAATACTGCTCTATCCATGCAAAGACATTAAATGATGCTGCCTCCCACTCTGTGGACGGATACAGGATAATATTATTATCGTTCACAGTACACGCTACGCCCTGCGGCAAAAGCTCCTCAAAGCTGGCCGTCACATATCTCACCCGGTCCCGCAGACTGTCTCCATCCGTGCCAAAGCCCACAAAATCCGCCTGCATATGAGCAGTCTGCTTCACACCGGCACTGACATATAAATGTATCCTGCCTTCTCTCTCATACTGAGACAAGTCAATCTCATAGACATAAGAATACAGATAAACGGGGTCTCCGTCTTCCGACAAATACTGCTCAAACATCAAATCCTGTACCAAATCTCCACACTGATCTTCCACATATGCCCTAATCGTCTTTTCCCATGCCGCGCTGTCTTTCAGAGAATTCTGGGCTGCCTCCTTTTCCCGTATCATACAGGCGATATCATAACTTTTCTCATCATGCCCATACAAGACACAGGTCGCCCCAACGCCCTCTGTAGACAAAAGTCCCACTGTACAGTCATTAGGATCCGAATAGGCATACACATCCGTATACTCTATAGCCCCGCCCTGCCGGTCCAAATACAAAGGCCGTGTTATCTTGAGCCTCTGCCCGGGACAAATCAAATCAGGATTTTTCACCCCTTCTTTATTTAGATCATATAATACCGAATACAGTCTGCCATCCTCCCACAGCCGGTCGGCTATTCTCCACAAAGAATCTCCCTTTTCCACTTCATAGAACGCATCCTGCACCGGTAAAAGCACATAATATTTCTCCCCTTCCGGCTTTTCATAATTGAGAGAAAAATTTCCTTCCGCCTGTACACAAAGTACCGGGCCGCCTGCAAGAAGCAATGCCGCCAATACGCCTGTTACTCTTCTTCCCAATAATCCCATACACTCGCCTGATCTCCCAACCAAATATTATCCTGCTTCTCCCGGCACCGAAGCACCTCTCCTGTACTCTCCGACTTATCATACCGGTCCCAGAATACGGACTTCTTCCTGAAAGGCTCTGTCTCCTCCGCCGTAAGCTCCGTATAGAATGTGCTGTTGGATGGATCCCTGCCGGAAAGTGCCGCCACCTTAGGATCCAGGGAAACGCCAACCACCAGATTTCCCTCGTCCGTCACATAGAAAAAGGGAACAAAATCATAGAATTCCGCCAATTCTTTATCCGCACAATTAAACCAGTCTATAAAAATCTCCACATCTTCCGGCGCAATCATCTCTTCTCCCAGCTTATCATTAAAATTATCCGCCCACATCTTAACAAAATCTTCATCCAGCCGCAGTATATCTTTCAGGGCATAACTTTCTCCGGTCAGAAGGTCTAACGTCAAGGCACGCTGTGTCATATAAACATACCATACCGGGCTGATAGGCGCATAGATTTCCTGGTAATTGACACTCAAAAGATACTGGCTGTGATATGTCACATTACAGTCTACATCGCTGCTGAAAATACTATACTCCTCCTGCAGCTGCTTCACCTCATCGTTAGGCTGCAGGTGCCAATAATTGACCCTGTCCATGGCGGTATCGTACAGTTGTGCATTTATCTGCTCTATCTGCTCAATCGGCTCCTCCTCCGTTCCCGTAAGCACGGGATACTCCACCGTGAGCACATCCCAGTAGGGATACTCGTCTGAATATTCCACATAATATTGCTGCTTCTGCACTGTATAATCGTGATAGCCTTTGGGCCCTGCACAGCTGATCAGATAGATTGCCGCACATCCTGCCGCCAGGGCCCCCGCCGCCAAGGCGAACATCCTGCGGCGCTTCTTTACGGATGTCTGTGTCTGTTCCGGCATGACCTGTTCGGGCGCTGTCTGCTCCGGTATGTATCCGCCATCTTTCACACTTGTTTCATTCTCTTTTGTATAACCGCCTATATTTATTCTGTCTGCCGCTATATATCCATCATATCCCATCTGTATTCCTTCCATATTGATTACACTCCCTCAATCTTATTTAATCATACCGTAAATTATCGTTAAATACAACATGGTGTTCTGAAACGCCGCTCCTTTCTCACCCGGATTTTGTCGTATGTTCTTTAGTCTTAAGGATACAGATGCCATGCATCAAAATATCATCATTTTTGCATCATAGTTGCATCATTTCCTTCCACATCAGAGTCCCAAAACGAATTCCCCGGCGGTGGAGCGCCGGGGAATCCGTTTTCATATATATACAAACTAAGGGATATAGGTAAACGCTTATTCAACATCTTGCAATGCCGCAAAATCTTCTTCTCCGGTGCGGATTTTAACAACCTTATCCACATTGTAGACAAAAATCTTGCCGTCTCCGATATGTCCTGTATAGAGTGCCTTCTTGGCCGCTTCCACCACAGTCTCAACCGGAATTTTGCTGACCACCACTTCTACCTTGACCTTCGGCAGAAGGGTCGCATCCATCTCAACGCCGCGGTATCTGTCGCCTGCGCCTTTCTGAATGCCGCAGCCCATAACCTGTGTCACCGTCATACCGGTCACACCCACATCGTTCATCGCCTTGCGCAGCTTATCATATCTGGCAAGTCTGGCAATAATAGACACCTTATAGATACCTGTTGCTGCCGCCATGGGCACCTGCGCAACTTTAACAGCCGCTTCCTTAAGCGTCTCGGAAGCTTTGTCATATTCCTCCACGCCAAGACTCGTATTTTCATTTACCTCCATGGACATGGTGTTGGATACATCCATAATGCTGAACCCTGAGTATGCAGACGCCAGACCATGCTCCATGCTGTCCAGTCCTACAATCTCTTCCTCCTGGGAAGCACGAAGACCAATCACCGCTTTGATAATCAAAAATACGATGGTGATGGTAACCGCCGTCCATGCCGCGACTGAAACAAAACCAATCAACTGCAGGCCAAGAAGTTCAAAGCCGCCGCCGTAGAACAAACCTACCAGTTCCTGCCCGGAAGCGTTGGCGATAGCGTATCCCGGCGCCGTATTGGTAGCAAAGAATCCCACCGAGATAGTCCCCCAGATACCGTTCATCATATGTACCGCTACCGCACCCACAGGGTCATCCACACGCAGTTTATAATCTAAGAGCCAGACACCAAACACCACCAAAAGTCCTGCTATGGCGCCAATCACAATCGCCCCGAAAGCATCTGTCACATCGCAGGGCGCCGTGATAGCAACCAAACCTGCCAAAGATGCGTTTAAACACATGGATACATCCGGTTTGCCATACTTAATCCAGGTAAAAATCATACATGTCACAGTGGCTACCGCAGGCGCAATCGTGGTTGTCACAAAGATGGAACCCAGCTGTTCTACGGTCGTTGCCGCTGCCCCGTTAAATCCATACCAACCAAGCCAGAGAATGAATACTCCCAGTGCCCCGATCGGCAGGTTATGTCCCGGAAAAGCATTGACTTTGGTAATCTTACCCTCTTTATCCTTTGTAAACTTACCGATACGAGGTCCTAATATCTTAGCGCCCACCAGCGCGGAGATGCCGCCCACCATATGAATTGCACAGGAACCTGCAAAATCATGAAAACCAAGCTGAGAAAGCCAGCCGCCGCCCCAAATCCAGTGCGCCTCAATGGGATAGATCAGCGCGGATATCACTGCGGAGTAAACACAATAGCTTAAGAATTTTGTTCTCTCCGCCATAGCGCCGGATACAATCGTGGCCGTAGTGGCACAAAACACCAAGTTAAATACAAAATTAGACCAGTCAAAACTCTCATACGTTGTAAAGATATCAAATCCTGGCTTACCGATCAGTCCCATCATATCCTCACCTAACAGTAAGCTGAAACCAATCAGAATAAATACTACCGTGCCGATACAAAAATCCATCAGATTCTTCATAATAATGTTGCCCGCGTTCTTGGCTCTGGTAAATCCCGTCTCCACCATAGCAAATCCGGCCTGCATCCAGAACACCAACGCCGCACCAATCAAAAACCAGACGCCGAATATCTGTCCGTTCATGACCTCCATAATCTCGTTTGTCATAATATTCCCTCCTCATTGTCGATACGTGTGTAAGCGGGCCCGAATAGCTTACATGTGTGCCCAACGGGCACATAAGAAAAAGCGCCTTGAGTTTCCTCAAAGCGCCTTTGCTTTTATGAATTGCATTGTAGCACCGTCATTTTATGATGTCAAGCGTTAATTTTTTATTTTTGAACCCCGTTTCTTCCACTCCCCTACATTCACCTGGGCAAACAGCACCGCCGCAAACACCAGAACGCACCCCAAAATCTCTCGTCTGGTCATGGTCTCATGTAAGATCAGCATACCCGCCAACACAGAGAACACGGATTCAAGACTCATCAACAATGAGGCGATTGCAGGATTAATCCCCTCCTGTCCGATAATCTGCAGGGTATAGCCCACACCGCAGGACATAACGCCCGCATACAGAATGGGAATCCATACGTCCCATGTCATAAACATCTGCGCCCAGCCCTGTATGCCGCCCGGCACAGGCAATACCTCCACGCCGATCATGGGCACAAGCCCCAGCACCCCGCAGACCATAAACTGGATGCAGGACATACGCACCCCGTCCACCAGCGGAGAGAAGCGGTCTATCACCATAATATGAACGGAAAAGCACACTGCGCATAGGAGCAGCAAAACATCACTCATATAAAATGTAAACCCTTCCGTCAGACACAAAAAATAGAGCCCCACAACTGCCACCAGAATACTCACCCACACATTCCAGCCGCATTTTTTGCCCAAAAACAGCCCCAGTACCGGCACCAAAAGAATATAAGAGGCCGTCAAAAATCCAGCTTTTCCCGCGGTAGCGCCATAATACATTCCCATCTGTTGGAACGTACTGGCCACAAACAACACTGCCCCGCACAAACTGCCGCCAATCCACAGTCTGCGCTTATCCTGCAGGGTCTTGGGCTTTCTGTCCTCAGTACGTCCCTCCATCAGTCGAATCACCGGCAAAAGCACCGCCGCTCCAAGAAAAGACCTGATACAGTTAAAGGTATAGGGTCCGGCCGCCGCACCGCCCTGTCTTTGTGCCACGAAAGCAACGCCCCAGACAAGCGCCGTTAAGATGAGGCAGAATGAATTTCTAAGTTCCTTTTTCATAAGTAAACCTTCCTAATTTTCTAATAATTCGCTGCGATTTTTTATTATAATCATTCTCCCGGATTTTGTAAAGCAGATACCCCAAAAGCACACAAACAAGCCCTAATAGAACATCCATACAAATATTTGCTCCTGATAAAAATCCGCTTCGCGGACTCGGATAAGCAGAGGAATTTCCTATATCATAAATTATCATTGACGCATCCATTTTATTTCCATTATAATAAATAAGACAAAATCAAGAATACCTACATAGAAAAGGAGAAGCAGCAGTATGCAGCAGTTCTTTGGAAAGAGCCTGAGCGGCAATCTGCAAGATGCAGTCAAAGGCTTAAAAAATCCTCAATTTATTATGCTGTTTTCCAATAACAGCGAATTTGAAACGCATGTCAAAGCATTAGAAAAATTATATCCAAAGATTCCAAGTATTGGCTGTATCGGAATGGGCTACAGTACTACAGTGATAGAAAGCGGGGTCAGCGTTGTGGCATTTTGCGGCGGAATCAGCGCCACAGCAAATGCACTGGAACAAGTATCCATCATGCCGGTAAAATACATTCATCGTTTGGAGGAAGATCTTCAAAAAATCAATGCCTCACATCAAGATACCGTGTGCATCGATTTTTGCACCGGAAACGATGCGTGCGCTCTGACCACAATAGACACTGCCCTGAAACGGTACGGTGTTTCCCTGATGGGCGGAACCGGGGATGGCGGAAAAGTTTCCGTAAACGGTAAGGTCTACCAAGATGCGGTTGCCTACGCTCTGGTAAAGAACCAGAACGGACGTGTAAAGACCTACAAAGAAAACATCTATCGTCCGCTTGGGAATTATCGCTTCATCGCTTCCAACACAGACAGGGCCAATTATATCATCGGTTCCCTGAACGGCAGACCGGCAAAACAGGTGTATAAAGAAATACTTCATGTGACAGATGAGCAGATTCTGACACAGACTTTCCAGAATCCCTTTGGCAAAATCAACGGAAACGATACCTGCATTATTTCCATCAAAGACGTAGCCGGCAATGCGCTGGCATGTTACCGCCAGGTCAATGATTCCGATGTCCTGATACTGTTGCAGCTTGGCGACTATAGAGCCATTACAAGACAGACGATCGAGACAATCTGTCAGGAATTTCCCAAACGTTCCGCTGTCTTTTCCGTCAACTGCCTGTTTCGTTATAAGCTGTTTTCTGAACACAATTATATGCAGACTTATCTTCAGGAAATGTCCGCGCTGGGCAGCCACACCGGCTTTGTAGGATATGGCGAGCATTATAACAATCGTTTTGTCAATCAGTCCATGACTTGCGTGGTATTTGAATAAAGGAGGAACAGTATGATATTTTCAAAGAAAAAGTCAGGACAGATACAGCATAATGAGAAAAGTCTTTATCCGGTACTGTACGTGACAGATCACCTAAAGGATTATAAGGATGCGTTGATCCAAAAGGAAGTGGAATCTCTCTCGGAACTGAGTCTGGTCAATAAATCTTTTGCCAGTGTATTGCAAAAGGCAGATAACTTTCAGGAACAGCTGATGGATTTTGGACAGTCCTTTTCCAGTATCAACAACACAGCAGGGCAATTTACAGACGTAAGGGAATCCATTGGCCAAACCGTATCAAAAACACAGGACAAGGTAGAAGATCTGAAAAGCACCTCCATAGCAATCGAGCAGTCCTACGAGGAAATGGAACAGACCTTTGCCCAATTACAGATGGCTGTGACCAGCATCTGCAAATGTATCAATAAAATCGTATCTATCGCAGATGAGACGAATATTCTTGCTATCAATGCATCCATAGAAGCATCCAGAGCCGGTGAAAGCGGAAAAGGTTTTGCAGTGGTTGCCTCGAAAGTAAAAGAATTGGCAGAAGAAATCAAAGGGCTTGCCAATGAAGCCGAATCTGACATTCACAATGTGGAAGCGGGCACCAAACAGCTAAACCAGAGCATTTCCGAGTCCGCCCAGAAACTTGGCGAAGGCACAGGTATTGTAAATGACACCTATGATTCTTTCCAGGAAATCACACAGGCTGCGGACGGCGCTTCTACGGTACAGACAGAAATTTCAACCGTGATCGGCGCCTCCCAAAACAAGCTCCAGACGCTCTGCCAGTTTTTCGATGAAATAAAACATCAATACCAGGAGGTCGTCAAACACATCAGCCGCGCGAGCAGTCTTGGCACTACCAAGAGCGCCATGTTTGAGGATATTGACAACATGCTCTCCCAGATTCCGCCAATCATCAAAGATACCAATCCGGAAATATAAAATCAAAACCGACAAATAAAAGCCCTGTTGAATCAGGGCTTTTATTTGTCACAAACACTACTGATATAACCTGCACTTCTTACTTGTGCATTCAGAGATTTTTCACCCACTTTACATAGATTTCCCCATCTAACTGAGCGCGTCCGCCCCTTTCTGCAAACCCTAATTTCTCACACAGCGCCGCGGACTTACGGTTTCCTTCCATCACCAGCGCCTGCACCCTGTCCATTGCCAGCTCCTCCTTAGCATAGTCAAGAATGGCGCTGCACACCTCAAATGCATATCCCTGCCTCTGCCATGGCACACCAATCACAAATCCAAGCTCCGGCAGATCAAAACCTTCCCGCCAGCTGACACCCGCTCGGCCAATGATCTGCCCGCTCTTTTTCTCAAGGACAGTCCACATGCCGTATCCATAGAAGCCATAAACCTGTTTTATATAATCCTTGGTATATGCAATTTCTTCCTCCGGATCCTCAAATAAATTTTCCATGTACTCTGTAATGGAAGCTTGTGCGTATATCCGATAAAATGCCGCCACATCCTCCACTGTAGTCTCCCTTATGATACAACGCCTGGTCCGTAGTATCTCCCAGGGAAGCCCTGCCAGGCGGCGGTAAGCCATGTCAAAGGACTTATACTCCATCTCCTCAAGCTGCTCGATGGCGTAAACCGCACCCGGAAAAGACACTGCCCGGTTACCATCATGCAAATAAGGCAGTACATAGCATCCCGCCTCTCTCAATGCCACATAATAGCCTGTCTCGTCCGTGATATACAAAGTCTGCTCCTTTGCCTCTACATTTTGTACGATTTTTGTCAAGCACTGCAGACTTTCTTCCGCATCTGTATACACAGTTTCCAACAAGGGCTGCGCAAGGCCTTCCACCTGCACCAAATTTTCGGAAAGCTCTTCCAAAAGCGGCTCCGCTTCTTCTGCCAGCCGTCTCCTTGTCTCCTCTTGTAAAATAAAACAAATTCTGCGCAACATAAGTATCCGCCATATTCCTTTTCTCAATTTCCTTACCACTATAGCATAATTGTACAAGCTCTACAATTTACTCTTTACCTTCCGCTCTCTATCTTATAGAATAGTAGTTGAGTTTTATGACAAATCCCAATTACAGAAAGGAACTATGATATGGCACAGAACCCAATTGTTACTTTTACCATGGAAAACGGTGATGTGATGAAGGCAGAATTATATCCGGACGTTGCTCCCGTATCCGTCAACAACTTTATCAGTCTGATCAATGCGAAATTCTATGATGGTCTTATTTTTCACAGAGTCATCAAGGGATTTATGATTCAGGGCGGCGACCCGGAGGGCACCGGCATGGGCGGCCCTGGTTATTCCATCCGCGGTGAATTTAGACAGAACGGCTTTGACAATGATCTAAAACACACAGAGGGCGTCCTTTCCATGGCGCGCAGTATGCATCCCGACTCTGCGGGCAGTCAGTTTTTCATCATGCACAAGACAAGCCCGCACTTAGACGGCGCTTATGCGGCGTTTGGAAAAGTGATAGAAGGTATGGATGTGGTGAACCGCATCGCTGAGACAGCTACCGATTATGAGGACAGACCGCTGGAAAATCAAGTGATGCAGACGGTTACGGTCGATACTTTCGGCGTGGATTATCCGGAACCGGAGAAGCTGTAAACAGATTCTCAAAAAAGTATTATTCGGTACTGTTCAGTACGGTTTTTATAAAATTTGTTGTCAAAATTGTTGTCAATTTTTATCTTGAAGAACAGCGTAAGACACTCCCTTGAAGATATTAAATTGCAATGTTAAAAGATTTTTAGGTTCTTGGACAATTCGTCCAATGCTTGTTTTTTCTTTTCCTCCGTAGCTTTGGCATAGATATCCATCGTTATGGAGATGTTTGCATGACCCATTATCTCCTGAATAACTTTGATGTTTGTTTCGTTTTCGCAAAACCGTGTGCAGAACGTGTGGCGAAAAACGTGGCAACTGAAATGCGGGATGATAATGGGTTCTCTGCTTGAGGCTGTAAAAAATTTTGTGTCTATGGGTAAAAATCTTTTTTGATAAAAATT
>CAJUFU010000077.1:0-3828 GCA_910585555.1 uncultured Lachnospiraceae bacterium
TTTCACTATTATATTACACCTTCTTTACAATTATATCAAGAGTTTCGATCGACCATTGAATGGGATAATATCCGCAGTCATGGGCGTTTGTTATGACATGATTGTCATAATCTCCATAAGGCGGCCTGAACAGACACATCTCATATCCTGTCAGTTCCTGCACCTTAGTATGTACTTTCATCAGCTCCTCCTTACATTGCTCATCCGAGAGCTGTGACATATTTTTATGATTCTCACTGTGGTTTCCAAGGTCATGGCCTGCTGCCAGAATCGCTTTTACATCCTCCGGATAGGATTCCACCCATCCCCCCGTCATAAAGAAGGTCACCTTCACGTTATGTTTCTTCAAAGTATCAAGAATCCGCCCGGTATCTTCATTCCCCCAGGGGAATGCACTGTTGATGGACTACGCCCGTTTTGTCCTAACACTAATACGCCTTAAAATTATATCGATGGGGCACCTCCCCGTCCCTGCCGTACAGGCTTCGGTACAGTGCACTCCACAACTGCGCAACAGAATCTTCTCCCTCACGTATATCCTCTATTTCAAATCCGCCGTTTTCCTCTAACAGTTCGAACGCCTCTTTATCCCTTCCAAGACGATGCAGAGAACTAATATAATAGAAGCGGATTTTTGATACGCTTTGCTGTTTCACATCCAAGGCTTCATAGATGTTGCAAAGAGCCTCGTCTTCTCCGCACTGAAAAAGGATTCTGCATCCTTCTTTCAAATAGGATACATCCAAGGGCCGCATCTCCATCCCTTTTATAATATACTCCGCCGCGCGTGCCATCTTATGCTGGACAAAATACACACAGCTCAGCGCGTGATATGCCCAAGGATTATCCGCCAGGGAGAGGGACTTTTTCAATGCCTTCTTCGCCTTCTTATACTCTCCTTTTGCAAAATACCCCAGCCCCATGTGATAATGGGCATACCAGTTCTCACGGTTTACCCCTTTCATGGTTTCTGCCAAAAAAGCAAGATTCGTCTCATCGATCAGAAACTCGTCCGGCCTCTGGGAAGGCCCAAGACAGTGCAGTATGGAGGTATCAAAAAACTGTTTCCACTTTTCCAGGGACTCCTCCTGCACTATAAATTCCAGATGTTTCGTCATCCTGCCCTGTTTTGTTAAGGCACCGTAACCGCTTCCTGCAAAGACCAGCGCGGCCCTGCTTTTGGCCATATCTTTTGTGTCAGCCAGTTTCTGCTCCATGGCATCCCATGCGCTGCCGATACACAGCTCATCCGTAAACTGCGCAGCACGTTCCTGATGGCTCTGATGCAGCAGTTTGGAAGAAATCTGCACAGCGCCGTATCTCTCCATCCACTCCCATGCCGTGTGGGGCGCCATCGGCAAACAGCCGTACTGGGTTTTGGCAAGCCCCGCCTGTATCTCGATGTATCTTCCCGCCTTGTCTGTCAGAAATTCCTGCCAGCGGTCGGAAGCGTCATTGTTTCCCCAGGAAAACAATTTACGGCTTTTTAATCTGCCTGTAGAAATATGCAAAAGGCCATAGCCTGTTTCGTCTATATTGGCAATATATTTGGGACTTTTTTCCGCGATCTCAAAAAAGTAGTCTACGGAATTTTCAATCTTCTTATAGTCTGTTATATCAATGCCATCAACCACGGGCAGGGATGTCTTCACAACAGTGTCGCCCATAAACGTGAACGCTTCTTTTGCCGGAACAATGACTCTCCCGTTCTCATATTCTTCCACCGCAATATTGCTCCACCAATACATGGGAAGCACTTTATCACTTTCATTTGTAATCCGCATCCTGCAGTTTAGGAAGCCGCTGTCTTCTTCCAGCCAGAAATCCATCTGATAGATAACGCCCCTGATTCTTTCATACTCATACATACGAAGTACAGGCACTCCGTTTTCCAGCTTCGTCTGCGCCGTGTACAGAGGTTCCGTCGTTAACGGCGTGTGCCCGATGACGCCGATATTCCATTCCACGCCACCGGAAAACCAGGCATTGCGCACGGCAAGATTGGAAAACTGAATCACATCATTGGTATAGAGAAGGTTTCTGTCTGCCTTTTTATCCAACAACTGCCAGAGCCTTCCTCCGTATTCCGGCAGAAATACCGCCCGCAGATATTCATTTTCTAAAACAGCTGTCTGTATTTCTTTCTCGGAAAGCTCCCGCTTATAGCTATTATACTGTCTGTAGGGATAGGCATTGGCCCTGCGCCCATATCTTTCGTATATTTCGTCGTCCTCATCTAAACGAAATTCCAGACGATTCTGTTGAATCACTTCCCCCAGCAAATCGGGAATACTGCTCTGTTCCCCAAGGCTGGCTGTCCGTATTTTCATCTTCTCAAATGCAAGTTTCGGCAGCATATGATTTCTCCTTATTCCTATAAGTAATAATATATAGCTTCATTATAGGTAGTATTTACAGGAATTACAACCTTTTTCCATCTTCTCGGCAGGTTATGAAAGGTCCGGGGCTTCGCCAGTCTCCCTATCTCGAAATGCTTCCAGTTCCTCTGAAAAGTTATAGACTATCTTAATGGTATTGTCTTCATATACATAAATCATGGACAGCATCTCAACCACCATATCCCTGTCAAGATGATGGAATTCCCGGTGCCGCAACAGTCTTTCCATCCATGGATTGTCATCAGGCATCCGCTCCTTATGCCGATTCATCTTTTCTATCGCTGCCCCAGCCGCAGCTATCTGCCGTTG
Organism: uncultured Lachnospiraceae bacterium; assembly: GCA_910585555.1. GTDB lineage: Bacteria > Bacillota > Clostridia > Lachnospirales > Lachnospiraceae > UBA3282. The sequence continues at coordinate 2,709 of CAJUFU010000077.1, forward strand.
GTACTTATCTCTGTACTGCCTGTACTCGTCCTTGGTAATAAGACCGTCGGCATAATCTTCATAAGCCCGCTCCTTTCTTTTCTTAAGACGTTCAATTTCTGCCTGATATTTGGATATATCGCCCAAAGAATCGAAATGAGTCCTATTCTGTCTCTGATTTTCTTCCGCAGCTATCTTTTTGATGTCTTGTACCGATCTGATGATTAAATTCAAGTCCTCCAGAATAATCTCTTCCAGTTCCTCCTCCGTAATGCTGTGAATCGTGCAGAATTCTTTTCCATAGCGGTTATAGCTGCCACAGTTAAAAAGTATTCTGCCTCCACGCTTAATCTTAACCATAGCGCGCCCACAATCACCGCATTTTAAATACCCGGCAAACAGATGGACATTGTTTGTAAGTCCGGTCTGTCTCGTATTTCTTTTGAGGAGGCTCTGCACTTTATCCCAGGTCTCCCAATCAATAACAGGTGTATGGGTATTCTCCACGACAATCCACTTTTGCCTCGGCAGGCTGATGGCATTTTTCTTGCACATATGTCTGAAACTTTTATTCTGCACCATGCTGCCGGTATATATCTCATTCCGCAATATATTTCTAATTGTTGAATAGGTCCAATAAGAAGTGCCGTCAAGCCGGTTGCTGTTATGATAGTTTAGTCCGCACTGCTTTTTATATTCCGAGGGGCAGGGCACCCCTTCTTCATTCAGGATTTTCGCGATCGTATTCTGCCCAATTCCTTTGGTATACATGGCAAAAATCCGTCTGACGATGTCCGCCGCATAGGGATCTATTTCCAGCTTATTATGGTCTAACGCCGACTTCACATAGCCATAACTGGCAAAGGCGCCGATAAACTGGCCGTTATTTTGTTTGCTGCGGAATGTGGAGCGTACTTTTTTGGATATGTCCTTGGGATAAAACCCGTTGAACATATTTTTAAAATCCATCAGCATATCCTCATCAGGGTCGAAATCCAGATAATCCCTGTCTACCAAATCATTTATAGCGATAAACCGCACTCTTTTAGAAGGAAAATACTCCCCCGTATATTTTGAGACTTCCGGCATATTTCTGCCAAGCCTTGACAGGTCTTTTACAAGAACACACTGTATGTTGCCG
>CAJUFU010000077.1:3838-12581 GCA_910585555.1 uncultured Lachnospiraceae bacterium
GTTGCCGGCCTCGATGTCTTCTATCATCCGGCGAAAAGCGGGACGGTTAAAGTCAGTCCCCGTATATCCGTCGTCTATATAAGTATCATAAGGGTACAGTTCAACATGACTGTTGATAAATTCCATCAGCTGTATGCGCTGGTTGACTACACTTAAACTCTCCGCTTTGTCTCCGTCTTCCCTGGAAAGGCGTATGTAGAGTGCCGTATTTAGCTGTTTTTCAATTTCTGACATATGGGTTTTGTCCTATTTGCGTTTCATTATCCATTGTATGTTCTAATGATTCCACTTTTGCACCATAGAGAGGATATTCCTTTACATGACAGCGAATCATCCGCCTGACAAGTTCTTCCGGCGTATACTGATTCTTATATTCCCTGATAATCTTATACGAGTGCTTTTCCTGCATTGAAATCGGCTTCCTTTTTCCATCGGACCGGTTTTATTATGTTATATATATGCCGCCTTTTAAGCTGGCTATTACATTTACCCGGTATCGGATATCTGGCACATATGGATTTCCGGCAAAGGCTTATTTACAGGCTCTTTTTGCTTCCTACCTTTTCTTTTTATACCAAATATGTTACAATTTTGGAAAAAGAACGTATGCTTTAGGAAGAAAGAGGATATTGCAGATGAGTGAGACAAAAGAAACCCAACAGATTGATCAAAATCCAAAGAAAAAGGGAATCGGCGTCACAGCGAAACTGGTGTTTGCCGTTGTCGTAAGCGCAATGATTGCCGTTTCGGTGCTGTTAGGCGTAGTCTATAACAGAATGTCCCAAACCCTATTGGAAAAAAGCGAAGAACTTCTGCACACGACTTCAGATAAGACGCTCCAGGAAACCAAGGCGTGGATGAACCGGACGCTCACGATGCTGGAGACGCAGAGGGATACGATTGAGTATGAGAATATGGATATCCCTGAAATGACAGAGTACATCAAGCACACGGCAGGCCAAAATGACGCATACCCCGCCGGCCTGTATGTAGCGTTGACCGATGGCACGCTATATCATGCGTCCTTCGTTCCGGGACCGGATTTTAATGCTTTGGTAAAAAGCTGGTATGTAAACGGTTTGGAATCCGAGGATTTTATCCTGGGGGACGTTTATTTTGACGAAGACAGCCAGTCCTACGTGGTAGGCGCATCTGGTGTGCTCAAGGATGCTGAGGGCGCGGTACGCGGCGTCGCGGCGGCGGATGTGTATTTGGATTCCATTTCCGATATTGTCAGCAGCATTCAGATTGAGGATACCGGCGGTATCTTTTTGGTGGATACACGCACAGATACAATCATCGGACACAAAGATACGGCCATCGTCGGCAAACTGCTGAGTGAATTGGATGGTCTGTATGCATACGCCAATGAGCAGATACAGGCCGGAGCCATGGGCCTTAGCGTATACGAAGATACGTATATTGAAACTGCTGCGGTTCCGGGCAGCAGCTGGGTTGCCATCGCCTACGTATCAAGAACAGAGGTTTTATCAGAGCTTTATGAGTTGACGGATATTATGACAAAGGTGTCAATTATTGCAATACTGCTCTTAACACTTTTGGTTGTGATTCAGGTCCGGCGTATTGTAGGCAGACCGGTAAAAGAGCTGAGTCAGGTAGCTACCCGCATTGCGGAGGGCGATTTAAATCAGTCAATCCGTTACCGCTCAAGAGATGAACTGGGCATTCTTGCATACAATTTCAACCGAGTCACAATACGGCTGCGGGATTACATAACCTACATTGACGAGGTGTCGGATACTCTGCTGGAGATTGCAAAGGGTAATTTGGCGTTTCAGCTAAAGCATGAGTATACCGGTGAATTTGCTAAAATAAAGGAATCCTTGAACGAGATTGCGGTGGAGATGAATCATACCATCGGACAGATGAATGCGGCTTCTAGGGATGTGGCCGACGGCGCAGCCCAGATTTCCGACGGGGCGGTAATGCTGTCCCAGGGTTCTGCGGAGCAGGCAGCGGAGGTAGAGGCCTTTGCAGGACACATCGAAAAATCCTCCCAGGGTGTGCACGATATTGCCCAGAGTGCGCAGAAGGCCAGCAGCATTTCACGGGAAGTCAGGGAAGGGCTTTTGGAAAGCAACACAAAGATGCAGAATATGACGCAGATCATTCAAAAAATCGGTGACCGCTCCAATGCCATTAATACCATCGTAAAAACCATTGACGATATTGCTTTCCAAACCAATATTCTTGCGCTGAATGCGGCAGTCGAAGCAGCACGTGCTGGTGAAGCAGGAAAGGGATTCGCGGTAGTGGCGGAGGAAGTGCGGACTTTAGCAGGCAAATCCGCCAATGCGGCGAAAGAGACGACAGAACTTCTTGGTGAGACCATCAGTTCTATGGAAGAAGGCATCAATGCCGCGGATGACACAGCCCAGTCTATGCTGGCGGCTGCAGGACTGGCGGAAGAAATGGATACCCTGATAAGCGGTATTGTGGATGACACAAAACAGCAGACTGCCATTACCGAAGAAATCAACCGCGGAATCGATCAGATTTCCATTGTTGTGCAGCAAAATGTGGGCACCGCAGAGTCCAGTGCGGCGGCAGGTGAAGAATTGTCCGCCCAGGCGACACTATTAAAAGAATTGGTATCCAGATTCCAGCTGAGATAACCTATTACAACTTAGCAGACAAATTGCTTCCGTTCCATCATAAAACCGTTCCCCCAGGCCGCATCAAAGCTGAGCGCCACCTGCTTTTTGTCGGTCTCCACACAGTAAATGGGCAGCTCCCTGCCGCCCACGGAACTGTTTACGGTGATGGAATCCGGAAGCACCTTGACGATTCCCTGTATCAGCGCAAGCGCCGCTAAAAGGAAAGCTGCAGACTTGGCCGTCTGCATAAGCACATTTTTGATAAAATCTTCCCGCTTGCGCTGGGCTTTCGTCTGTGTCTTCTCCGCCGCACAGACAGAACCGCAGTACTGCCCATATCCTTGTTTCTTCCTTTCAGCTTTCCAGGCTTCTACTTTCTCCCGCTCGGGCCAAGTATCCGCTTTTCCTCCCTTCTCCCGCTGTATCTTATTTTCCAGTTCTCCCATGGCAAGTCTGAGTTTATCATTCCAACTTCTCCTTTTACGCACATTCCCTCCATATCAGAGCAGTCTGCCGCACTCCTGCCGCCTGATCAGGACCGCATCCTGTCATTGCTCATCCTGCACATTGTTTTACTTAAGTATATGCGGTCTCTTCCACGTTTTTGTTATTTTTTCCAAAATAGGACAACTTTCACACCCGCGGGAACTTTCCATATAGCAAAAAGAACGGTCTCATACGAGACCGCCCTCCAAAATTACCTGTTTCACAGTAAGATCTTCTTTTCTTAAAAGTACCACATCCGCTTTCTTGCCAGTGGAGATGCTGCCGTACTCATCATAGATGCCCACGCACTTGGCCGGATTGGCCGTTGCACATTTCACAGCCGACTCTAACGGAATCCCCATCTTAAGTACGGCCGTCCGCATACAGTTGAGCAGATTCGTGGCGGAACCAGCTATGGTGCCGTCTGCAAGAAGCGCCCTGTTGCCGGTAACCTTTACATCCTGTCCGCCCAAGGTGTAATCTCCATCCTCAAGCCCTGTAGCCCGCATACTGTCACTGATGAGAATAATACGTCCATCCCCGAATATCTTAAACGTGGTCCGCACTGCGGCCGGATGAATATGCACGCCATCCGTAATCAGCTCCACTTCCACCTTTTCTTTGTCAGCCGCCGCACCAATCGGACCGGGCGCTCTGTGGCTGTAAGGCGGCATAGCATTGTACAAATGCGTCATATGGCTCGCCCCTGCATCAAAAGCCTTCATGGCCGTATCATAATCAGCACAGGTATGCGCCAGAGAAATCACTACCTGGTCGTGACATTTCTCTATCAGCTCCATGGAACCCTCTACTTCCGGTGCCACATCCAACAGACGAACCCTGTTTCCGGAAGCCTCGTTCAGCCGCTCAAACATGTCCATGTCCGGTACGTGAATATAAGCAGCGTTCTGCGCGCCCTTTTTCTCCATGGAAAGGAAAGGTCCTTCCATATTGATTCCCTGGAAACGTGCTCTCTTCTCATGGAATCCCTCTTCGGCATAGGCCTTAGCCGTGCTGCAGATATTCAGAAGCATTTCCTCAGAAAGCGTCATGGTAGCGGGTACGATATTGGTCACCCCCGCAGAGAGTTCATAGGCTGCCATCTGATCAATGGCCTCCCTGGTTCCGTCGCAGAAGTCAAATCCCATACAGCCATGGAAATGGATGTCTGTAAGCCCCGGAATGGCGTAACATCCCTCTGCCGAAATCTCCTGACCGTCCGTGACTTTATCCGCGCTGTCCACAAAGCGGCCGTTCTCTATATAAATATCTTTTTGTACAAAAATTCCATCTTCCGCATACACACTGGCATTACGGATAATCATAAGCTCACCTCCGATAACGCCGCCTCGTCAGCGACAATAATCACATCATTATGAAGCTGCAATACAGAAGCCTGTACCTTGGGTGTAATCGCGCCGAAAAAGGCCTCTTTCACGATAGCAGCCTTGTCTGCCCCGCTTACCACCAAAAGAACCTTCTTTGCCTGCATAATGGTCTTAATACCCATCGTATATGCCTGTCTGGGCACCTCTTCCTCAGAGGCAAAGAAACGTCTGTTAGCTGTTATGGTAGACTCTGTCAAGTCAACACAGTGTGTCTCAGCCTCAAAATAGTCTGCCGGCTCGTTAAATCCGATATGCCCGTTGTGGCCAAGGCCCAAAAGCTGCAGATCCACACCACCCGTTGCGGCAATCACGCGGTTATAATCCTCGCAGGCTTTCTTGGCATCCGGTTCCATGCCGTCCGGCAGGAAAGTTCTTTCTAAATTAATATTTACTTTGCTGAACAGATTGTCATGCATAAAGTAATAATAACTCTGATCATTCTCTCGGTTCAGCCCCTTGTACTCGTCAAGATTGACTGTTGTCACGCTGGAAAAATCCAAATCCCCCTGCTTGTACTGCTCCACCAGCCGTGCATAAGTCCCAATCGGTGTAGACCCGGTAGCAAGACCAAGCACACAGTTCGGTTTTGTGATGATCTGCGCAGATATAATATTGGCTGCCTTTCTGCTCATATCATCATAGTCTTTTGCTTTGATAATTCTCATTGTTGTCCTCCTTCTTTTATACCCCTATAGCTTTTTGCTTCAGTTCATCCAGCCCATGCCTTGCCGCAGCAGCCGCTGATTAACCAAAGCCTGCCCGCCTGATAACGGGCAGATAATCATTATAGTAACCATACCATATAATGGCAGATAAATCAAATACAATACATACACGAATAGTATATTGAAAATACATCCTGAATGAAAAATCTAATAATCCAGCGTCAGTACTTTATCCAGATAGGGAGCCTCAAAATACCCATCCAAAAATTCCAGCCTGCCTTCCAGATATTCATAGATATAACTGTCATCCCAATATTCGGTGCCGTTTGGCCATAAACGATAGTTTCTGTCATATGCGCCGGAACCATGCAGATAAGCGAAGTCTTCATCCAACATCCTAAGCAGCCGTTCCCGGGATAAGATATCCTCTCGCAGATACTTCCAACGCTCTTTCATAAGACCGGCAATCTCGTCCGGATAGCATTGGAACAATGCTTTCATATCTGAACTCCATAAATTGTGGTCCGTAATCCTTTCCGGTTCATAAATGGTATTGTTGAATTCCAGACCGTAACGCCACACAATCCCCCAAGTCACATTGCAGTCCCAGGGTATCTTAATCATAGTATAGCCCGGATTTGTCTTACCACCCCATTCTGCCAGATAAAATGTGTTTTTTCGCAGATAATTATCATGTCCATAGGACAAAATCATAAAGATATTATGATCTATGGCATTTTCCATATTGATCATGGACCTGGCTTTCTCATAGTCCGTAATCCCTTCCTCACTGGCATAGACATCAAGATACTCTTTCAGGGGAAGCCATTCTGCGCTGTCATATTCCTTAGGATACTTAATGCCGTAGGCGTTTTCCAGACCATAAGCCCATCCAAGGGACTCATCCGGCAGATCAAATCCCCTGCACTTATAGAGGATATCCTTCTCAGAACCGTTTAACGATAATTCTTTGGCGTCTATCCGCTCAACCAATCCATAAACGCCCAGATAAGTGTCATTGCAGAACAGCTCCACGAACTCCATCGTTGTGCCGTCATCCTTCTTCACAGAATTGTCTTTGGCGATATCTCTCCACACATCGTAGGAAAATTTGGTATGAATCAACCCGTCATCATCATAAAGCGCCGCCAGAATCCAGTCCTCATCCGTTCTCATGCCAAGCAGGGAAAGCTTTTCATCCAATACCAGCTTATACCCCTTTTTATCAAATCTCCTGCTGCTGTCTCCCCTGATTGCCACCTGACATGTGGACTGTAAATACTCTTTCCCCGGAAATTTCAGGTCGAAAAGACACATCTGCGCCCCCACAAGCTCATCGCCGATTTTCTCCCCGTTTATCGTATCAATCATCATGGCCGGCATTCCCGTAAAGACAATCTGATATTCGCACCATGCCGCTTTCTTCCGGTCAACACAGTACAGCCGGAAAACATGCCCTTGTTCCAACGCCTCGTCAAATCTTGCAAAAAAAGTATCCTCCCGCCAGAAAAGCCGTCCCCCACTGCTTCCAATCTTTCCATTCCAGAAATGATTCTCCATATTCTGTGTAATATAATAGATATCATCCGCACTGTCATAGGCAATTCCATGTCCGTTAAAATCCAACGGATAAGAAGACGCCTCGCACTTCTTCATGCCCTGCGTCATGGCCTCTATCTTGTCTGCTGACAGTACTGCCGCAGACATCTGCACAGTCCCGGCCTTCCCGGAAAGATACCCTTGCAGCAGTGCAAACAAAGAGCAGAAACATAATAATAACAGTATATATTTTTTCCTTTTCCTGCTGTTTCGCATAGTCCTCCGGCTTCTCCTTTAATCAATCGCTGCGCCACAAATCTAATCCGCAGATGCCAAAGCAGTGAGCAGGGAAGAATATCTCTTAGACTCCTCTTTGATATCCTCTTCTGTGACCCCATAATAAAGATACAGTCTGCAACTGATTTTCCTTAATTCTTTCATGGCCTTTTTGCTCCCGCTATAAGAAATGCCAAAAACGTCCCACAGATAATCAATCTCTACTTCCATTCTTCCCCCGTCTATTACAATTTGATACACATGAAAATCCATCGTCAGCTGATCGTCCGGTATCCGCGCAATGGCCTCACTCCTTCGCTCAATCTGCCGAACCATCTCTTCCATGGCCTCCTTCGTATATTCCTCAGGATGCTTCACCTCAGCAAGACCTTCCAAAAGCTCCGGTTTGTTCTGTATGATCAACATTTCCTTAAGACCCGCTATCCGTTCCTGATACTCCAACCCTTCCCAAGAAAGCTCCACCGCACCGTACTCCCTTTTCATAAACGCTGCCACCTGCTTGAGAGAATGAAATCTGGGACGGATACGGCCGGCGATTCTTCTACGCCTTTGCCTGTAAAGCATATTTTTAACCCGCACTTTAAACGGTCTTCTTCCCTTCCCGATCCTGCCCGCAATAAAAATACTCGTAGGCCCGTCAGCTCCGCCTATGATGCTGACATTCTTGACACACTTGTCACTTTTTCTCATCCAAAAACGCCTCCCATTCCCCGCCTTGACAACCCCTGTCTTCCAATCCCTAGACTCCGTTTTCTATTTTAACAATATTGTGCACGAATAGCAATGAGCAGTGCGCAGATATAAGATGAAAAAATGGCAGCTCGCTGACACTTTTTTCAGTTTATATCTGCATAGGGCGAAGCCCGTGAGCGAGGAAAACCCTAGGTTTTTCGAGCGGCACTGCTCATCACCGTAAGCAATCTGCAAATGCAAGATGAAAAAATGGCAGCTCGCTGGCACTTTTTTCAGTTTATATCTGCATAGGGCGAAGCCCGTGAGCGAGGAAAACCTTAGGTTTTTCGAGCGGCACTGCTCACCGCCATAAGCAATCCGCAAATGCAAGATGAAAAAATAGCAGCTCGCTGACACTTTTTTCATCTCTTCTATGATATAATGAATGGAAATTATATATAAAGTACAAAGGAGACTACTATATGGCAATCAGAAAACCTCTGCCGCAGATTAAACTCTCAGACGCACAGAAAGAAAAACTAAACGCCGAAATCAAAGCTTTTTATCTGGATGAGCGGGGCGAAGAAATCGGGCTGATTGAGCAGATGCAGCTACTGGAATTATTTGAACAAAAAATGGCGCCCATCATTTACAACAGAGCGCTTGATGATGCCAAAAGATGGTTTGCGCAAAACATGGAAAATATGGATTCCGATTACTATACTTTATATAAAGAAGAACTTTAACGCCTAACCAAATTGCAAAGGCCGGAAAGGACTTAGAACGGGAATTGCTTTTCATAATTGAGCATGGTATAATTTCTACCGGTGCAAACCGATAAATCAAAACTTATCGGTAGGAAAGGAGTAACAACAAATGAAACAAATAACTGCCACAAACCGGAAAACTATCGTTTTACTGACTGGCTTTATACTGCTATTAACCTGTACCATAACAGGATGCGGAAATAACAGCCAGGAACAGTCAACACTTCCTGTTAAAGAACCGATTCCAATAGAAAATCCTGCACAGGAAGAATCAGCACAGGAAGCTCAAAACCAGTCTGTGCCGGAACAAC
>CAJUFU010000078.1 GCA_910585555.1 uncultured Lachnospiraceae bacterium
TTCCTGCTCAATCACGGAGAGGAAACCTATACAGCGTCACTGCCCTTTGCAGGAGCCGATCTTCTGACCGGTAAAGAATATGCCGTCAGGGACAAGATTACCCTTTCCGCAAAAGATGTGGCCATACTGCAGTTAAAGAAAAAGTAAGCTGAAATCTTTCCTATATTATACTGAAAAGCCGGGAATCCGCTGAGACTCCCGGCTTTTATATTTCCTACAAGAGACTGTCCAGCACGCCCTTGATTCCCTTCTCCTCATATAAATCCTTATATGCGGCCACTTCGCCCTGAATCAATTCGTCAATGACCCGCATCCCCAGAAGCTCCACTGGCGCCTGGTCATCCGTCATGATACGTCCTCCCGCCTGGTAAACCGTCAGGTTGTCCGACACAGCTTCCATCATCGCATACAGTCCCTCATCTTTGATTTCTTCCCTGTGCACCCGCAGATTTTCCAGCATCCTTGGATTGTTGGAGGCAAAAAGCTCCCTGTTGGTAGAACCCTTCACATCCACCGTATAGACTTCACCAAATACACTGCCGATGGTATCCGCCAGATAGGCATTGATACTGTCCTCCCCGCTTCCCCGCATATTCATATTGACCACCATGACGCCGTCTTGGGTAAGGTGATCTTTCACCAGCGTAAAGAATTCCACCGAGGACATCTGAAAAGGAATGGTGATATCCTGGTAAGCGTCCACCATGATCACATCATATTTGTCATCAATCGCATTCAAGTAGGCCCGGCCATCGTAAGTGGTAACCTTCACATCCTCCGGCAGTTCAAAATATTTCCTGGCTAAATCGGTGATCTTCTCGTCAATCTCCACACCTTCCACGGGCATGTCCCCATAATATTTACGGCACTGGTTGGCATAAGTGCCCGTTCCCATACCCAAAATCAATGTATTGCAGTCCACCGGATTCTCCTGTCCTGTCATCAAAGGCGCCGCCATGGCATAATCATAATACATGCCGGTAAGCCCCTCTCCTTTCATGAGAATGGACTGCACGCCGAACAATACATTGGTAGATAATATGATGCTTCTGTCATTTTCTTTTACCTGCAAGTAATTATAGACAGACTCTCCCTCGTAGGTTAAATCCTTCTCCCAGAAAGCAAAACTGTTGGAAGTCCCAAAGGCACAGCATAGAAGGAAAAGCACTGCCGTAACCGCACATCTGCGAAGTCCCTTTTTGACACTGATGAAATAGAGCAGGCTCAGCCCAAACAAGATGCCTGCAAAAATAAGAAAGGTGATGGAAGTGCCCACTGCCGGTATGGAGATAAAGGTGGGCACAAAAGTGCCGATGATGCTGCCGATGGTATTAAACGCCCCCAGGGTTCCCACAATCCTGCCGCTGTCATCCAGACTGTCCACCGAATATTTTGCCAAAGAAGGGGTCACTGTCCCCAGCAAAAAGAGCGGGAACACAAAAATCACCATACAGGCCGCAAACGCTGCCCAGATTAAAAAATTTGTATCCACCGCAAAAATCAAGAGCGCCGAAATCCCCAGAACGATATACTTTCCCACCACCGGAATCGCCGCAATCCAGACTGCCGCGATCAGAATCCGCGCATAAAGCTTGTCCGGGTTGGGATTCTTATCTGCACTCCGGCCGCCGTAAATATTACCCAGGGCCATGGCAATCATGATCGTACCGATGATAATGGTCCACACAATCTGCGAAGAACTAAAATAGGGCGCCAAAAGCCTGCTGGCTCCCAGCTCCACAGCCATTACGGACATCCCTGCAAAAAACTCTGTCAAATATAAGAATACTTTATTTTTTAAAATAGAAGAACCGCTCATCCATCTCTCCGTTCCGAAGCATTAAACTGATCGTCCTTTCCGCCACAATCTGTTTATAACACTTCATTTTATCATTATCCAGTATACACCCCTCCCCCATACGGCGCAATTCCAAAGAAATTAAATTTTCCTAAACTGCCCTCCCGTCCCTTCCCCATATGCCTGCCAAAGCAAATCCCTGCCATACAAAAGGACAGCACCCTTCCCTTCTGGCAAAAATGCTGTCCGTTCATTTTACTCACGCTGACCACATAAAAAGGAAACTCCTAGATACCGCCCTTTACCACCAGGATTCTGTCCCCGGCGTTAATCTCCTCTGTGGGCAGTTCATTGACTTCCTTAAGCTGGGCCACCGGCACATAATAACGCTTGCCGATATCCCACAAGGTATCTCCCGGTCCCGCGATATAAATAACCATTCCCGGCAGTTCACTCAGTTTATTCAGATCAAGGTCCTCCACCTTAATATCCGTCACCAAGTTATGTGTTTTCTGGGCAAATACGATTACCTTAAACTGCAGAGCCGCCTTTACATCCAGCTCATCGCTGTCTAACATGGTCACAGTAAGCTGCTCGATACTGGAATGCAGTTTATAAATACAGGAAGGCGTGATATTATCCACCTCAATCACATACTGGAAGGGAATGTCATTCTTTGTGGAATAAATGGTCTTAGCCCCGGCTGAGCTGAGATAGAGCGTGGTCACAATCAATGTACCAGTAACGGCAATTCCGTTCTCCACAATCGTCTGGTCGTCAATCCGAATCTCTCCCTCAGAATGAATCAACTGATACATAGGCATTTCCCCATTCTGGATTCTCACATGCTCCGCAATCTTACACTTACCCACACCAGCTAACAGAAGGTTTTTCAGCTGTACCTGTGTGGACACGGCTCCAATCTCCTTATCCACACCATATACGTCAGAAAGTACTTCCAGATTCTCTTCCTCATACAGATGAATATCCAAATCCAGCACCGGTTCCACACAAAAAACTCTCTCTTCCCCGTCGAAATCCGGCCGCACCTCCACATTGCACTGCCCCAGACTGTACTGGATATCCGGTATCATATTTTCCCGGCATCCGTGGCATTCAATAATGCCGCTGAAAGGCACGGTATTCTCATACCACAGTGTCCTGTCGTTGTCTCCTTCTCCCTCGTATAAGAAAAAGGCCTTCATCTCTCCCTGAATCGATATCTTTTCATCCAGTGCCTTGAATTCCACATGGTCAAAGCAGATGTGATGCCAGATGGTCTGAAATACATTGGGCAGATTGCCGGTAAGCTCCATCTCCTCTTTGAGGCGGAAAATATCCTTCTTATGCAGTACCAATTCTATCACAGGATAAACGCACTTACGGTATTCCACCGGCTCCTCATGATAAAGGTCTACCGCCGCTTCACACTCCACCTGTTCTTCTTTCTCAAGGGTAAAAGACACCACAGCCTGCACACTCAGCTTACGGGAGTTGATCAGTCCCACTGTCAAGTCTTCTATATTCCACTCGGTCAGAATCGTATCTCCATTGCAGACCCCCTCCATGTTGACTTTTTCCTCGAAGGGAATCATCGCCTCCATGCTGGCGCACATCCCCTCCATGTCCGTCAGATACAGTATGGACACTACCAGCTTGCCTTTCAGATTCACCACATTCTCACAGGCGCGGATTTCCTCCATAATAATCTCTCCCTTACTGCTGAGAAGATAATTCGCGTCCGGTTTGTTATCTGAAATATTCACATCTTCTTCCAATACCATCTGGGTGCCGGCCTTTCCGTTTATCCGGTCCATATGTATTTTTTTCTTCACTAATTCCACAAGAAAACCTCCATGCGTATACTTGCTATAAGTTTATGCGGCAGAATGCAGGGATATGCCAGCATCCTGCATCCGTTAACCTGCCATTTAGACATTCTGGCATAATGGAAACCAGCCGCCATGTCGAAATATAATTATATTTATGCAAAGAGTCTGCAAAATAATATACCAAGAAAGGAATCCCACATGTTATCCATCGCCGTCTGTGATGATATCCCATTAGAATGTGCACAACTGGCCAAACAAATCCGCACCCTTGCCGAACCGGCCGGGTTGGAAGTCCTGCTCCGGGAATTTTATACAGGAGAAGAACTTTTAAAGTCCACGGAATCCTTCGACCTTCTTTTTCTGGACATCAAAATGCCTGGCCTTAACGGTATGGAGCTTGCTAGACTTTTGCGGCGCAGGGAAGAAACCTGTCTGTTAATCTTCGTCACCGCCGCGCCCGAGTATGTATTCGAGGCCTATGACGTGGAAGCATTTGCCTATCTTGTGAAGCCTGTCACGGAAAAGCAGCTTAAAAATGTCCTAACCCGCGCGGCAGAAAAGCGCCGCAGAGAATCCCATGAATTCCTTTTAATCTCCTCACAGCACCTTGTACGGAAAATCCCCTTAAAGGATATTGTATATATGGAAGCCAGAGGCAGGATTCTCACCATCCACACCCTTTCAGATATCATAGAGACCTACGAGCAGATCGGCCTGATGGAAAAACGTCTCCGGGAAAAAGACTTTTTCCGATGTCACAAAGGGTTTCTGGTCAATTTAAGATATGTGGACACCTATGACAAGACACAAATCTACACAGAGACAAAGGATACCATTCTGCTGGCCAAACGCCGATATGACGACTTTGCCATGGCGCTGATGCATTATCTGAAAAAGGAAGGAGGCCTGGCATGACATTCTTGACAACCATCACAAGCAGCATAGGACTCTGCCTGCAGGCAGGAATTACCTTCTGGCTGCAAGCCCATTTCTTTTCCCACCGGTTCAACCGCCGGCTGGCTGTGCTGTCCGGGATGATACTGTATCTGACCGTCAGCATGGCAGCTTCTTACACATTAGCCAGACAGGGATGGTATTTGCTCTACAGCATCCTACGGCAGGGTTCCCTCATCCTGCTTCTAATCCTGTATTTCCAAGGCCGCCTTTGGCACAGGGCTTCTCTGGCCGCCATCCTGTGCGCCTCCTCAGAATTTGCCGATAACGCTCTGGTAGAGATGCTGTCCCTCGTCTGCATGTTTCTCCCCGCGAAATGGCAGACGTTCTCCGTTCTTTTCATCGACCTGTTTTATCCTGTTGCGACTCTGTTTCTATGGTATGCTTTCCGGCATATGCATCTGCGCCCGGATATTTTTACCAGACAGATCTGCCAGCTTTTGTTCTACACGATGTGCGGGCTGATGCTATTGACCGATATAGTCTATCACGGCATCACCCACGGTATCATCATGATTTCCCACACCGGACAGCCGGAAGTTTTTAATCCCTACACAAGCGAACTTTTGACCTACACGGAATGTATCATCCTGTCTCTCTTAAGCCTTTCCATGGCTCTGTGCCTGCCTGCTGCCTTAAATAAAATCATGTACAAGACCCTGTCTGAGCAGATACAACGCACCCAGATTGCCCATTATCAGACTCTTTTGGAAGAACATCAAAGACAGGTGAGCCTGCGCCATGATCTGAAAAACCATCTGCTCGTCTTAGAGGGCTTGACACAGCAAGGCGAACTTGAAAAAATAAGCGAATATTTGAAGGCCATGTGCCAGGAAACCTATAAAACCACAGGCAACATCCATACCGGCAGCCTCACGGCGGACGCCCTCATAGACATCAAAGAACAGGCCGCGCTGTCCAAAGACATCTCCTTTACCTGGGAAATCAGCCTGCCAAAGCACCTGTCTATGGAAGACTTTGATCTATGTATCTTGCTGGGAAATCTACTGGATAACTCCATCCAGGCCGCAGGCGGGATACCTGATGAGAAAGAACGCCGTATTTTTCTGCAGGCAAAACCCGTGAAACGAAATCTTCTTATAGAAATCGAAAATACTGTGGCAAAAGAATCTGCTCCTCCACATTTTGGTACAGAGCATTACGGCACCGGTCTGCAAAACGTCAAGCATATCATCGAAAAATATAATGGAGTGATGGATATTTCCAGCGATACCTCCCGATTCTGTGTATCCATTCTTCTTCCCGTATATGACACCATGCAGACCATTTGATACATTCGGCCAAAGATTCTTTTGCATCTGCCGAAAACCTATATGAGGCAGCTTTACTTAAATCATAACGATTTGTCTGTCCATAAATGACACAATAGTCTGCAGACAGCAAGGCAAAAAGGAGGCACAATATGAAAGCAGGAACAATGGAAGGTTTGATCGGCGCAGGCGTCAACATGAAACTGATGGATACTCCCATGCGTGTCTATAAAGAAGCGAGACGAAAAGGCGACCTGGGCGCCATGGAACGGGCCATGGGTTACGCCAGCGAATTTCAAGATACCGCATACGAATATAAGGAAAAAGCCGAAAAAGAACTGCGCAAAGAAATGCAGGAAAACAGGGAAGAGCAGCAGCGTGAACGGGAAGAAGCGCTGGCCGAACGCAGAGAAGAGACGAAAGAGACACAGAAAGAAACTGCAGAAAAACTGGCCCAAAAGGCCGAGGAGAATCGGAATGGAAATGATGTGTCCACGGAAAATACGAAGACACCGCCGGCAGACAGTCTGGTGATCAGTAACGAGGGACAAAAGCTCCTGCAAGATAACCGTCCGGATCCAGACATAGAAGCGCCCGATTTAGAAACGCCTTCTATAGACGCCCCTGACATTCCCTCAAATACCGATGCAAAAACCGACGTAAAATTCTATTCCAGTACAGGCACCAGCGTGGAGGCGCCCCCTGTAGGCAAAAACGTATCGGTAGGCGTATAACATTATCATCATCGGAGGCTAGCGCCCGTTCAATCTGGCCAGCTCTCCGATGATTTCTTTTATATTGTCAAACTGAGAATCTGTCAGCTTATTTAACGCGTTGCATATCATATCCATATCCCGCGGCCTGGCAGCATCAAAGTCGAAAAAATCCATTGGCGTAACATTTAGATAACTGCATATATAAAAAATATTTGTCATGGAAGGAAGCGCTTTTCCTGTCTCAATATTATTGATATAACCCGGATTCTGTCCAATCGACAAACTCATGTCCCGTGCGGATACACCCTTTTGCATCCGCAATTTAGAAAGTCTGTCTGCAAAATCTTTTTCATCAGACCCTAAGATATGGACATAATCATAGAAGTCCAGACGAAAAAGGCAGGCCAGCTGGTAAACGAGCTTTCCAAAATCGAGTCCGTCTCCTCTGCATCCCTTCTCTACCATGATGCACCCGTGAAAAACTGACAGGGGCGTTTATTCAACCGCCCCTATCAAATCCGTTACGTTCTCAATCCCATACCGCTTCATATACTGTTCAATCCCCTCCGCCACCTCCATGGTCGTATAAGGATTTACAAAATTCATGGCACCCACCGCCACGGCACTGGCACCCGCCAGCAGGAATTCTATAGCGTCCTCCGCATTACCGATACCGCCCATGCCGATGATGGGAATCTTCACCGCCTGGGCCGCCTGATAGACCATGCGCACCGCCACCGGCTTAATCGCAGGGCCGGACATGCCGCCCGTCTTATTGGCCAGGACAAACTTTTTCCTGTGAATATCAATCTTCATGCCTGTGATCGTATTGATCATGGAAAGGGCATCCGCCCCCGCCGACTCGGCCGCGCGGGACATCTCAGCGATATCTGTCACGTTGGGACTCAGTTTCATGATCACCGGCTGTTTCGCCTTCTTCTTAATCTGGGAAGTAATATCATAAAGGCTGTCCGGCTTCTGCCCGAAGGCAATCGCCCCCTCTTTTACATTGGGACAGGATACATTAATCTCCAACATATCTACCGGCTGGTCGCTCAGACGTTCCACCACTTCCAGATAATCCTCCACCGTCTTACCGCAGACATTGACAATAATCCTGGTATCATATTTTTTCAGAAAAGGAATATCCCTCTTGATAAACACGTCAATACCCGGATTCTGTAAGCCGATGGCATTTAACATGCCGCCGTATACTTCCGCCACCCGGGGCGTGGGATTTCCCTCCCAGGGTACATTAGCTACCCCTTTGGTCACCACCGCGCCAAGTTTATTCAAATCTACAAAATCACTGTATTCCATACCGGAACCAAATGTACCGGACGCCGTCATCACCGGATTTTGAAAAGTTACCCCAGCAATCGTTACCTGTGTATTCATCAGATTTCCACCTCCCCTGCCTCGAAAACCGGACCGTCCGTGCAGATACGGGCATTGTTCACGTGAGAGTGGGCATCCACCTTAGTGGTCTTGCACACACATCCCAAGCAGGCGCCCACGCCGCAGGCCATCCGCTCCTCTAAGGAAATATAAGCCTCCATGCCATTTTGGGCGGCGTATTTCTTAATCGCACGCAGCATCGGCATAGGGCCGCAGGCCATGATCACATCCGCTGTGAGACCGTGGGCGCTTATGATATCCATTACATTTCCCTTGGTGCCCACACTGCCGTCTTCCGTGGCCACATAAACATCGCCATACTGCGCCAGATCGTCCTGCAAAAACAAATCCTTATCCCGATAACCCAGCAAAATCCGCTTCTGACTCTCAAGACGCTTCGCCAGCTCCAGCATAGGCGGAATGCCGATGCCGCCGCCCATCAAAAATACCCGTTTGCCTTTCGCCTTCTCGACCGGGAATCCATTGCCCAGCACCCCCAGTATCTCCAGGGTATCTCCTTTGCCATAGGTTGCAAACTCAGCTGTTCCTTTCCCAGCCACACGGTACACCAGCCGCAGTCTGTGCTTGTCCTCACTTACCTCGCAGATGCTGATGGGTCTTGGAAGAAGTGTGCTTTCATGGTGGGGATATACCGCCACAAACTGACCCGGATGGGCGTTCTTCGCAAGTTTGGTCTCCAGCCAGAGATCATAAATCTGCTCTGCAATCTTTTTTTGTGACACGATAGTTGCTTTGCTCTTTTTCTTTTGGGCCATTTACGATTCCTTTCTGTTGTCTTATCATGAATTCTACTGTGTTTTTAGCGCCTCATAGATTCGTTCTGTGTCGAGAAATCCTATGTTTCTGCCGACCGTTTCAATCTTTTCGACCATTGCCTCTTCTTCCTCTAATTCTTCCGCTATTACAGCCGCTTCTTTTCCTTTTTGAAGCAGTCTGCATACCAATTGAATCAGTTTCCGATTTTCTCCCTCTGTTTTACCGTTTTCAAATCCTTCCTCATAGCTTACCTCTAATGCATCATCCATGTTAAACTGGGTAAAGAGCATATTTATCGCCTCCGATCCATATTCCCTGACAAAATCCACCATGATTCCTTCGTGCTTACAGTCTTCCATAGCCTGAACAATGGCAGTGTCCCTGTCTTTTCCCAATGCAAGATACTCTTTTATCCGCTGAATCAACCAAGAGTATTCATATAATGGTTTACATTTCTTTAAAATATCATGATTAACCGGCAGATTAATGTTAATCACTTTCACGTTTAATTCTAGCATAGGTGTCACCGTTTTATCAAGGTATGCATCCGATAAACACATCGTTCTTTCTACCGGAAAAGTCTCGTCCCCATTATAGAACACATAAAACTCCGGCGTTGGAAGCAAAATCTGCTTTCTCTTATATAGAGCTTTTGCATCTATCAGCTTTTCCACGGTACGTCCATAATAAATCACATCCCGAAGCGGCATATTCAAATTCACGGTAGACTGATGCTCGCTAATCACCAATACACGATTTTTGACAGTAAAAGCCATATCGTTTTTACGTGCCATAAACAAAACCCCTTCCAACGTTGTATAAGCAATATCTTCTGGCAATGCTGTCACACCCTCCAAAGCGGAATACAGTTCAGCTGCATTTTCCGGTTTCCCAAAATAAGCAGTGAAAGCGCTGGATTTTACCTTCCTGTTGGTAATATCTTTTGTGTCTTTTTGCCCCATAAGCATATTCCTCCATATACATTTTTTCTCCGAGAAAACCGCTGAACCGCGGAATAGACCAGCCACATTTCGGCTATAGACTTTTTGATTCATCAGATTACTTACATATATACCACAAATTTAGGATGAAAAGCAAGCTTTATTATAATATCATTCGAAAAGCAGGCTGAAACCCTTCAAGATTCCAGCCTGCCATTATATAGCAACCATTATAAACCAGACATTTACCCACGGTAAACAATCTTCCCATCACAAATCGTATAAGAAATGACCCCCGGCATACGCTCCCCCACAAAGGGTGAGTTACATGCTTTGGATACAAACTTGTCCACTGTCCACATTTTATCTGCATCAAATACCAAAAGATCGGCCGGACCGCCGGCTTTTATATATCCTGCATCCAGATGATACAGCTTTGCAGGCGCATAGCTCATCCTGCATATCAGCTCCATCATGGTCAGATATCCTTTCTGCACCAGCTCTCTGATACCTAAAGACAAAGCAGTCTCCAAGCCAATAATTCCGCTTGGCGCCTCGGTGACGGGACGTTTCTTCTCTTCTATGCTGTGGGGCGCATGGTCGGTGGCTATCATGTCTATGGTGCCATCCCGCAAGCCTTCGATAACCGCCATTCTGTCTTCTTCACATCTAAGCGGCGGATTCATCTTCGCCAATGCACCATGACGAATCACAGCATCCTCAGTCAGTGTAAAGTGATGCGGGGCCGCTTCCGCATAAATATGTCTGCTCTGCCTTTTCGCCTGCCGCACCAGCTCCACCGCCTCTTTGGTACTGATGTGCTGTATAGATAAATCCGCATTCTCTTCAAGGGCTATTCTAATATCCCGCTCCACCATAGAAATTTCTGCCTCTCTCGGAGAACCGCCGATACCGTAATGAGCCGCCGCCTTTCCTGCATTTATCCCATTATTGGCAATCAGCGCCGGATTTTCCTCATGAAGGCTGACCGGACGGTTAAGCCTCGCCGCCCGGCGCAACGCTTCCCTGAGCATTTCTTCATCCATTAAGGGAATCCCATCGTCCGTAAAGCCTGCCGCGCCACAGGCGCTTAGGGCTTCCATGTCCGTCAGTTCCTTCCCCTTCATTCCCATAGTCACATTGGCACAGGAATAGACGTGAATCCCGGTCTTCTCCCCTTTCTCAAGCACATAGCGCAGAGTCTCCACAGTATCTACCGTTGGCTTTGTATTCGCCATCAGCACCACCGAAGTAAAACCGCCTTTCGCCGCCGCCTTTGCCCCTGTATCAATATCCTCCTTATAAGTGAAGCCGGGATCCCTGAAATGCACATGCACATCCACCAACCCCGGCGCCACAATTTGACCATTCAAGTCAACTATTTCTGTTTCCTCCGCCAGGAGATTTTCTTGTTTCCTATGTATATCTGACTCACGGGACGAATCTGCCGCCTGCCCGGCTTTTGTTTCCCTCTGCCGGATTTGCTCTATCTTTCCGGTCTCCGTATTAAGCAGGATATCCCTGTATCCTTCCGTTTTAGAAGCCGAATCTATCATATAACCGTTCTTTAAAAGTAACATTTGTCCATTCACCCTTTCTTATCGTAATTATACCCTGAAATCTAGTCAAACACCACCGGTTTTTCAATAAATTCTGTCTTCACCACCACATAGGGATAACTCTCTACCGGATTACTCTTCTCTTCCGGACTGGGTCCGATTAGATTGGTATCGATATAGACCGCATTGGTGGTCTCATACAATGCATTCACGGCGATGCTGTACCCTCCTGTCTTCTGGGTCCCGTAGCCCACACAGATATAGAGGAACCCTTGGTCTTCAAACGTCATCTTAAAGGCCTCCTCCTTCTTATCCTCAATCTTTTCTAAAAGTTCCTCCGGTATATTTTCCTCCGCCAGCACTGTACATTCAAGATCTTTGATTTTTGCCATAGTATCCTGCTTCTGCCCGCAGGCGTACACACTCATGCACATCAGACAAATCAGGCAGACACTTAAGAATCTTTTCTGATATTCATACAAAACATTTATCATAGTATAGACTCCGCAATTTAGTCTTATTACCTAATTTATTATGCAAGTGGGCTCTCTATTCCTTATACTTTATAAAAGTCTGCGTTATGATTGACTCTATTTTGTTGTACTTTATAACGATATTGTTTTTATCCCTTAGCTATGCTAAAATATAATACAGGAGCAATCGTGTTACAGGGTGGGCTGATCTTCTATTCTTCGCAGAATGGGGGTGATGCCTATGGAAAATCATTTTGATTTTAAGGATATCATGACCTTTGGTCTATTCCTTTTGGCATTGCTTACATTTGTTTTTACGTTTTGTAGGTAGCCATACATAGAAAAACCACCCCTAACTTTGGCCAGTGACGGGGTGGTTTTACTACTCATAATCTCGGTCAACCCACCTTGTGGGCGATTGTTCCTTTTTATATTTTTACTATAGCATACCTGCAGTATCATTACAATCAAAATCTTTTCTGTGCCGTTGCAAACAAAAACTATCATGAAAAAGCGACAATCACCCATCATTGTATATTGATTGCAACAAACTTACTGGATATAATGTAAAAAATACCCCGCTCAAAGTAACGGGGTAAATTGTGTTCTTTACTATATTAAAACGAGGTACATACCATGATTCGTCTGGTTCTGGTGGCTGTGTTTGTGATTATATTTCTGATTTTGAGCACTCCTCTTCTGATCGTTGAATATTTCATCGGCA
>CAJUFU010000079.1:0-8296 GCA_910585555.1 uncultured Lachnospiraceae bacterium
GGAACCTGTTGCCCCAGTCGGACCTGTGGCTCCATCGGCTCCAGTCGCTCCTGTAGGACCTGTCGCCCCGTCAGCTCCGGTCGCTCCCGTGGGGCCTGTCGGGCCTTCATCTCCCGGACAGCCTTTGGGACCCTGCGCTCCGATTGGGCCGGTCACGCCCTGTAGACCCTGCGGGCCGGTTACCCCTTGAGGTCCCATGGAACCTGTAGGACCCACTGGCCCCTGAGGTCCGGGAATCCCTCTGGGACCCTGCGGACCCACATCCCCCTGGGGTCCTACCGGGCCAACCGGGCCCATAGGACCCGCTGGTCCCTGGGGACCTATATCACCCTTAGGACCTTCGCAGCCCGGATCCCCTTTGGGGCCAATATCACCGCGAACTCCCTGAATACCCTGCATTCCCTGGGGACCGGCATAACCTCTCGGCCCCGCACAGCCTCTAGGACCAGTGTTACCGGTAGGTCCTACCGGGCCCGTATTTCCTCTGGGTCCCCTTGCGCCAGGAACGCCAGGGATTCCCTGTGGCCCCATAGGCCCCTGGTCGCCTCTGTCACCCTTCGGGCCGGGACAGCCGGTATCTCCCTTGATTCCCTGCGGTCCAGCAGGTCCCTGGTCGCCCTTAGGACCTGCCGGACCCCGTTCACAACAGGGCGGATGGCATTGATTCTGACAACAGTTACAATAACTATTATTTTGATTCACTAAAACACATCCTTTACAATGATTTGTAATTAGGTACTTAAAAGTACCTTTTTCTACAAATAATTTATGTGTTTTGGAAATAAATGTTACTTTTTGTCGAAAGAACCAGCTGGCAGGCTGTCAAAATACTGTTTATTGTAAAGATATGCCTGAGAATAAGGTTTACAGGTTCCGGCCATTTCATTGTATTCCCTGGCTTTTTGCCAGTCTCCTAATCTGTCGTAACATACACACAATTGTAAAAAGGGAATATAATCATAACAGTCCGGCAGGAAAAAGCCGCCTGCATATTCATTTTTCCGGGCGCCTAGTGCCGCTTTATACCAATAGATGGCGTTATGGAAATTTCCATGTTCCAGAAAATATTTGCCAATCTCACAGCACAATTCCGCCCTTGGCAAATCAAAACTCATACTGCGCAAAAGAACATTTAATGCCGCCTGTTCCTGTCCTAACTGATCATAACAATCAGCGCAGACAGAACAGGCTTCTATTTTATTTTCAATCCATCCTTCTTCCATGCGCAAAAACTGTTCTAACACAGAAACCGCTTCTTCGTATTGTTTATGATAGTATAATTCCCGGCCATAATAATACTGCTGTCGAGGTTCCAAATGTTTCCCCTCTGCAATCATCTTCCTGTAAATCCGCAGATTTCGATCAGAATCTCCGGCATTCATCTTTTTATGGCTGATTGCAATATCGGAATATATCACCTTGCCATTCGGCACGATCACTTCATGAACGGCACCCGTCCAGCGATACCTCTCACAGTTTCTGATCCACCTTTCCCTGAAATAAGAAAAGGAAGGCCTGCCCGCTTCATCAAAGGAAGTATTATATCTCATCATGACAATATCCGTATCTGGCGGCAGCGTCTGTTTTAACTGTAGAAAATTTTCCTTTTCCGTCTCTTCCAAAATATCATCGGCATCCATCCACATGCAATAATCCATGGATGCTTTGGAAAAGGATTCATTTCTGGCATCGGCAAAGTCATCCTTCCATGAATATGCATATATCTTCTCTGTATAGTGAGACGCTATTTCTACTGTTCGGTCCGTGGAACCGGTATCTACAATGATAATCTCCTCTACCAGATCTGCCACACTGTCAAGACAGCGTACAAGATGCATCTCTTCGTTTTTAACAATCATACAAAGGCTTATTGTCGGCATTATGTCACTTCTCCCCTTTCCTTTACTGCCTGCAGAGTTTTTCTATACTCAAGGTCATACTGACCCCGGAAACTTCCGACGATGCACTCCATACAAACACCAGGGGCGAATCGGCTATGATCTGCGCAATAAAACGTCTCGCCAACACAAGTCTCTCCCTTCTCCTCAGCGCCTCTGCATATGCACCGTACAACTCCTGCCTGCAGTCATTAAAGAGCGGGGTCAGCTTTATGAATTCATGCTTTTTCATTTCCGCCGTAACATAATAATCGATGGCATAATAACCTGAAGTCAATGCGATGGAATCCTCATTACAAGGCGATATATTCCGGGTAATATCCGGTATTTCGATTCTCAGTGGAAGACTGGCATTCTCCGGCATAATCAGTTCCTGTCCAGAAAATGCTGCAAAGATACTGTTCTGCGGATAACCCGGCGGCCCGGCCGGCCCGCGGGCCCCCTGTTCTCCCTTGGGACCCATTGGCCCTGTAGCCCCCTGCGGCCCTTGCGGCCCCGTGACTCCCTGGGGTCCGGTTTCACCGCGTTCCCCCGGACATCCTGGCGGCCCCTGCTCTCCCCTCGGCCCCATCGGGCCCGGCTCTCCACGTTCCAAATAGGCACAATCGGGTACGGCCGTCTCCTCTGCATACGCCGCTTCCGGTTCTGCTATCTCCAGTTCTACTGCCTCTGCTTCTGTTTGCTCTGTTCCACAATCACCGTAATTTCTATTGGGAGTTCTCATACCGAACAGATTGGGCGGATTGAACATCCAGTTTGTATTAAAATTATTCACTTGAAACCACCTCATACATATTTGATATTCAGTAATCATTCGTTTATTATAATAAATTATATGCATGGGGAGCGTTTTCGCTTTTCGGGCTGTAAATCCATAATCTGTTACTTTCTCTGCCCAAAACAGCTCACCCGACAAAACAAACCACACAAAATCGGGCGGACTTTCCCCGCCAAAGCTATACTATAATCACAGCAACAGCAAAGGAGGCACACCATGGAATGGATGAAGGCAATCGGAGACGCCGTAGATTATATTGAAACACATCTCACAGAGGATATTGACACAGAATCAGTGGCCAGACACGTCTGTATCTCCCCCTTTTATTTTCAGAAAGGATTCAGTATGCTCTGCGGCTACACCGTAGCGGAATATATCCGTAACCGCAGACTGGCCCTGGCAGGCGGAGAACTACTTTCCGGCCAAGTGAAAATCATCGATGTGGCCCTCAAGTACGGCTACGACTCTCCTGACAGCTTCGCCAAGGCCTTCACCCGTTTCCACGGTATCACGCCCACGATGGCGCGCAAAGAGGGCGTAATGCTGAAATCCTTTGCTCCGCTGAAACTGACAATCTCTTTGAAAGGTGGTTATAGGATGGATTACAAAATTACGAAAAAAGAAACCTTCACAGTACTGGGCTTTTCCCGCACTTTTGACTATGAAAATGCCAACCGTGACGTCCCCGCTTTCTGGCAGGAACATTATGCCCTGGGAAGAAGCCGCTATGTAAACGGCATGTTCGGCGTCAACATCGACTGCTTTATGGGGCATGAAAACTTTGAGTATCTGATTGCAGACCTTTACAATCCCACTATGGATATTCCGGAAGGCTTCGTGGTAAAGACCATTCCCGCTTTCACCTGGGCCGTCTTCCCCTGCAAAGGCTTAAACTCCCTGCAGAACGTCAACACCCGAATATTCTCCGAATGGCTCCCGGCGTTGAAGGAATATGAGATTGCCGCCGGCTACTGCATCGAAATGTACGACCGGCCCGATAAATATCCGAATGGGACTTCCGATGAGAATTATCATGTCGAATTCTGGATTCCTGTTACCAAGAAATAACATCTGCCGGAAAATGGGTATATATTGACATGTAAACTTAAAAGTGATATATTTATCTCATCATAGGACAAATATATCACTTTTATTTGGAGGATATGTCATGAAAAGGTATCAACCTAATATACTCAAAACTGGCCGTACCCGCAGACTTAACCCGATATTTGGCTTTCTCGGTTTTTTGGGTTTTACTGCATTTATAGGAGGTTCCTGGAGCCGCTTTGTATTTTTGGGCTTCTTTGGATTTTTCTATGAGAGTAAAATGTCAGATACTTTGATAGATGAGCGGTATCGTGAAAATAAGAATAAGGCGCAGCTTATGGCATTAAAAGCTGCTTCTGCCGTCATGCTGGCCGCCTTATTTTTTCTTCCTGTGGGTGAGCTTTTTATGAGCGTACAGTATCTGTTTCAAATGCTGCACATCCTGACAGCGCTATCCGCTGCACTCGTTATATTCTTGAGCGAGTATCTGTTATACCGTTATGACCACGATGAATATGATAATGATATGAAGGAATGCTGACTATGGCAGAGTTTGAATGTAGATTGAAAAAATACCGCCTGTTAAAAGGACTGACGCAAGAACAACTGGCGGCTCTGGCAGGTGTCCGCAGGGAAACAATCATGCGGCTGGAAAAAGCACAGTACAATCCTTCTTTGAAATTAGCAATCGATATATCCAGAGCTGTGGAAACGCCAGTTGAAGAAATCTTTATCTTTCCGGAATGAAGTCCATCCGCAGGTGCGTGTTATTATGATAATAAATTATTTTTTACCTGCCTATGCCATTTGCATGATATCGATTTCAATTTGCTTTAATTCGTCAAGTGTTAATACAGGAACATAGTCCGCAATTTCTTCAAGTGACATTTTTCCCTTTTTTATCATTCTTCTTGCCGTTTCTCTTGCATTATCTAATGCCGCTTCTCGTGCCGCTTCATTCCTCATATCTTCCATAATTTTACACATGACCGCCACTCCTTTCTCGTCCTGCTTATAATATCTCGCTTTCTTAGCAAGCGCTTCATAGTTCATATCATCGGGATTAGTACATGAAAAATCGTGCATTAGCTTTCCGATTTCATCATTACCTCTGTACTTCCCATTAACATATATAATATGCGACCCGTCACCAAACAATACTTTATTCTCTCCGACAATGACATATCTCTCCACTGGATATATCGGCTGATTTCCTTTCATAACATCATTTTCCGTAATAAAAATCACATAGCTGTCGGGAATATCCTCCGTATCATCTCCGGGTTTTAATATATGTGCGTCTAACAGACTGCTGTTATGCCTTGCTCTTTTTGCACCGGCACCTGCGTCTGAACGTTGGATTTCTACATCAAACTCTTTCTTGGTGCTGTCAATCGCATGGACGTCTAATATAGCGGAACGCCCCTGTAGATTCTTTAACAGTTCCTGTGTACGAACCGTCTTAATTGTTATACCCTCTCGTCCTAAAATAATCCGAAGTATTAGTTCTATGCCTTCATAGTTATCGGCAAGACAGACCGTCATAAAATCGTCATCTATATACCGGAGTGATTTCAGACGTTCTAAATCCTGTCTGTGTATCTGCGCTGTTGTACTCAAAATACCACCTTCTTTCGCTGTTTTCATTATACATTAGACAATGTCTTTTGGAAACTGAATATTTGCCGTTTCAACATTTTAATCCACCTTTTTGTCTATAGGAACAAAAACAGAGTTTCACCTCTTCACAATCCGATAATATGTCCGGGCCGTCATCAGATAGCTGCTCCCATACAGAAGGGTCACTGCTGCCGCCACCCCCGCGCAACAGCGAATCAAAAGGCCAGTGTCAAAGAACCGCAGCGCCGCCAAGAGCCCGTTGACCATCACAAGTCCGGCTGCCGTGTGCAGCAGCGCTCCCGCAAGAGGCAGGAAAAACACCAGCAGAATCTGTCTGTGTATAGTCCCTTTAATTTCCCCGTCACTCATGCCAACCTTCTGCATAATTTCAAAGCTGTTCTGGTCCTCATACCCTTCCGACACCTGCTTAAAGTACATGATAAGCAGGAAGCACATAAAGAACAGAATACCGAAAACCATACCAATGAAAAGCAGGCCGCCGTTCATGGAACGGTCCTCATCTCTTCCTTCCAGACCGTTTTCAATCCGCAGAAAGTCCTGCTGTCCCTGACACCACCTAGACCACTCTTCCACAAAGGCGTCTCTGTCCGTCTCTTTGCCATCCAGAAGCAGACACAGGCGCCGCACGCCTCTGTGTAAAAAATCCTCTAAATCCGTCACGCCGTTCACATCAGCCCAGGCCCCTGCGAACCGCTCCAAAGCCACTTCGTCCTTTACCACCATCACATACTGTGAAGTAAAGTTAAACATCCTGTTCTTCGCCTGAGGATAAGGATAAATCCGCTCTGGCTCTCCTTTAACAGATGCTTCCACACCCATAAAGTTTACCCTGTCAAATGAAAAAGCCGTCCCCGTGGAATACACAAGCACTTCGTCCTCTTCCAGACTCTGGTCTTGTCCTTCCAGGCGGTTATAATCATCCAGGGTAAGCAGCGTGACCCCATACTGATCGGCAAAATCGAAGCCTGCGGTGGATGTAAATACATTGCTGCCCGGGGCTATGCCGCAGGTAAGGTTCATGACATTATAAACATCCAGCCGTTCTATACCCTGTCCGTATTTTAACGCAAGTTCCTCCGCTTTCTCTCTGGCCTTTTCCGTCACATTGCTGTGCTCCGAATAGTCTGCCTGGCAATCATAGGGATAATCGTAATAGGCAATCTGATCCATCCCGCTCCACAAAGTGACCGTGCAAGTCAATGTAATCAGGAGCATGGTAGAAAAGATACAGATATTGGAAAGCCCCGCCGCATTCTTTTTCATCCGGTATAACATACCAGAGATTGTCACCTGGTTAGCCGGCCTATAATAGATGCTTTTTCTGTTCTTTAGAAATTTTAAGAAGGCCACGCTTCCCGAAGTAAACAGGAAGTAAGTGCCCAGTATCACCAGAAATACTGCCAGGAAAAAGTCGGTGAAAATCATGCTGTCCAGCTTACTGGTAACTGAAATGTAATAACCGCACGAAAGCAGAATGCCCCCTGTCACAGACCACAACCAGATTCTTTTAACCTCTTTCTCTCCCTTTTTGCTCTCAGACATGAGTTCCGCAGGTTTCAGTCGATAAAATCCCCACAGGCTTCTGCCGTAAATGCAGAGAAAAACAAACGCAAAATACCGCAGAGTTTCCGCCACCGCTTCCAAAGAAAAGTAAAAATCCACCTCCACATCAAGCCGCGTCATGCGAAGAAGCAAAAGAAACATCAGCTTATTCAACACAAATCCCAAAATAATCCCGGCAGATACACTGACCAGATAAAGCCCTGCATTTTCCCAGAAAAGCATGATACCGATATGTTTTCTTTCCAACCCCAAAAGACTGTACAGTCCCAGTTCCCGTTTACGTCTCTTTTGCAGGAAGCTGCCGGCATAGAATAGAAACAATAACAGGATAATGGAAAGCAGTCCTTTCCCGATGCTCAGCATCATCCAGGCATAGGCCGCCTTTGGCAGTCTCTCCATCAGATCGTTGTGCAGGAGGGAGGAAAACAGGTAATAACTGAACACGGAAAAAAAGCAAGCCATCAGGTAAGGTCTGTAGACCAGTCTATTTCGTTTCACCCCGCGGTAAGCCATCGTGGGCAGTAATTTCATTCTATTCATGATCGTCCCTCCATTCCGGCTCCTGCTGTGCCTGTATCACCGTCAACGCATCCGATATCATACGGTACATCTCATCCCGACTGCGGTTTCCTCTGTAAATCTGATGAAACACACAGCCATCCTTAATGAAAAGCACCCGCCCTGCATGTGCCGCCGCCTGTATACTGTGGGTCACCATGAGAATCGTCTGGCCCTCTCCATTGATTTCCCCAAAAAGATGCAGAAGCTTCCCGGAAGCCTTGGAATCCAGAGCCCCTGTAGGTTCGTCTGCAAGCACGATATCCGGCCTCGTAATCAGGGCCCGGCACACCGCCGCCCGTTGTTTCTGCCCGCCTGACACTTCGTAGGGATATTTATCCAGAAGCTCCTCAATTGCCAGCTTCTTGGAAAGAGGCGCAATGCGTTCCTCCATTTCCTTGTAAGGCACCCCTGCCAGCACCAAAGGCAGATAAATATTGTCCCGCAAGGACATGGTGTCCAGCAGGTTAAAATCCTGGAAGACGAATCCCAGGTGATCTCGCCGAAACGCACATAAGTCTTTCTGGCTGACTCTGGAAAGTTCCTGGCCGTTTAACAGTACCTGTCCACTGGTGGCCGTATCCAGAGAGGCTAAGATATTTAAGAGGGTGGTCTTACCGGAACCGGACTCGCCCATGATGGCCACGTACTCTCCCTCTTCCACGGAAAAGTTCACGTCATTTAATGCCTGCACCTTGACGGAGCCAAACCTGGTGGTGTATATTTTCTTAACATTTTTAACGGTTAATAGTGACATAGTGTCCTCCTGTTTGTAGTATTTATCCGCTTTGTTGATAGATATACAGTCATC
>CAJUFU010000079.1:8306-12319 GCA_910585555.1 uncultured Lachnospiraceae bacterium
ATAGCCTACACTCTTTCCCTACACGACGCTCTTCCGATCTAACCTCATGATAAAAAACCAACCAAAGCTCGATTGCGAACTCCGCTTCACTGACTCGGATAAGCGGAAGAATTTCCTATATCATAAACAAAAAGGAAATGCACTGCCATACATCCGGCTTACATTTCCTTCTCATAACTTACATTTTTGTAAGGATTTCCTCCTGGGCAATACCCAGAAACACCTTTGTGCCCTCATTCCTCTTAGATTCCACACGGATGGACAATCCCAGACGGTCCATAATCTGTCTGCACAGATACAGGCCGATGCCTGTGGATTTGTTCCCCATACGGCCATTATACCCGGTAAATCCCCGTTCAAAGATTCTGGGCAGGTCGCTCTCCTCAATGCCTATGCCCGTATCCTCTATCACAAGATACCGGCAGTCCTGCACCCTGTGAACACCTGCTTCATCTGTTCCATAAATAGAGACAGCGCCCTCTTTCGTATACTTAAGCGCATTGGAAAGTACCTGCTCTATCACAAAAGAAAACCATTTGCCGTCTGTGACCACCTGCCCGTGGCACTCCTCCAGATGTAGCGCAAGTCCGGCCCCGCTAAAGAGAATCCAATATTTTTTCAGGGCCCCTTTCACCACTTCCCCCACATCCAGTCTGGCAAAAGAAAGGTCTGCGGAAATACTCTCCATCCTGGCATAATGCAGTGCCATGTCCACATATTGTCCTGTCTTAAAAGTCTCTTCCCGAAGCTGTCTCAATGTCCTCTGGCCGCTGTCTTTCTCCGCCCACTGATCTTCATTCTGCAGGAGAAGATCCATGGCCGCAAGGGGAATCTTGATCTGATGGGTCCACATGGTATAATAATCCGCCATATTCTGCTGTTTCTCATCCAACTGTGTAATCAGCGCCTTCTTTTCCCTCTCCTGTGTGCGGATAATCTGCTGATAGGCCTGTTCCATACAAGATAAGGTCTGGGGAAGGCCGCCGCTTCTTTCCTCCGCCAAAAGAAGTTTCCACAACGTCCTGTACTTCTCCCGGTATCTTACATAATCCCACGCCAGATAACAAGCCCCGAAAAAGGACACAAGCCCCAGGGCGTAAGTCATATTTTCAAGCACGCCCTCATAGCCATACAAAGCGGCTATCAACATGAAAACTAGCGCTTCTGCGATATAAAAACAAACCGGGACAATCCGCTCCCGCAGATATGCCGCCGGTATAGAAATTCTTTGATTCATAATGCCTGTTCCTAATACCCTCCCAGCAAATATCCCACACCCTTTTTCGTCTGAATCAGCTGTGATAATCCGATTTCTGCAAGCCGCTTGCGCAGGCGGTTCATATTAACCGTAAGGGTATTGTCGTCCACAAAGCACTCGTCATCCCACAGACGCTTCATCAACATATCCCGGCTGACCACGCCGCCTGCCGCTTCAAAAAGCGTCTGCAAGATGCGGAACTCATTTTTGGTTAGCTCTATCCGGAAGCTACAGTCATCCTCTGTGCCGTTCATTGCCCCCGAACCCTTCTTATGATAAGAAATCGACATGTCCGTCATATTTAAAAGGACACCTTGGTATTCCAGCACCGTCCCCGGCGCCGTAAACGCATAGGCTCTGCGTAAGAGCGCCTGTATCTTTGCCTGCAGAATCTCTAAATCAAAGGGCTTTACAACAAAATCATCGCCGCCCATATTGACGGCCATCACCACATTCATGTTGTCCGACGCAGAAGAGATAAAAATAATCGGCACCTGAGATATTTTACGGATTTCACCGCACCAGTAATAGCCGTTATAAAAGGGCAGTCCGATATCCATCAGCACAAGTTGAGGCTCGTAAGCCGCAAACCGTCCCATCACGTCTGCAAAATCTTTGACAGGCTCCACTTCATAGCCCCATTTTGCCAGATATTTACCAATCTGCGCCGCAATAACCGCATCGTCTTCCACCACAAGAATCCTGTACATTGTATTCCCCATTCCGGCGTATTTACGTCTCCATTTGTTTCTTCTACCGGCGCTTAGACAGCAGCCGTTTATCCTTATCCCAATATACAGCAGACTTTTCTTCCGTTTATAGTCTTATCTTTCATAGTATTTTTTGTTATTGCGGATATGTTGCCGCATTAATTCCATAGCAGCGTCCTTATCCTTTTCCCGGATTGCCTGCAAAATCTTTTCATGATAATACAAAGCAGGTTCACATCCCATCTTGTCAATTACATTTTCCATGGAAACTTCCAAAATTTTTTTCAATATAATGTTTGTCTGAATCAGTAATTTATTCTCTGTCATTTGACAGACTTTAAAGTGAAATTCCAGGTCTTTGCGGGCAAATACATCATGACTTCCCTTTTCATATGCCGTTTGCATTTCCAAAAACGTTTTCTCCAAATCTGCAATACCGTCCGGTGTTGCACGCATAGCTGCCAATCCAGCTGCTTCCGTCTCTATCATTTCTCTAAACTCAAAGACCTGCAGATTGGAACTTTTGTCAAGGTATAACATGGGCACCAGCCCATTCATATTTTCCCCCACATCAAACGTTTTTACAAATGACCCTTCTCCAAATCTTGTTTCCACCAATCCCAGCACAGACAATTTCTGCAACGCCTGCCGTATGGTAATTCTGCTCACATTGAACATCTCCGCCAGTTCATTTTCTGAGGGAAGCCTGTCCCCCGGCTTCCACTCTCCCCTGATCAGAAGCTCCTGCATCTGATCAAATACCATCTGTCCAACATTGACTTTCTTAATCGGTACAATTCCCATCGATATTTCTATCCCAACTTTCCTGCATGTATTTATTTAGTAGTATCCCGTATCATATTAGGTTTGTCAATTAGATTTTGCCAAATCCGGGTAATTTTGCGTAACAGTTCAGCCATGAAATAATTTGCTGTCTGGGCGTGGGTGCTTGCACACAAAGCACGAACTGCAAATTGAAGGCTGAACTGTTACAATTTTGCCCTTATCTACGGCCGCGAAGCAGGTCTCGTAATCGGGCCTGCTCGATTTTTTATCTGCGAATCTCCGTCCCTGTAACTTTCTCATAAAAACGCACAATCGCGCTGTGATCGCTGTCTCCAAGCCCGTCTGCATGGAGTGTCTGCAACATCTCCATTACCTGTGCAGTAAGCGGAAGATATGCCTCCTGTGCATTCCCTGTATTGATCGCATTTCTCAAATCCTTTATATGTAAATCTATCTTAAAGCCCGGCGCAAAATTTCCGTCTAAAATCATGGGTATCTTTGCATTCATCACTGTGGACCCTGCCAGTCCGCCTTTTATCGCATCAAACACCTTTTCCGGTTCCACACCGGCCTTGGTGCTTAGCATAAATGCTTCCGATACAGCGGCAATATTCACTATACCCTCCAAAATTTTATTCTACTTACAGCTTATGCTTATGTGTAAGTTATAAGTATATTATAAAGCGAAACTACAGAATTGCAATCGACAAGATTTACAAGATTATCTTTCTTATTTTGTCTGTTTTCACCAAAACACTTTCCTGTATTGTATTTCCCGGTTCGCTATAATAAAATAAGGTTGGTTCTTGCATATAAGACAAAGTAATAACTATTAAGTGATTATGATCGCAGAAAGGCATGGTCATGTTATGGACGATAAGGGATTGACTACGATTAGCTTAAAAAGAATAAACAGAGCAAAGGTATATCAGTATATTTATAAAGAAAAGGCAACCTCAAAACTGCAGATTGTACAGGCTCTGCAAATGGGCTTATCTACTGTCAGCCAGAATTTAAGTCTCTTGGAAGATGAGGGATTGATTGAACGAAACGGATATTTTGATTCCACCGGCGGAAGAAAGGCACATGCCATCCGCATTGTCCCTGATTTTAAAATC
This sequence comes from uncultured Lachnospiraceae bacterium, assembly GCA_910585555.1. Taxonomy (GTDB): domain Bacteria; phylum Bacillota; class Clostridia; order Lachnospirales; family Lachnospiraceae; genus UBA3282. The sequence goes on from CAJUFU010000079.1 coordinate 12,179, forward strand.
GCAATCGGCATCGGCATTCTGAAAAATATGTTTCATATCACCGCCGTTGACTTATACGGAAATACCATGTACACCAACACAATCTCATTGCCCTATTCGAACAGCCCATCCTACTATGAGCAGGTTGCTGCAGAAATCAAA
>CAJUFU010000080.1:0-7373 GCA_910585555.1 uncultured Lachnospiraceae bacterium
ATCAAGAGTACCGGCAGGATTTTCTTCACGGTGGGCAACATGGAATACTTAAAACACGGCGGACGCATTGGAAAAGTGGCGGCCTTAGCGGGCGGCGCCTTAGATATCCGTCCCATTATCACTTTAAAACAGGGCGAAATCTTTCCTTCCGGTATCGACCGGGGCCGGAAACGCACCTTAAAAAAGGTGATGAATCTTCTTTTCGACTATCTTAGAGACAGCAGCCTTGGAATTGAAAGCTACAGTATTGCGGTGGGATACGGCTATGACATAGAGGAGGGCGCTGTTTTCCGGGACCAGGCCCTTGCCGCTCTACAGTCCAAAGGATATGCCATAGAGCAGATACCAGTATATCAGATTGGCGCCACCATAGGCGTACACACCGGTCCTTACCCGTTGGGTTTTGGAATCATTGAGAAAGGGATAACATAAAATCATCTTAGAATATATACTAATGTGCGAAGTTTTTAAATACTAAGGAGAAAGTAGCCGATATGTTGGAGCTAATCATTACTGTTTTACCGGGAATACTGGCCTTTTTAATCTATCGATACACCCATCAGGAATTTCATTGCAAGAAACTCCTTTCTTACATTTTATTTTATACTATATTCGCTAATCTTAGCATACTGATCGGTCTAAAGCTGATCGGTATGCAGTCTTTCAATTTGTCTGCAATGAGCACTGGCTTTAAAGTAAAGTGGATTCTTTTAGAAGTCCTATTATCCGCATGGCTCACCTGGGTCATCAGAAATATCCGCAAAACAAATCCTGTCCTCCTAAAGCAAATACTGCAGAGGCTTTTTCCTGTTACTTTGTTTTTCCTTGTAACATACGCTGTTTTCACCCCCAGTTCCTTGTTCCTTGGGAATATAGATGAATTTTCACTCCACTATACCAATATCATACCCGCCATATTTTGCACCACACTGCTTCTTTTTATCGGCATCTATTCCTTTGCGCTCTGGTTGATACGCGAAAAAAGCGCACCTTTTTTTATTGCGCTCATCTTTAGTATCACCATAGCCGCCTATGTACAAGGAAATTTTCTAAATGCCAGTCTGCCTATCCTTGACGGTACATTACTTGACTGGAAGACCTTTGGCATAGAAACCATAATAAGCACCCTCTTTTGGATTCTTTGTATAGCGTCCATTCTGATTGCCGCCTATTTGAAAAGAGAAAAATGCGAAAAAGTCATAAAATATATCTCCTATTTCTTAAGTGCAGTACAGTTGCTATCCCTGGCGATGTTGATTGTTATGAATCCGCTAGACGATGATGCTGCTTATGGGTTCTCCAAAGAGGGAGAATTTACCGTTGGCTCGAAAGAAAATATTATCATATTTATTATAGATACGTTACAGGCCGATGTGATGAAAGAATATCTCCTGTCAGATGCCTATGGAACAGACGGAAGCCTTGACGACTTTACCTTCTTTGACAATGCCGTATCCGGCGGGGCACCCACGTCTATCGCCATGCCGCTTCTAATGACGGGAAGCGAATATGACCCTGCACAGCCCATGGAGGACTATTTAAAAGAAGCATGGGCGGAAACATCACTATACAACGATCTGCATCAAGAGGGATATGACATCCGTGTCTTTTCCACCCCGCATGACCTTGCTGAGTTCCCGGAAGGAACTTTTGACAATTATAACCTCATTGGCAGCAGCTGGATTGATGACTACCTTGGATTTGGCAAATCCATGTATCAAGTGGTCAATTATCTGCTGATGCCGCAATGTTTAAAAGAATCCTTCTGGACTTCTACGGATACCCTCCTGTATCATATCAAAAATGATGCCTATCAATTAAATGATATTTATTTTTATAATGACTTTGCTGCCGCAAATGACACTTTGCAGTCAACATATGATAAAGCATTTCGTCTTTATCATTTTAACGGACTTCATCCCCCTTACAGCATGACGCCATATTTTGACAGGGTATGGTCTTTTGGTGTCTCCGAACAGTCCGTCCTGCAGGGTGATATGAAAATCATATATACCTATCTGAATGAGCTGAAAAGAGCCGGCGTATACGATAACAGCACGATTATCATCACAGGAGACCATGGACGTCATACGTATGATAATCCCGAAAGCAATCCTGCATTCCTGATTAAAATGCCCTCAGAGACACATGCGCTTACACTGAACTCTGCTCCCATACATTTTAGAAATATTGCGCCTACGCTGGCCAGTACCATTTTGGATGACTATTCAGCTTATGGACCTTCCATCTACGATATCACGCAGGAAAGTGATGTGGAAAGACTCCATACTGTGGACGATTCCATTATGAAACGCAACGACCTGCAGTATTACGATACATCATTAAAATGCGGCAGACTCATTATTTCAGGAAACGCTGCTGATTTTCAATATCAGCTCTGGAATCCCTATGAGATCAACCGCATTGACTATCCGCTTGGAGGGAGGATTGATTTTTCCTCCCCTAATGAATACGCAAGTCAGCTCCATTACCGCCTCTACCAAGAAAATGGTACGGCAACCGCCAGCAACGAATTGACCCTGTGTTTTGATTTACAAGATTATGAAAATGAAGATCTCACATTTCATTTTGTGTACTCTTCTATTTATAATGCATCCCAAAAAATACGTTTTTACGCTGGCGGAAATAGAATCGAAACGATAATCTGTACCAAAAATGACAGCCCGAAAGAAGTGATTGTCTCCATACCAAAAGAGAGTATCCAAGACGATCTTCTTTCCATACGCATGGTCTTTCCAAACGCGGTAACGCCGAATCAGTTAGACAGAGCCAATCAGGATATGCGTGTATTGTCTGTGGTATTTGATTCCATGTGGCTGGAATAAGGCTCCTGGGCCGCAATCTGGAAATCATCTGCCATAAAAGTGCCCTCACAGATCAAAAAACCACAGCCGCCCCTGTCATATCGTGTATCCTGCGCCGTCAGCAGCACCTTCTGACCAACGGATGCACTAATATGACTGCCTTGCGCTTTCAAAGTCAATGTATAACTTATGAGTTCCTTATAGGGACAAGAACACTCCGCCAGAACCAACCGCTCATCTCCATCCTGTCTGATCAGCTGCGCCTTATCATGCTCTTTCAACAAAAGTGCATAATACTTTCTATGCCCTCTGCTGCGTATCACCAGTCCAAACGCCTGATGCAGATACGGCACGGCCTGACAGCTCACCTGATAATCCCGGAAATCCTCCGTTCCTATAGTCACAAGACCGGTGTCTTCATGGTTCGAAATCGTAAAGGTATGTCTGTCATCCAGATCAAACTCCCTGGCCGATGAGGTGAATGCCTGCAGCTGCATATTTGCATGTCCCAAGTCACAATTACGCAAAGACCCATTTATGCAAAAATGATCGGGCGCCCCTATAAAATCGATAGATGCTATCTGCACCCCGTTATTGACCTTTCCGGTCAGTGCAATCCCGAATCGGTCCAGGCATTTCCCGCCTAATGCCGGCACACGCCATACATAAGTATCCCCTGCCAAATCCGCCTCGTATTCCTCACTTTCCGCCACCTGTCTGAGATCATCAAAATCATAATAGACCACATAGAAACGGAATCTGATACGCTCACCGATCGCCTTAAGATGAACACACACTTTCTGGGTCTCATACAAAACCGGACTGCCCAGCATACAGTATCCGCCGTATACATCTTCCCTCTGCCACATAACCGGAAGGGATGCAAATCCTTCTTTCCCTTCCTGTAATGTAATGGCAAGTCCACGGCCCTCAGGATTGTTCAGGAGCGTTTTGCCCCCTCTCACAGGACAGGGAATAAATCCCTGCACTGCTCCCCTGTAAGCAAAAGAATACCTATGCTCGTCCACCGGATATTCCGTCTGAAAAATCTGATTGTGCACAGACACAATTCTCTTGGTCTGCTGAACTGCATCCGTCACACAGGCTTCTCCACGGGAGGAGATATTATAGAAGCGGTCTGCGATTGGCGCCCGGAAATCAAATTCCTCTGTCAATGCATCCAGACCCAGACGGATGCCGTTGAGACACCCCAGGTTTGCACCATTACAGTCCGTATCCCATCCGCCGGACACGCACATTTTCATGCTGTCACGAAAACTGTCTTTCGAAAGCAGAAGCGTCGTCAGCATCAGCGCCGTATTGGGAATCACATGACAATTCCCTGGGAATTTATCATATCCCCACCTTTTTTCCAAATATGCCCTGGCAGTTATAAAATCCGGTTCGTCTTTACAGAAACTGATAATCTCCCGCAAAATTTCCAAAAGCTGTGAGGACTCCACATAGGACAGATTTTCTTCCAACAAAGCGTCCAGATTTCTTTCCCGAAAAGCCGCCGCTTCCATACCGGCCCAAAAACACGCCGACTCTACCGCCACACCGTCGTGACTGACCTTGGCCTGCATTTCGGTGTACTTCCTTGCCTTTTCAATATCACCGGCAAAGGTAAGCGGAATCGCATCTATAAAAATCTGGGCGCCTATCTGTTCTGCGGCCGCTCTCCCATTTAATTCCATACTGCCGCTCTTAGGCGCTTTGATCCCGCTCTTTAGGCGAAGATATGCCGTATGTTCCGTAGACCGGCCAAGACCGCCCCACCAAAAAACAGTCTTATCTTCAATCAGATAATTCAGCCAGGTCTTACCAAACTCCTCACACCCCAGCGCAGAAAGAGAATAGTCTTCGAAAGCGTTATAAAAGGTGAAGGTTCCCGATAGGTCGTCATCCGCCACATGGAGCGGCATCCCTAAATCCTCAGCCACAAAATGATCTACCATCCCAAACCGTTCCCTAATCTTCTCATAGGGCCATCCCTCTATGGGCCTTCCGTAAAAAACGCCAATCATCTTGCCCAACACTCCCGCATAAACCTTTTCTGCATAACGATCTATTCTCATCTTATTCTCCAATCCGCAGGGGCTTTCCTTCTCAGGGCAAAGCCCATTCACTGTTTCTTATTTCTTACGTCATCGCTGCACCGTCAACGGAAAGAATCTCTCCCGTAACGTAGGATGCCATATCACTGGCAAGAAATACAAAGGCATTGGCCACATCCTCCGGCTCACCCACACGTCCAAGCGGAATCGAAGCCGTCAGACGTTTCACCATTTCCTCTGGCAGAGCCGCAACCATATCCGTTCTTGTTACACCAGGCGCCACCGCATTGACACGAATCTTATCCTTACCAAGCTCCCTTGCCAAAGATTTGGTCAGACCGTTCACGGCTGACTTCGATGCAGGATAGCTGACCCCTGCAGGCTGTCCATAAAGGCTGACCATGGAACTGGTATTTAAAATAACACCGCCTCCCTGCTCTTTCATAATCTTAGCCGCCGCCTGGGCGCAAAGGAATACAGAATTCAGATTTAAATCAATCACTTTCATGAAGTCTTCCGGCTTGTAATCATAAAAGCTGTCCCGTGCAGATACGCCCGCATTGTTTACCAAAATATCAATGCTCCCGTACAGCTCCTTTACTTTTACGAATACTTCTTCCACCTCTTTTGCGTTCATCAGATTCGGCCAATAACCCATCACTTCTGCATCCGCGTCTTCTTCTTTGATCTTCTGAAGCGCTTTATCAACCGTCTCCTGACGGGACCCCAGCAGAGCTACCTTCGCCCCATTTTCCAGAAATTTCTTCACAATGGAAAATCCGATTCCTCTGGTGCCGCCTGTAACCACCGCCACTTTTCCTTGTAATAACATCATGATACCTCCTCGCTTAATAATGACATCGTTATAAACTTCCCGTTTATAGTTCCATTATACCCCCAATGTCAAGCATGTAAAATCTATTCCTGCTGCCAAAGCCCGGCTAAAATATCTTTTAATACTAAGAAGCAATCACTGGTATGAGACGCCACATTGAAATATTTGATAAGAAGTGTAATTTGGGGTATAGTAAGAGTAAGCGCTGTTCATAGGTTACTTTTGAATCACACAACTTGTGGCACAATGAAATAGATATAAGAACGGAGGAACAATCATGTTAACAGTGGGAACACAAGCGCCGGCATTTTCACTGCCGGACCAAAACGGAAACATACACACATTAGAGGAATACCGTGGAAAGAAGGTCATTCTGTATTTTTATCCGAAAGACAACACGCCCGGATGTACGAAACAAGCCTGCGGCTTCGCCCAGCTTTACCCCCAGTTTACGGAAAAGGGCGCTGTGGTAATCGGTATCAGTAAGGACAGTGTGGCGTCTCACAAGAAATTTGAGCAGAACCATTCCCTGCCCTTCACAATCCTGTCTGACACAGAACTAACCGCAATCAAGGCCTACGATGTGTGGCAGGAGAAGAAAAACTACGGCAAAGTGTCCATGGGCGTGGTGCGCACCACTTATCTAATCGATGAGGAGGGAATCATCATCAAAGCAAATGATAAAGTGAAAGCAGAGAGCGACTCTGAAACGATGTTAGGGGAAGTCTGAGGACTTCCCTTTCCACTACAGCCATTTATGGCAATTCCATTTCATCATCCATTGATACAAAACCATATTTTTCATAAAGCGGACGCCCCATAACAGTCGCTTCCAAAGAAATAGAGGTAATCCCCTTCCTTTTCGCATCCCCGATTAACATATCCAGGGTTTTATACGCAATTCCCCTTCTTCTATATTCAGGATTTGTATACATATTCATGATATATGCTTTCTTTCCGCTGGGATTATGATATGTGGGCATTACCTGAAAAAAACTAACACCACCGGCACCCACAAAGCGGTCTTCATCAAAGATCAAATATGCAATATGCGTATCGTCACAGAGCGCCTTTTTATAATACGCATAAGACTGCCTTTCCACTTCGCGCAGATCGATGTCATGAGACAGTTGATTGGCCGCCCTCAGTACTTCTATTCTCGTTTCCGTTAAAATGTCTATATCCTCGATGGTTGCTCTTTTATATATTAAATGCATGGCTTATCCCCCGAAAATTTCCTGTATATCTGCGTTTGGACACGACCTGATGATATCAGCCGTTCACAACCGTTCTCCTGTAACAGCATTGATAAATACCGCATGACTGCCCGTAACATCATCTGTACTGTTTTTCCAATATCCGTAAAAAATCCATATAGGCGTTACCTGCTCACTTCCATCTTCCTGCTGCAAGACCATTGCACGCATCGTGATATCTGTGACCACCGTTTCGAAGTTTTTGTCCGCAGTACGCACATATTGTCTGTACTTTTCAAGTATATCCGTAAATTCCATCAGGTTCTCATAATTTTCTGCATACTGAATATCATATACTTCCGTCAAATAAAACGATATCAATCTCTCCTGATTTAGTAAACAAGTATGTCCGCTGGCGTTCAGGACAGATCGGAAGAGCACACGTCTGAACTCCAGTCAC
>CAJUFU010000080.1:7383-11406 GCA_910585555.1 uncultured Lachnospiraceae bacterium
CATCCCCATAAGCCTGCAGATAAAAAGCCGGAATGATGGGGATATCGTTGCAGGTCTGTGAGAATGTACAATAATAACTATTATCGGCGCAGGTCCATGGGTAATCCGGCCTGGTTCTTGTGCCATCCGGATGTAATTCTCTGGCTTCCTTTTCCATCGTTTTATAATCTAATGACCTGTGGACAATGTCAACTTCTCCCTCCATACCTATACTATCGCAAAAATCCCTTAATCTCTCGTCACAATCCTGTAACGTAAAATTATCCAGCGCCTGATTGACCGGATATTGATCTCTATTATAGTCCTCCGTTAGTTCCTCATGATATGCCATAAATATGTAGTCTCTGAGCGTACTGGTCAAAGAAACATCTCCCGTCTGATAGAAATACAAATACATATGATCTTCCCCTGTGTATTGTATCACCTGCTCGTCTTCTATTCCTTTCTGTGGATGATAATACGCTTCTAATGATAAAAGCACGCCTTCCTGGTTCACCCTTTTTGTCTCTGCAGACGCACTGCGAAAGCCATCTCTGGTAATGCGTTCCGGTACTGTGATTACCGCATCAATTCGATGATATAAATCAATTTCTTCATCCCAGGAAGCAGGAATTTGTAGTGAAAAATCTGTCCTGGCATTCACCGATTCCTGAGAAATACTCTCCCGCTCCTCCACTCGGTGCGTAAACTTCCTGCCACATACAAACCACAAGAACACCCCTATGCCAAGCATAATGCAGACGATAAAGAAGTAAGTTTTCTTCCCTTTATCCGCGGTTTCTGTCCCCCATACTGACGTACCTGTTTCTTTCTTCATCGCTTCTCCTCCTTGCATGAACTGGTACGATTCAGTATATATGACTTCTCCGCCTTAAAATGAAATATGTCAAAATTACGCTATCTTCTGTTAAAATTGCTCCAAATTCATAATAACGGTCATAAGAAACAACTGCTTTTCCGTTTCAATCAATACTTCTCCATTGTACTTCTCCGCTACACGCCTGATGGACTTCACCCCGTAACCATGCCTGTTTCCGTCACTTTTTGTGGATAATAGATTGCCCTGCTTGTCTTTGCGAATCTCATTGCAAAAAGGATTTTTAATCGTCAACACCAAGGCTTCTTTTTTTACACCCATGATAATCTCAACAAATTTATCCGTCCCATCATACTGCTCTGCCGCCTCTATCGCATTATCAAGGGCATTTCCCATTACAACGCCCAAATCACATTGATTGATCGGCAAATTGGCCGGGATAAAAATTTTTAACCTAAACGCCACGCCAGCTTTCTCTGCCGTTATATTTTTAAAATTAATCAGCGCATCCACTGTGCTGTTGCCGCAATTGGATATTATACTCTTTCCGGGTAATTCTTGCATCAGCCTGTTTAATTCTTCAAGCGCCCTCTCTTTCTCCCTATGTTCCATGTCGTCTTTTAAAACGATAAGTTTATTAATAAAATTATGTCTCTCCTCCCGAAATCCTTCCATCATTTTTTTCTGTTCTTCTGTATTTCTGCTGATCATATAAAGCTGTTGTTCATATACAGTTTTCTCATTTTCCAACATAAAATTCTCTGCTAGTTTTGCATATATCTCAAAAACTATGACATTAATGCATAATAAAATACTGAAGGTAACCAGGGGCGCAATGATGCTGTTCCCATGTTGAGACGCAGTAAATTCATTCACCGCGATATACATACTGCCTGCCGGAATCAGCAGCAATACCATGTCGTATGATACGGGAATAAATTTATTATTTTTCTTTTTCCAGTACACAGACAGCAAATACACCGTAATGATCATCAAAATTTTACTTATCGCAGCACCTGCCATATGTGTATCCTGTCTTTCCATTGGCAGCATTCCCATACAATAAAATACCAGCATTTCAAGCAACGCCCAGACCACCCACAGCAACATTACGATATATAAATTGAATTTTTTATCCTGATGATAACTGGTGATGGAAATCAGAAAAATCATTGATATGTTGATCAGGGTATTCCAGACAGATGCTGTTCCCACATGCATTTCCAGAAAAAACTGAAATATCATAAAGACTGCCCATAAGGTGACTGACAAAACCGTTTGCTTTTTCTTCTGTAAAAATATCCCTAAAAATCTATCTATAATCCAAACGGCCACTATTACCATCGAAACGCAAAAAATGCCCCTCTGTATGCTATACATCAATCTCACCCCTTAAGAGCTTTCCATATTCCAGGCCAAAATTCTTCTGTCTATCTTCACTAATAGAAAGCCTCTCCCCATTTACTAAGACAACTTCCTTTTTCGTCCTTGACCGTATTAAGAAATAATTGACCAGATAGGATTGATGGATTCTCAAAAAAGGATTCTTTCCTCTTCGTACCTCCTCCTCCACCTCTGACAATTTTCCGTTAAATACTCTGACGCTCCCATCATGGCAATGGATTCTGACTTGCCTTCCCGAACTCTCAAAATACAGGATATCCCTGCAAAGTATTTTGTGCTCCTCACTTTTATAGCGAAAAGAATAATAGAAATTCTTACTGCAAATTTTCTGATATGCCTCTAAAAATAGATTTTGAAATGCCGCCGCTTCTATGGGTTTCTTAACAAAAGCAAACACATCCAGCCTAAACAGTTCCATCAGATATTGGTCATATCCTGACACATAAATCAACAATGTATTTTCATCTGTTTTTCGAATATTCTTAGCCGCCGTAATACCATCTCCGCTTTCCATCTGAATATCCAAAAATATCAGATCATATCGCGTTCCCGAAAGGACTTCTTTTTCCAGTGTGCTGCCACTATAAAACACATCTATATCTGCCCGCATCCCTTCCTTATCACAGATTGATACCAGCAGGGATTCTATTTGATTGATAACCGTATTTTCATCGTCACAAACCGCAATCTGTATCATTCCTAAAACCCTTCCGACTGTCTTATCTTAAATCATGCTTTCGATTATAGCACGTTCTCTCTCTATCCGCTACTATAAAACATGACTCATAACAAACGTCGCGCCGCATATTTCTTATCGTTCTAACAGTTTCTCTATTTTCTTATATTCCACGGTCAGATTGGAAAGAGCCGGCAGTTATGAGGGCGAAATCAAAATTTACTGAAGACTCTCAAGAGCAAGACTTTTCTTGTGTTGAATATGTATGCCTATATGACCAATACCCAAAATAAGCGTTGCTATTAACATACATACAACCTTTCCATACATTCCCAACATAAAAAATGCAATAACCGGCAGAGTTGCCCCGGCAAGTGGTATACCTAAGAAGCTGCTGTAAAAGTCTGATAATTTACGCTCACTGCGAAAATAACGCATCCACCATGCTTCATACATTATCAATAAAATGAAAGCTGCAACCAACCATAAAGACCAAGGCGTCCATTTATGTATATTAAAATCGGAAAATATCAAAGAACAGCAACAAGTCAATACTTCCCCCAATCTTTCAAAGAACAACAAGACTTTGTTTTCTTTATCAGATGTATACCCTTGCGGCTTTCTTTTTGACCATATTATATTGGGTATAAATAACATCCATAAGAAAAGTAATCCTATATAAGAAAATCCCCAATTTCCAAACATATTATTGTCCTCCGGCTAAAATATATCAGACTGAAATATTATACGGCGATTGGCTTGGGTTTACAAGGAAAATGCGCTTGTTGCGCGCAAAAAAAGACGGTGCAGCCCTTGTAATCGGGACTATACCGCCTCATCTAAAATTACTTCCTTGTAACTGGAAATCCTTGCTTTTTCAAGTCTTACGAGGATTCTACTTCTCAATCAAATCCGGCATGTTCTTTGTCGTTTTTAACTGTATTTGTTTAAGTTTTGTGCAAATACACGCCTATTTTACATCAACTACATCATTTATTATGACTTGCTGATTTTCTGTTGCCAATATGTTGCCGCCCTTACTTATCTCTATAATGAGAACCGCATATTCACGATATTTGAAAGTGTCGAGAATATACTTTTTTGTTGACTTAATATCCCAAAGAGC
>CAJUFU010000081.1:0-8944 GCA_910585555.1 uncultured Lachnospiraceae bacterium
ACTTAAAAGGCCAGGACAGCTTTGTTATCATCAAACGCATCCTGGAACTAAGCTATCTGGAAAACACAGGGGCCGCTTTCAGTTCTTTTGCCGGCAGACAGACCTTTTTGATTCTTTTGACAAGTGTGGTGATCATCATCATGGTCTGGAAATTTCTCACGCTTCCCGCTAAAAGGCGTTTTTATGGTATGCGTATATGTCTGCTTCTCATTATCAGCGGCGCCATCGGCAACCTGATTGATCGTGTATCCAGACAATATGTGGTGGATTTTATCTATTTCGTACCCATTGACTTTCCGAAATTCAATGTGGCTGACATCTATATTACTATCGGAGTAGCCATACTGGGCGTCCTGTTGTTTTTCTATTACAATGATGAAGAATTTAACGCCTTACTGACAATCAAGAAATAATGCGCTGCGCGAAACGATGTCTACAAAAAAGTCCGGAAAGCATAGTTTTTGGTGGACAGAAAGCGTGTCGGCTGTTATCATAAAGAATGGATATTTTTAACATATAGATTAGAAAACAGATATGGTGATACAGGAATATGAGTACATTATTTATCGGACTGAGCCTTTTGGGCATCGGTGCAATTGTGTTTGCATTATATCTTTTGTTAAAGGGAGACGGTTCCCGCGAGCAGAAACTGATGCAGTATTTTCTGATGGGCTCGTTGATACAAAACGCAGGATATCTGCTGGAGCTGACAGCGCCTACGGTAGAAGCGGCGTTGGTGTCCGTGAAAATGCAGTATGTGGGCTCATTAACGATTCCCATCAGCTACTGTTATTTTATGTTCAGCTATTGTTACGAAAAGGCACCGAAAAAAATCCTGCAAATTCTTAAAATAGTTGATCTTTTCATTTGGGTTCTAATCTTTACCTGTGATTTACATACACTTTTTTATCGCAGTGTAGACTGGCTGCAGACTGCAGACGGCCATCATTATTTAAGTCTTACCTATGGTCCCGGCTACTGGCTCTTTATGTCATGCGGTCTGATCATTCCCTATTTTTTCTCGCTGTATGCTTTGATTCGTGTCTGCATGAAAAAGCTGGATTATGCCGCAGATCGAAAATATAAACTGATTCTGGTCCTTTCTTTTGTACCGGTGGTGGTACTGTGTACTTATGTCATGAAACTGACCAGTGTATACGACCCGACTCCATTTGTATTGGGCATCATCCTCTCTAGCGTGGTCATTCTCATTTGGAGTAGAAAAGTATACGATTTCAGCAGTCTGGCATCCGGTATTTTACTTGACAGTATGAACGACGGTGTCATCGCCATAGACAAACACAAGCGGATTGTCAGTTTTAATCCCGCTGCTGCGGCTGTTTTCCATGATCTGGGTCTGCAAACGATTGGAAAGCATATCGAAGAGCTGGAAGGTTTTCCACAGGATATCCTTTACGAGAATGTACAAGAAGAATTTTCCCTAAATGATCATTTTTATCAAGTTCATGTACAACAGATAGCTGATAAATATGGGGAGAAAAAGGGTCATGTCATTTTGATTCTGGATGTGACGGAAACGAGAAATTATATTGAAGAGATTAAGCTGGTGCGGGAACAGGCAGAACAGGCAAACATAGCCAAAAGCGCTTTCCTTGCCAATATGTCCCATGAAATACGAACGCCTATGAACGCTATTATTGGATTGAGCGATATCATTATGGAAGAAAGCAGAGGCCGGAAGGTATACGGTTATGCATGTGACATTAAATCCTCTTCCCGTGATCTTTTGGCACTGATCAATGATATTCTCGATTTATCCAAAGTAGAGGCAGGTAAAATAGAATTATCATTATCTGAATATCATTTGAAAACACTTGTGAATGAAGTATTGAATATGATGGATATCGTTGCTTCACAGCATGGTCTTATGCTGATGAGCGAGTTTGACATGTCTATTCCCTGCCGCTATCTGGGAGATGAAGGGCGTATCAAACAGATTCTGATCAATCTTTTGAACAATGCGCTTAAATTTACCAAGGAAGGGCATGTCAAGATTTACGTACAGGGTACGCCTGGGGAAACTGAGGATACGGAACGGCTGCTTTTCCGTATCGAAGACACCGGCTGTGGTATTGGCGAAGAAGATATGGAAAGAATCTTTGAGAATTTCAGACAACTTGACTCTAAGCGCAGCAGGAGTGTGGAAGGCACCGGGCTCGGCCTTTCCATCACGAAGCATCTGACGGAATTGATGGACGGCTCTATTCATGTGAAGAGCGTATATGGTGAAGGTTCCACATTCAGTGTGGACATTTTACAAAAGATTGTAGACAAAAGACCGCTGTCTGAAGTGCCGGAAGTGGAAGTCCAACACGAAAAACCGCTGGAACCTTTCATGGCTAAGAACTGTACGGTGATGGTTGTAGACGACAATATGATTAACAGAAAAGTCGCCAGATCTTTGCTGCAGACCTATGGCCTGGAAATAACGGAGGCTGAAAGCGGTATGGAAGCCATACAATTTGTCAATGCAAATGTGTTTGATATTATTTTTATGGATCATATGATGCCAGGTATGGACGGCATCGAAGCGGTACAGCATATCCGCAGCGAATGTGGGCAAAACGGCACCCTTCCGGTCATCATAGCCTTGACTGCCAATGCCATGGAAGGGATGCGTGAAACTTTCCTGACAAACGGTTTTCAGGATTTTCTTACAAAACCCATTGACAGAAGGACCCTGCATATGATACTTCTAAAATGGATTCCGGAAGAGAAACGGATTATGGGCGGCAACTGGATGGACAGTCTCCAGTCAAGTAACAGCAACCTCATGAAATTTCAGGACATTATTATCGAAGGAATCGATACAGATGAGGTGGCCGAGCATTCTTCTGCCAGTATCGAAGATTTCAATGAGCTTCTAAGTCTGTATTGTCTGGACGGCAGACGAAAACTGGAAGTACTGCGGGAGCTTTGGGAAGAAAAGGATTATAAAGCATATGGCATTGAGGTACACGCGTTAAAGAGTGCTTCCGCCAATGTAGGCGCCATGCAGGTTTCAAACAGAGCCAGAGAACAAGAAAAAGCCGTAAAAAGGGACGATTACACGTTTGTAGACAGCCACGCCGAAAAGCTTTTAGCGGAATATGAAGAACAATTAGAGTATATACAGCAATATTTGGACACCCTGCAAAAGACCGGGGACAAGAAAACAAAAGCAGTGAAAATTGAAAAATCCAATCTACTGCAGGAGATTCAAACAGCCCTTAACGATCTGGAAAACTTTATGTCTAAGGATTGCGCCCATAAGATAGAAGCGCTCTTGGAATACCAGCTGAGTACACAGACCGCAGCATCACTCGAAAAGATCAGGGAACTACTTAAATTATATGAGGACGACGCAGCAGAACAGATGCTGCGTGAGTTAATAGAACAGCTACAAAAGGAGGATTAAAGTGGATAGTAAGTTAACGATATTGGCTGTAGATGATAACAGCATCAGTCTGGCAACAATCGAACAGGAGTTTAAGAGATCTTATGAAGTGATCGCTTTAAATTCCGGTATCCGTGCCTTGCAGTATCTCAGTCAGAAAACCCCGCCGGATTTGATTTTATTAGATGTGCAAATGGCGCCTTTAGACGGCATCGAGACACTGCGCCAGATTCGGGAGATGGAAAATTGTCAGGAAATTCCTGTGATCATGCTCACATCCCAGCGTGAAAAACAGACGATTGTGGAAAGTTCTAAGCTTGGGATTAACGACTATGTTCTCAAACCTTTCAAGACACAGGACTTACATGAAAGAATCGAACGTGTCCTGAAAGCAGAAGTAGATAAAAGATTAGATAACCGCTAAAAATTTCATTGACAAACCGGGATAAAATGTATATGATTAATGAGTATGCCGCATAGCGAGGTAAAAGTATGTCTTTTGAGAGACATCACCATAGTTAGCGAGTAAATGAACTTCGTGTTCATGAATAGGAGGTGCCATATGTACGCAATCATTGCAACAGGCGGAAAACAGTACAAAGTATCCGAAGGTGATATCATCAGAGTGGAAAAACTCGACGTTGAGGTGGGTACGACTGTAACATTCGACCAGGTGATCGCTGTCAGCGATCAGGAACTTAAAGTTGCAGGCGATGTAGCAGGTGCTACCGTAACCGGAACCGTTATGGATCAGGGTAAGGCCCGCAAAGTCATCGTTTACAAGTATAAGAGCAAGACCGGTTATCACAAGAAAAATGGTCACAGACAGCCGTATACGCAGATTCAGATTGATAAGATCAACGCGTAATGACGAAGATTACAATCCATAAAACATTAACCGGAGAATACCGGGGATTTACCTGTGAGGGCCATGCCGGATACGCGGACAGCGGTAAGGATATTGTCTGTGCAGCGGTTTCCATGCTGGTGATCAACACCGTCAATTCTTTCGAGAAGATTACGAAAGAACCGGTACAGGTAAAAGAAAATGCAAGAGCGGGCTCTATAGAATGTCTGTTCAAGCAGTGTCCCATCAGTGAGTCCTCGAAAGTACTCATGGATTCTCTGGTGCTCGGCTTAAGTCAGGTTGAAAAACAGTACGGGCAGAAACATTGTAAATTGACATTTGAGGAGGTGTAATACCATGTTGAATATGAACCTTCAATTTTTTGCACATAAGAAAGGTGTCGGTTCCACCAAGAACGGTCGTGATTCCGAGTCTAAGAGATTAGGTGCAAAGAGAGCTGACGGACAGTTCGTCAAAGCAGGAAATATCTTATACAGACAGCGCGGAACCAAGATTCATCCCGGCAACAATGTAGGTATCGGTGGAGATGACACACTGTTTGCTTTAGTTGACGGTGTTCTTCGTTTCGAGAGAAAAGGAAGAGACAAGAAACAGGCTTCCGTATATCCTGTGGAGAAATAAGACCAGCGAAACGGCTCCAAACATCTAGGTGTTTGGGGCTTTTTTCAGATTTAGGAGACAGATATATGTTTGCAGATCGCGTAAAAATCTATGTAAAGAGTGGGAGAGGCGGCAATGGGCACGTATCCTTCCGACGGGAAAAATATGTACCGAACGGCGGCCCAGATGGGGGCGATGGCGGCAAGGGCGGCAGTGTCTACTTTGAGGTGGACGATGGACTGAATACCCTTGCAGATTTCCGTCACATCCGCAAATACAGTGCCGGTAACGGTGAAGAGGGCGGTAAGAAGAACTGCGCCGGTAAAAACGGGGAAGACATCACCATCAAAGTACCCGAAGGCACCGTAATCCGTGAGGCGGACAGCGGTAAAGTGATTACCGATATGTCCGGGGACAACCGTCGGTTTCTACTCTTAAAAGGCGGCAGGGGCGGCAGCGGCAACCAGCATTATGCCACCAGCACCATGCAGGCGCCCAAGTACGCGCAGCCCGGCCAGCCAGCCCAGGAACTGGAACTTATTCTGGAATTGAAAGTCATTGCAGACGTAGGGCTTGTAGGCTTTCCCAATGTGGGTAAATCCACCTTCTTATCCAAGGTGACCAATGCCCGCCCAAAGATTGCCAATTACCATTTTACCACCTTAAATCCCAATCTTGGCGTTGTAGATTTGGAAGATGCCAAAGGATTTGTCATTGCGGATATCCCTGGTCTGATTGAAGGCGCTTCCGACGGAGTCGGTCTTGGTCATGAATTTCTGCGCCATATTGAACGGACGAAGCTGATTGTCCACATTGTAGATGCTGCGTCTACGGAAGGCAGGGATCCTGTGGCAGACATCTATGCCATCAATCAGGAGCTTTCTGCCTATGATGAGACACTTTCTAACCGCCCCCAGATCATCGCCGCCAACAAGATCGACATGATTTACGGGGAAGACGATCCCGTGGCGGCAATCCGCAGAGAATTTGAACCTCAGGGCATCCCAGTCTATGCCATTTCCGCAGTAAGCGGCAAGGGGGTGAGAGAACTTCTCTATGCCATCCACCACAAACTTGCCGAACTTGACAATACGCCTGTCATATTTGAACAGGAATTTTTCCCGGAATACCATTTTGATATCGAGAAAGAGCCTTATACGGTGGTTTACGATGAAGCTGCTGATGAATATGTGGTGGAAGGCCCGCGTATCGAGAAAATGCTTTCTTACACAAATTTGGAGTCGGAAAAGGGCTTTAAATTCTTTCAGGATTTTATGAAAAGAAACGGTATCCTGGAGCAGCTGGAAGCGCTTGGCATCACAGAGGGGAGCACCGTGAGAATGTATGGACTGTCCTTTGATTATTATCGCTAGGCTGCTTCGCCTTTCAAGATGGACATTATCATCATAAATTTAGCAAAACGGAGGAAACTATGACAAGTAAACAGCGGTCTTATTTAAAAAGCTTAGCAAGTACCTTAGACCCCGTCTTTCAAATTGGCAAATCCAGCCTGACACCTGAGGTTACTGCTGGCATCGGAGAATGTTTTAATACAAGGGAGTTAATCAAGGTTGCCGTTCTTAAAAACTGCCTGGATGATCCCAAAGAAATTGCACAAGTCGTGTCGGAACGGACCCACTCCCAGGTAGTGCAGGTAATCGGCAGAAAATTCGTACTATATAAACCGGATAAGAAAAATCCAAAGATTGTTCTACCCAAAGCATAAACCGTCCTGTATATACCAGAATCTATTATAACCGGAGGATAGATGGCAGATGAAAAGCGTAGGCATCATGGGCGGAACCTTCAATCCAATCCATATGGGACATCTGGCGATTGCCCAAAAAGCGCTGGAACAATTTTCTTTAAACAAAATACTGTTTATTCCAAGCGGTGTACCTTATATGAAAGATTTACAAGAGGTGCTGCCCGGAGAAATAAGATGTGAGATGACGCGTCTGGCCATTCAGGATTTTCCCGCTTTTAGGCTGTCCATGCTGGAAGTAGCTAAAAAGAAAAATACCTATACCTATGAAACGCTTGCAGACTTAAAGACCGCCGCCCCTGACACTGTGTATTATTTTATTCTGGGTGCGGACAGTCTGTGGGCCATCGACAGCTGGAAAAAACCGGCGGAGATTTTTGCCAATTGTCATATATTGGCTGCCGTGCGGGATGATAAGTCCCCCGCAGATATGGAAAGACAGATTGCCGATCTGCAGGAAAGGTATCATGCCATTATTTCCCTTTTGGAGATCAACTCCATGGATGTCTCTTCTTCCATGATTCGAGAAAAAGTAAAAGCGCACAAATCTATACACGGTCTGGTGCCGGAAGCGGTGGAAGCCTATATTTTAAAACACAAACTTTATCAAATATAACCCTATATATCCCATACTGAGGTAGGAGGAGATGCAAATGAGCAGTAAAAATAAAATGGACTTAAATGAACTTCGCAAGGCGATGGAACAGGAGTTATCCTCCAAACGCTATCTGCATACCCTGGGGGTATCCTATACAGCTGCCTGCCTGGCCATGGCCCATGGAGCGGATATGGACAGCGCTATGACAGCCGGCCTTTTGCATGACTGTGCCAAGCCCTTAAAGGGAGAGGAACAGATTGCCCTGTGTGAAAAGAATCGGCTGGAAATAACAGAGGTGGAGCGTATCAATCCTTCCGCGCTTCTGCACGCTAAAGTCGGCGCCTACCTGGCACAGACAAGATATAAAGTGACAGATGCCGATATCTTAAATGCCATTCGTTACCATACCACCGGCCGGCCCAAAATGAGCAGACTTGAAAAAATACTTTATATTGCCGATTATATCGAGCCTGGCCGCAAACATGTAGCCGATTTGGAAACAATCCGCCAGATGGCCTACCGGGACCTGGATGCTACCATGGCTAAAATTTTGGAAAACACGCTGGCCTATCTTAAGACCACAGACGGCCAGATTGATCATATGACAGAAGAAACATACCAATACTATAAACACAGCTGACACTTCATGCTGGAAAATCTAAGAAAGGAAGAAGATGATACCCATGAACACCAACGAAATTGCAAAGCTTGCCATAGAGGCCCTGGAAGATAAGAAAGCAGAAGATATCCGTATCATCGATATCAGCCATATATCCACCATTGCAGACTATTTTATCATAGCGGATGGCAGCAACAAGAGCCAGATTCAGGCGATGGCAGATCATGTCTCAGAAGTCCTTGGTCATAAAGGCTGCCAATTGAAACAGATGGAAGGTTATCAGAATGCCAATTGGATTCTGATGGATTTTCAGGATATTATCCTTCATATTTTTGACAGAGAGAACCGCCTTTTCTATGATTTAGAGCGCATCTGGCGGGACGGTGTTTTTATCGAAAAAGATAAGCTGTAATGGAAAGGAATGACAAAGATGCGGATTGGGATATGTGACGATGAAAGAGACGTAAGGGATTATATTGCTGAGAAAATAAAATGCCTTTACCCCACTGACACCATACTATTCTATCCCTCTGGCGAATCGCTTTTGGCCGTGGATTCCCTGCCGGATATCCTCTTTTTGGATATTCAGATGCCGCAGATAGACGGCATGGAGACCGCCAGAAGGCTGCGGCAGAAAGATAAACAACTGGTGATTATCTTTGTGACAGCCACCGCGGAACATATGCTGGAAGCCTTCGATGTGAGAGCCTTCCACTATCTGATTAAGCCCTTTGCAAACAATAAATTTGCAGAAGTATTTCAAAATGCCCGGAAACAGATTGTGGACAGAAATGAGACCGCATCCGCGAAAAGAACCGCTGAAAAGAACAGCCCCGGCATTTTAATCACCACTGGCGGACAACACATTACCATACACCCGGCGGATATCGTCTACGCTGAAGTATTTAACCGGAAAATCATGATTCATACCATGGACACAGATATAGAATACTATGGTAAAATGAAAGATCTGGAGAAACGGGCAGGAGAGGACTTCTTTCGTTCCCACAGGGCTTATCTGGTCAATTTCCGCTATATCACCAAGTATGACTCTGCCACCATATATCTGCAGAAAGGGAAAGCCCTGATGTCCAAAC
>CAJUFU010000081.1:8954-10740 GCA_910585555.1 uncultured Lachnospiraceae bacterium
TTGTCAGGCAGTACCTTCACTATAATCAGAAATTATGCCGTCGTTCATAATTCATACAAGCAAAACATTTCGTTCTCATACACCAATGTGCCGTTTTCTTTTGCATATGCGTGCACACGATCGTATCCGTCCTCCACACAGACTGCTATATAATCGGCCATATCCATATGGTCGATTTCGTTATACCAGTTATAAGAATAGACATTCGTATATAAGTATAAAACCCTTGGTTTAAAGAAATATATCACTTCATCATCGCTTATATTGTCATTGACATAGGCATAGAACGCCTCAGCCATTTCAGAATCTGCCTGCCGCAGGGAATAGCGCCCCGTCTGGATAGAGAACGCCACTGCCAAAAAGGAGACGAACAAGATAATCATATACAGAAACAGGCCGTCTTTCATCAGCAGATTGCCCCACTGCATCCATTTATACTGCATCCACTTATCTTTTACAAATAAATAGCCCCAATAGGCAAACAGCAGCAAGAGCGGATATATGGCAAAAATAAACCGTGCCCCCATATAATCATAAAAGAAGAGCATACACATCATACCGCCCACATAAATAAACAGATACAGTTCTTCTTTATATTTATAAAAGATTCCAATGACGGCCAGCACAAGCAAAATGCAGACGCCCGTATAACTGATACAGGCAATGATCGGCCGAGAGGTAGCACATACCATCTGCCCCAGAATTTTGAAATAGCCTGCGATATTTTCTTTTAATCGGCCGATGGTAAACTCAAAATAATCGTTGTATGTGCCGCCGCTTTTGGGCAGATAGGCATAAAATATCCTGGCCGTCACCAAGCAGCTTATAAATGGGACTGCCATCACAAGCCCCCTGCGCAAATATAGATGAAGTGGAAGCCTCTGTTCTTGCCCGCTAAATACTTTGCGCAAAGATAGTACAATCATAATCACATCATAAACCATCAGCGCAAGAAGGAGAGCCTGATTCATGGTCTTTGTCTCACAGGCGGCAAACAATAAAATTCCTAAAAAAAATCCCGGCACAATACCACGCCATATAGCATGATTATCATAATTTTCATGATAGATATCAAAGATATCCAAGGTCAGCAGTATCACGAACATACAGGGAAGGTCGGATTCGATGGAATTTACATACATCAAAAAGGACAGATTACAGGCGATGCCCAGACAGATCAAAAAGGCAGGCCTGCCGCTCATTCTTCTTCTCAAAAGATGCACAAGGGGAATCATACTGGCTGCAAAATACAATGCCTCATACAGTTTTAGCAGTGGAATTTGGAAGCCGAAAAGCTTGTACATGGGCAACAGCAAAATAGACCAAATCCAAGGATATACATCGGATCCAATCCCTTCCGCGGAAGTATTGATGATAAAGATATTTTTCTCATACCATTCGTCTATGGCATGGTCTGCAAGGGCTCTGGTCTGTGCAAAATACTGGCTGAAATCCCCGCCCCAGCTTTTCCCGTCATAGCAGACAAGAACCGAGAGCAGAAATGTGAACACAAACAACACAGCCGCCATGGTGCCTATATTTAAACCGGAAAAAAAATCTACAACTTTATCGACTGTCCGCCGAAATCTGGGGGATACGAAAAACATAACCCCCAAGAGCAACAGCGGCAAGTATAAACGCGTCCTATATACGTTAAGCAATACCGAATCAAATACCGTCATTTTACCAAATTCCCTTTCCCAAACTGTTGCTTCACTTGTTTAGCTTACTGATTAGTTACACAGTTACTTCATTATACTATTCCAGTTTTTGGATTTCAACTATC
>CAJUFU010000081.1:10750-11342 GCA_910585555.1 uncultured Lachnospiraceae bacterium
TCAACTATCTTGATCTGATTTTTTGACTAGATTTTTGTATCCTGCTTATCTTATTTGCTGCCTTTTTATCGTAAAAGAGCTCCGGCATTAGATAACCAGAGCTCTTTTGTCCTGCCCGGTAAACGGGCATATTCATTTGTCCTTCCATCTGCCATAGCAGACGCTTTTGCTCTATGCTTCGTGAGATTGTTCCACACCGCCTGTATACATATAAAAAGTAATAATATAAAGTCCGGCGATACCCACCAAAGCGTAAATAATCCTTGAAAACCATGACATGTTACCAAAAATAAATGCCACAAGGTCAAAGCTGAAAAGTCCGATTAACCCCCAGTTGACAGCACCAATAATGGCAATTGTCAGGGCAAGACAGTCTAAACCTTTATTCCTCATGTTTCCATCCCCCTTCTTAATACATCGACCCCCATTTTACGTGTCAAAATCATAAAACGCCTGATTTTGTCACATAATAACTGTTTAGCACATATGGACCAGACAGTTACTATTATTATGTCTCACACAAGATTGTGCATACTGGAAATTTTTAAAAAACTTGTTATCCGATTTGAAATCTATACAGAGTCAAGAAAGT
>CAJUFU010000082.1 GCA_910585555.1 uncultured Lachnospiraceae bacterium
GAAATATTAAGACAAGTATGTTTGGCTGCGAGAAAACACGGTCTGAAACAGTTGCAGTTATCAGTTGAAAAGGACAATGCTGCTTCCATAAAAACAATCGAGAAAAATGGTGGAAATTATTGTAGGAGCTTTACTTTTGATAATGAGGAAGCATATGTATATTTGATAAATCTTTGAACCGGATATATGTCTTGTATCAGAAAACTGCCTGATATTAAAGCATAATACCAGGCAGTCAGACTAAAGCAGATTAAAGCAGTTTCACACCATTCTCCTGCATCTTTAATGCGCGGACCTTGCTGGATAAACCAAACAGGTTGATGAAACCTTCCGCGTCGTGATGGTCATACATATCGCCGGTCGTGAAGGAAGCGATGCTCTCATTGTAGAGTGTGTAGGGTGAAGTGGTGCCGGCCTTGATAATATTGCCTTTATAAAGTTTGAATTTCACTTCGCCCGTCACATATTCCTGAGTAGACTCTATAAATGCCTGTACAGCCTTGCGCAGGGGAGTGAACCATTTGCCTTCGTAAACAATCTGTGCAAACTTATTACCCATATCCTGTTTGAGTGCGTAAGTATCACGGTCAAGAATCAGCTCCTCAAGCTGCTGATGCGCTTCATAGAGGATTGTGCCGCCGGGCGTCTCATAGACACCGCGGGATTTCATGCCTACGACACGGTTTTCCACGATATCTACGATACCGATGCCGTGTTTGCCGCCCAATTCGTTCAGGGTTGCGATAATTTCAGCTACCTTCATTTTCTTGCCGTTAACAGAGGTGGGGATGCCTTTTTCAAAAGTCATGGTCACATACTCCCCTTCCGCGGGAGCCTTTTCCGGTGTAGTGCCAAGAACTAAGAGATGTTCATAGTTAGGCTCATTGGCAGGATCCTCCAGCTCAAGGCCCTCATGGCTGATATGCCATAAGTTACGGTCGCGGCTGTAGCTGGAATCTGCGGAGAAAGGAAGGTTGATGCCGTGCTGGCGGCAGTATTCGATTTCTTCCTCACGGGAGTTCAAGGTCCATTTCTCGTTACGCCATGCGGCAATGATCTTTAAGTCCGGAGCCAGGGCCTTGATGCCTAACTCGAAACGTATCTGGTCGTTGCCTTTACCGGTAGCGCCGTGGCAGATAGCAGAAGCACCTTCCTTGCGGGCAATCTCCACCAGCTTCTTGGCAATGACGGGTCTCGCCATAGAAGTGCCCAGGAGATACTTGTTTTCATAGACTGCATGTGCCTGCACACAGGGCATGATAAAGTCGTTACAGAACTCGTCTGTTAAATCTTCGATGTAAAGTTTGGAAGCGCCGCTTGAAAGGGCACGCTCCTCCAAGCCGTCAAGTTCTTCACCCTGACCGCAGTTGCCGCACACGCAGATGACATCATAGTCAAAATTTTCTTTCAGCCAGGGAATGATCACGGTGGTGTCAAGTCCGCCAGAATACGCAAGAACTACTTTTTCTTTCATGTAAGTTTCCTCCATTTAAATAAGTAATGAAATTGTTATACAGGTACTCTCTATATGCAGGCCGTCGTCCAAGTAACAGCAGGCCGCATTTATCTCTAAAACAATATACAACAAGACAACATAGATTGCAAGTGTAAATTTATGCATATTTTTATGAATATTATTGAAAAAACTGCATAAATAGAAAAAATAGTTGAATATTATGCAATTATGATGTATAGTTATACACCGTAGAGCATGAAAGAGCAGAAAGAAAATGAAAACGGGATGTGTTTCGGCAATGATTGTCATGCCGTTAGGTACGTGGTATATTGGATAGAGATGCCATAGGTTGGGTTGTGGAGTGGAGGTAAGAAAACATGATTCTCTACCATGCAAGTAAGGAAATTGTTGAATTTCCGGAAGTGCGGAAAACGAGATATACAAAAGATTTTTCATGGGGATTTTATTGTACAAATAATTTTGAACAGGCTGTGCGATGGGCAAATCGTGGAGCGGGTAAACCGACAATCAATTATTATTCCTATGAACCCAATGATACATTATCTGTTTTGAAATTTGATTCTATGACTGACGAATGGCTTGATTTTATTGCGAGATGTCGATCGGGAGAGACGCATTCGTATGATATAGTAGAAGGGCCGATGGCAAATGATACTGTTTGGAACTATGTCAATGATTTTCTGACAGGGCGGATAAGCCGAAAGCAGTTTTGGGTGTTGGCAGAATTCAGGTATCCAACACATCAGATCAGTTTTCATACATTATCAGCTCTTGATTGTTTGGCCTTTGAAAGGAGTGAACTTGTTTATGACAGCGAAAGAAAGAAATGACTTCTTCTATGTGTGTTCCCTGATTGAGTATATTGCCCGTGAGACGAAAAATAAACGAGGAGTTATTGTAAAGGCGCTGGGCAAAGACGGAATAGAGAAACAATTATATGATGCCGAGGTGAATCATTGTCTTTCTTTTGAGCAGGTATGTGATGAGGTAGTAGAGCAGTATCAAATAGCCAAAGGGGATTTTGATACCATTACAGGATGTAAATATACAATTCCCAGCTACCAGGATATTGGGAAATTATATAGTATCATGATTGAAGATTGTGCAGAACCGGGAAAAGAAGTGGAAGAGTTAATTCATATTTTTACTTCATTTATCAGCGACGGAATATCGAATTTTCAATCGGACTTATATTACCAGAACCCCAATTATCTGGAGTGTTCCTATAAGGCTGGGTATCTGTTGGATTAAAAGTATAGCCTCTATCTAATAGAGGCAGGGCAGGAGTCTCAAAAGGGACTATTGGAATCTGTAGCATAGGTAATTGCGAAACTGTGTTTTCAAAAGTTTCCGTTGTACAAAATAGACAATCACCGTAGGGCACGCTTGCGCTGCACTGCCGCTCGCAGCGGTGCATAAGACGCCAGAAGACGGCGTCTAAACACCGGCGGCGTCAAAGCACCCTACTTGTGATTTGTCTATTTTGCACAACTGCTTTCCTGAAAGAATGTGATTCGCAATGATCTAATCTGCAGCGATGAGAGAGGAGAGGGATGATATATGATAAAAGCAGGAATTATAGGAGCCACAGGATATGCAGGCGGTGAATTGGTGAGGCTTCTGACAGCTCACAGCAAGGTAGAAGTGGTATGGTACGGCTCGAGAAGTTATATCGATCAGAAATATGCGCAGGTATACCAGAATATGTTTCAGATTGTGGACGCCAAATGCATGGATGATAATATGGAGGAGCTGGCAAAGCAGGTGGACGTGATTTTTACGGCCACACCCCAGGGATTTTGCGCGTCTTTGATGAAGGAGGATATTCTTTCAAAGGTAAAGGTGATAGATTTAAGCGCTGATTTCCGGATAAAAGATGTTCCTACCTATGAAAAGTGGTATGGTATCCAGCACAAATCACCCCAGTATATAGAAGAAGCGGTTTACGGGCTGTGTGAGATTAACAGGGAAGATGTGAAAGGCGCCCGCCTGGTGGCTAATCCGGGCTGTTATACTACCTGCTCCATTCTCACGGCGTATCCGCTGGTGAAAGAGGGACTGATTGATACGGACACCCTGATCATAGATGCCAAGAGCGGCACATCAGGGGCAGGGCGCGGTGCGAAAGTGCCCAATCTTTACTGTGAGGTGAATGAGAATATTAAGGCTTATGGTGTGACCAGTCACAGGCATACGCCGGAGATTGAGGAACAGCTCGGTTATGCGGCAGGCAGGGAGGTCGTGTTGAACTTTACCCCGCATCTGGTGCCGATGAACCGGGGAATCCTGGTGACGGCCTATGCGAAGCTTCTGCCGGTGAAGGGAGCGGACGGGCCGATGCGTCTGCCATCTTACGAGGAAGTGAAGGCCGTGTATGATCAGTATTACCAGAAAGAAAAATTTGTCCGCGTTTTGGAGAAAGGTGTGTGCCCGGAGACTAAGTGGGTGGAAGGCAGTAATTATGTGGATATCAACTTTGTGATTGACGAGCGGACGGGCCGGGTCATCATGATGGGCGCCTTGGATAACTTGGTCAAATGGGCGGCAGGACAGGCAGTGCAGAATATGAATCTGATGTTTGGATTTGCGGAGAGCGAGGGACTGGAATTGGTGCCTTTGTTCCCTTAACTTGGACATAAAGTTAGACTAAGGATGCAAAAAACACATCCTAAGTCTAACTATGTTATGTCCGGAAGAATGCCGTTTGCGGCATTCTTCCCAAAATTTAGGTTCATTATGGAGAAGGGAAAGTAAGTATGGAGAGAAGAGATAAGGTTAACTATTATTTGGATTTGGCGAAGATGGTGGCGCAGAGGTCTACTTGTCTGCGCAGGCATTATGGGGCGGTTATCGTGAAGAATGATGAGGTGATAGCCACCGGTTATGTGGGAGCGCCCCGGGGCAGGAAGAACTGTACAGATGTGGGGGAGTGTATCCGCACGAAACTGGCGATTCCCAGAGGCGAACGATACGAGCTGTGCCGTAGTGTACATGCGGAGACAAACGCGATTATCAGCGCTTCCAGAGATAAGATGATTGGAAGTGCCATGTATCTGACCGGGGTGGAGGCGGATACGGGAGAGTATGTGAAGAACTCCTGCAGTTGTTCCATGTGCAAGCGGCAGATCATCAACGCGGGAATCGAAACGGTGTATGTGAGGGATACGGATACAGAGTATAGAGTGATTCCGGTTCAGCAGTGGATAGATGAGGATGAATCCTTAGAGGGTGTATTTGGCTATTGATAAACGTGCCGCCTGAAAAGGCGGAGGAATTTGAATACTGTAAAGTTATGCGCGGTCACAACACAGTTGAGATAAAGGCGGCGCAGAAGTGAGGTAAAAATGGACTTACAGGAAGATATCATCAATGTGGGTGAGCGGGATATGGCAATCGAACCGGTTGACATAAAACCCTCACCCGATGGAAGACTTTTAAAGGAAATGGCAGTATATGAGCTACTTGAAAAGCTGGAAATACCTTTTCTGCGGCTGGACCATGGAGTGACAGCCACGGTGGAAGACTGCCATGATGTGGACAGTAAACTGGGTATTCATATCTGTAAGAATCTTTTCCTGTGTAATGCCCAGAAGACCGCTTTCTATATGCTGATGATGCCCGGCACGAAAAAGTTTAAGACCAAAGAGCTTTCCAGTCAGATTGGCAGTGCCAGACTTTCCTTTGCAGGTGCGGAATATATGGAGGCGTTTCTTGATATTACGCCCGGGTCGGTAAGTGTGATGGGACTGATGAACGATAAGGAGAACCGGGTGCGGCTTCTCATAGACCGGGATATTCTGGCGGATGAATTTGTGGGGTGTCACCCCTGCGTGAATACTTCCAGCATGAAGATTCGCACGGCGGATATATTGGAGAAGTTTCTTCCTTATGTGAAGCATGATTATACGGCGGTGACGCTTGTGGGAGAGTAGAGGAAGGATATAAACCGGAAAGGCGACAGGATATGATACGCAGGATGACGATAGAAGATTATGATGGGGTGAAGGCTTTGTGGCTGTCCATTAAGGGCTTTGCCATCAGGAGTCTGGATGATTCCAGACAGGGGGTGGCGCGGTTCCTTATGAGAAACCCGGATACCAGTGTGGTGGCAGTGGAGGAGGGCAGGATTGTGGGGGCAATCCTCTGCGGGCATGATGGCAGACGGGGATGTCTGTATCATGTGTGTGTGGCGGAAGAATACCGTATGCAGGGCATCGGCAAGGCGATGGTGGTCTTTTGTATGGAAGCGCTTAAGGCGGAGCAGATCAATAAGGTATCGCTCATTGCCTTTACCAAGAATGATATCGGCAATGCTTTTTGGAAGCAGATTGGCTGGACGAAGCGGGAGGATTTGAATTATTATGACTTTACGCTGAATGAGGCTAACATTACGGCATTTAATCAATAACGGGGAAAAATAAGGGGCGGTATGAAACATATACGGAAATTTACAGCGTTAACCATTTTATTCGTTATCATAGTAATGATGATTGTGGTGTGTCTGCATCAGGGAAATGCGGGGGAGTCTTCGTTTTCAGAGCAGATTGGCTATTATTTTAATGAGGGCTGGAGTATCCTTCTTCCGGACGGAGGGGTACGGTCAGAAGTCAGCCTGCCTTACGCAGGAAGTTTTCAGGATGCGGATAAGATTGTCTTTCAAAATACGCTGTCTGAGGAATACGCAGGCAGAAGGATGGTGTTTTCTTATGAAAATGCAGATGTGAGGGTCCTTTTCGACGGGGAGGTGCTCAATCTGCAGGAGCCCGAAAGGGACAATGGAGGCGATAGATATTATGTAAACCTTCCGGATATGGATTGGGAGGCTGGTATAGAGGGAAAAATAGAGATTGAACTGACTATTTTGGATTATGGTCAGGAGATTATGCTTGGAGATGTCATCGTTGAGACGGGTGATGTTATCATTATCGGACTGCGGGGGAGCAATCTGGTTGACATTGTCTGCAGTCTGCTGATTATGATTTCGGCAATCATTATGTTAGTGCTTGCCATGATGCGGTGGTACACAGGACAGCCGAGCCGGGGAGAGTCGTTTTTGGGATTGTTCGGCTTGACGGCAAGTATTTACTGTTTTATTGGAACAGATACCTTTGAACTTTTTTTTATCATGCAGGAAGCCTATCTGATGCAGGAGTATCTGATGCTGGTGCTTCCACTGTTTCTGGTACTTTATTTTGAAAGAAATTTCAGGAGTATTTATCCGCACCGCTTTAACCGGCTTTTGTGTGCGGTAATTTGTAATGCTGTCATACAAGTTTTCGCGGATTTATCTGGGGTATGTAATCTGGCTGTGATGGCAAATGTCTCTGCGGTCGTGATGGCTGTGGTTTGTGTGGCGGTTCTTGTGAGTCTGATCAAGTTAGAGAAGAAAAATTGGCGTTTACAGAACATTATGCCAATCGCCTCTGTGTTTGTTCTGCTGGCAGGGGAAGTGGCGAAAGTGATTCTGAAGTCTATTTCCATGTATGAGTATGTGGAAGCGGCCGTGTTGTATACCATGACTTTGTCCGGGCTGCTGCTGGCCATTCTGCATGTTTCCATGATATCCAGGGAATACCGGGAGAATGCAGAGGAAAAGGCAAGGGCGGCGCAGGAACAGAATATCCTGCTGGCACAGGCCAAGAAAGATGCGGATGCGGCAAGGCAGGAAGCGCTTGCCGCCAATGAGGCGAAGGGGAAGTTTCTGGCACAGATGTCCCATGAAATCCGCACGCCTATCAATGCGGTGCTTGGCATGGATGAGATGATTCTGCGGGAATCGAAGGAGCCGCAAGTCAGGGAATATGCCATGGATATTTACACGGCTGGTCAGTCTCTGCTGTCGCTGATCAATGATATTTTGGATTTCTCTAAGATTGATTCAGGGAAAATGGAGATTGTGCCGGTGGCGTATGATGTCAGCAGTCTGATTCATGATTTGGTGAATATGACAACACAGCGGGCGGCGGCTAAGGATCTTCGGCTTGAGGTGGAGATTGACCATGAGATTCCCTCCCGTCTGTTTGGAGATGATGTGCGGATTCGGCAGATATTGATCAATATATTGACTAATGCGGTCAAATATACCCATGAAGGAACCATATGGTTCCGAATCAAGTGCCGTCTTACGGAGGAGACGGCGGTGCTTTATTTCGAGGTGGAGGACACCGGTATCGGCATCAAAGAAGAAGATCTGCCAAAGCTTTCTGCAGAGTTTGAGCGGATTGAGGAGGACAGGAACCGCAATATTGAGGGCACAGGACTAGGAATGAGCATTACCATGCAGCTGCTTTCGCTGTTAGGCAGCAGGCTGCAGGTGGAGAGTGTGTACGGAAAGGGCTCTAAATTCTATTTTGCGCTGGAGCAAAAGATTGTCGATCATACGCCCCTTGGCGATTTTGAATCGAAAGTACAGAAGATGGCACAGGATTTTAGCTATGAATCCGGGTTTTGCGCGCCGGATGCGAAAATATTGGTGGTGGATGACAATGCCGTCAACCGTAAGGTGCTGCGGAACCTGTTGAAGGAGACACAGATGCAGGTGACAGAATCCGACGGGGGTGAGGCGTGTCTGAGGCTGGTGCAGGAAAATCATTATGACCTGATCTTCTTAGACCACATGATGCCCGGGATGGACGGCGTGGAGACCCTGCATCATATCAAGGAATTGTCAGAGTTTCCGTGTCAGGATACGCCCATTGTTGTGCTCACTGCGAATGCGGTGTCCGGAGCAAAGGAGTTCTATCTGACAGAGGGATTTGATGATTTCTTGTCGAAACCGATTGTGCCGGATAAGCTTGAAAGTATGATACAGAAAATGCTGCCGGAGGAATTACTGCATGAAACGGTGGAAAAGACAGAGGGGCCGTCGAAGGATGCGTCAGCATTTTGTCTGGAAGAACTGCCAGTGGTGGAGGGGTTAGACTGGAATTACGCCTGGCTGCATCTGCCGGAGGAGGAACTGCTTGCCTATACGGTGAAAACCTTCTATGAGCAGATTGATTATGCGGCCGACCGTCTGGAACAGATACAGGAGCAGAGCAGGGCCGCTGATTATTTGGAACAGTACCGCATTCAGGTACATGCCATGAAGGGCCTTGCGGCCACAGTGGGCATCATACCGTTAGCAGGTATCGCAAGAGTATTGGAAGCGGCGGCAAAAGATGGTAAAATAGAGATAATCACAGCTTTGACAGGCGTTTTTTTGGAGGAATGGCGCAGCTATCGAATCAAACTGCAGGGCGTCTTTGACATTGGGAGTGCTGATGGGGCAAAGAAAGACGCCGATTATTCTGTGATACAGGCCCTTGTGGAAATGGTGCGTATCAGTTTGCAGGAGATGGATATTGACCAGGCGGATGAAGCGATGAGACAACTGCAGGAATATGATTGTCCGGACAGAATCAGTCAGTGTATTCAGAAGCTTGCGGAGGCAGTGACCAATCTGGATATGGAGGAAACGGACCGCCTTGCGGACCTGCTGTCAGAAGAAATAGAGAAACAGAGGGCACAGTAGGATGCCAGGGAGGGGAGGACGAAATGAAAAAAATACTATTAATCGGCAAGTTTAATACGGTGGTGAACGATACCAATCAATTTTTGTCCCAATATTTTCATGTACAGCTCTGTTCAGAGAAGGCTGGCGTTTTGGAGGGAATGTTAAAGATTGTCAACCCGGATTTGATTGTGATTAGTTTGGTCGGCGCCTATGATATCGATACATCCATCTTCTATATGTTGAGTGAGCAGTATGCCCAGATTCCGGTCCTGACCATTGGAACCAAGGAGGAGAGCGGCAGATTTTTTAAGTACTATGAAGGAGAGCAGTTTGAAAATCTGATTCGTCCGGTGGAGAACTCTATTATCATGGAAGCCGTATGCCGGCGGCTGGGAATGGAGGAAGAGAGGGCCGGACAGGAGGCAAGGCAGGAAAACAGTGCTCATCGTGGTAAAAAGCGCATTCTGGTGGTGGATGATAATGGTATGGCCCTTAGAACGATGAAGGCAATGCTGCAGGATATCTACGAGGTCGCCTTAGCGGTTTCCGGGGCGCAGGCCATGACCTCTATCGGTAAAAAGAGACCGGATTTGATTCTGTTAGATTATGAGATGCCGGTCTGTGATGGCAGGATGACATTAGAAATGATACGTGCCGACGAGGAGCTTAAGAGTATTCCGGTGGTATTTCTGACTGCCATAAACGACAGAGAAAATATTGAGGCAGTGCTGAAATTAAAACCGGCAGGATATTTCTTAAAACCGCCGGTGAAAGAGAAATTGGTTGCAAAGATTGAAGAGATTTTACAAGGGACTTCTGTGCCTTACAGCGTCTAACCGGCAGTAAGAGAAAGGCAGTCAGACGGACTGCAGAAATTGTTCTATATAGAATAAAGAAGCGCCGATGACGGGCGTATACTGTCCGTGCACCCCAACCAGTATTTGGTCTTTCGATACGGAAAAGGGAGAGGAGGAAGTAATACGGCTTAGCAGATAATCGATATCCTCTTCGGTAAAATAAGGTGCCAGGTAACCGCTGATAATAACAGGCGCATCGATTACCAGGTTTAAATTTCTTATGGCAAATGCCAGATGGTTTAGATAATCTTCCCAGATTTGTGTAAGCTGGGGGGATTTTTTTTCTCGCAAAGCCGGGAAAAATTCTTTGATAGGAAGCCCTGCGGAGTGTTCCAGCGCGTTGACGGAACAGTAGGTCTCTAAACAGCCGCGGTTTCCGCAATAGCAGAGCGGACCGTCAGGATTGATACACATATGTTCAATGGTGCCGCTGTGCATGGAATTTCCCTGATGAATCTGATGATTTGTTATGATGGAGCCTCCCATATTTCTGTTAAGCAAAAGGACTACGGCGCTGTCAAGCTCCGGATGGTTCCATAATTCCAGAAAGGCGGCGGATTTGGAGTCATGCTCCAAATGGCATGGATATGGCATATATTTGGAAAAGTGTTCCAGACACATGCCAGTGTTATGCATAATCGTTCCGTATGTTACAGTGGTGTGATCGGGGGAAGTGATTCCCTGGGTGGCAATGGAAATACCAAGAATCCGTTCCTCTTCGTATTGCTCTTTTGCGATACAATCTTTGATTTCTGCAGAGATCGGAAGAGCGTCGTGTAGGGAAAGAGTGTAGGCTATAGTGTAG
>CAJUFU010000083.1 GCA_910585555.1 uncultured Lachnospiraceae bacterium
GAAAGGAAGAAAATAGTATGGCATTAGTAACAACAACCGAAATGTTTAAGAAGGCATACGATGGCGGCTATGCAGTCGGCGCTTTCAACGTAAACAACATGGAGATCGTTCAGGGTATCACAGAGGCAGCAGGCGAATTGAACAGCCCGGTTATCCTTCAGGTTTCTAAGGGCGCGCGTGCTTATGCGAACCACACATATCTGGTGAAGTTAGTAGAGGCAGCGGTAGCAGAGAATCCGCAGATTCCGATCGCTCTTCACTTAGATCATGGTGACACATTTGAATTGTGTAAATCCTGTATCGACGGCGGCTTTACTTCTGTTATGATCGATGCTTCTTCCAAGTCTTTTGAGGACAATATCGCTCTCACCAAGCAGGTAGTTGAGTATGCGCATGATAAAGGCGTTGTGGTTGAGGCTGAGCTTGGTACTCTGGCTGGCGTTGAGGATGAAGTCGTTGTAGAGTCTGGTAAAGAGTCCTATACACGTCCGGAAGAGGTTGAAGAGTTCGTTGATAAGACAGGCTGTGATTCCCTGGCTATCGCAATCGGTACTTCTCATGGTGCATATAAGTTCACGGCTGCACAGTGTACCAGAAATGAAGAAGGCATTCTTGTTCCGCCGCCGCTTCGTTTTGACGTATTGGAGGAGTGCATTAAGAGACTTCCTGGCTTCCCGATCGTTCTGCACGGTTCTTCTTCCGTTCCGCAGGAGTTTGTAAAGATGGTTAACCAGTATGGCGGTAACATGCCTGATGCAGTAGGTATTCCGGAAGAGCAGCTTCGTAAGGCTGCACAGCTTGCTGTATGTAAGATTAATATCGACTCCGATATTCGTCTTGCTATGACAGGTAACATCCGTAAATACTTTGCAGAGCATCCGGATCATTTCGATCCTCGTCAGTATCTTAAACCTGCACGTCAGGCTGTTAAAGATATGGTTGCTCACAAGATTCTGCATGTACTTGGTTCTGATGGTAAGGCATAAAATCAAGGGATAAACAAAAGGAGCTGGCCAAGCGGCACAGCTCCTTTTTCTGCGGTGCGCCCCTGGGCGCACGTTTCTAGTTCTTATTCGTCTCTTCCATTTCCTTAATCTGTGCCTCCTCGATATCCGGGAAAACAGATAAGATTGGTTTCACATCTTCTTTCTTGATGTTACGCGCCACATAGTTTTTCGTAATCTTCACGACAATCGGCGAAAGGCTTAAGACACCGATCAGGTTCGGGATGGCCATCAGTCCGTTAAACGTATCTGAAAGATCCCAGGCCAGATTCGGTTTCATGACAGCGCCTTCATAAATCATGATGATGAATACGATCTTATATATAATGGTAGATTTTGTGTTAAACAGATATTCCCATGCTTTGGAACCATAATGGCTCCAGCCGAGCACTGTGGAAAAGGCAAACAGCAAAATCGCCAGGGCAATGAAAGCAGGACCGGCACTTCCAAATACGGTGGAAAATGCCTCTCCCACCAGGGCGGAACCTTCCGAAGCGCTAAGTACGGCGCCTGTCTCTAAATCCACCAGACCGGAGGAGAGCACCGCAAAAGCGGTCAGTGTGCAGACCACGATGGTGTCTGCAAACACTTCAAAGATGCCCCACATACCTTGCCGCACAGGCTCCTTGACATTGGAGTTGGAGTGAACCATGACAGAGGAACCAAGACCGGCTTCATTGGAGAATACACCGCGCTTCATACCCCAGGTGATGGCAAGCTTAACACCGGAACCTACAATACCGCCGCCCACTGCGCGCAGGCCGAAAGCGCCTTTCAAGATAGCGGAAAACACGACGCCGCACTGTCCAATGTTCATGATAAAGATTGCCAGCGCGCCAATTATGTAGATGATTGCCATAAAAGGAACTAACTTCTCTGTGACAGAAGCGATTCTCTTAAGGCCGCCCACGATCACAAGCGCCGCCAAGACTGCCAGTACAATCCCCACCACTGTTGCAGGAATCTTGAAGGCGGAAGTCATATTGATAGCAATCGAATTGACCTGGCTCATATTGCCGATACCGAAAGATGCCAGCAGGCAGAAGATTGAGAATAGTACCGCAAGTACTGCACCGACCTGCTTAAACCCCTTATAGGAACCAAGACCGTCTTTCAGATAATACATGGCGCCGCCGCACCACTCGTTCTTTTCGTTCTTGCGGCGATAGTAAATGCCCAGTACATTTTCAGAATAATTGGTCATCATGCCGAAGAATGCCACAATCCACATCCAGAAAATGGCGCCCGGGCCGCCTGCCACCAGCGCACTGGCCACACCTACGATATTACCCGTACCGATGGTGGCGGCAAGGGCCGTACACAGGGACTGAAATTGGGAAATGGACTGATCGTCCTTATCCGTATGTTTCGTAACATGTTTGTCTTTAAAGATGCCTCCAATGGTGTTCTTAAACCAGTGTCCGATGTGGGATAGCTGAAAGAACTTTGTCAGTACAGTCATCAGGATACCGGTGCCGATTAACAGTACCAGCATGGGAATACCCCAGACGAAACCGTTGACGGCGCCGTTTACCTTACTAATGATATCTAACATTCCTGTCTCCTCCTCTTTTCCTCCTCATTGTGAAATCCGAATAATCTCCCATGACCATAAGGCGGGTTATATGCCTGTGAGATAAAAAAGCGTAGACATTGGGAAAGAATGTCTACGTTGACAATCATGGGAAACAATGATAGAGCGTTTCCAGTATCCAAGTATACCACTGAATCACATACATGGCAAGCATAAATTGTATACATGGATAATAGAAAACATTTATAGAAAAGAAAAGTAAAATAAAAAATCCCTATAAAAGGGAGGATGCCAAGTAAAGTTTCCTTTACTTGGCATTATTATGAAAAAGTTTTAAATTTATCAGCTAACTTTGATGTAATCGTTTCTTTGTTGTATCTTATGATATTAGTATACGTTGGAGAAATGTCTAAAAGATGTTAGGGAAATGAAGTTTTTTAAAATTAAATATGAACATTTTATGAACGGCTGCGGCATAAGCCGGATTCATTTCAGCAAAAAATTTTCAGATTGTGCATGGCGGCAAATCTTACTATTAAATATATGGATAAAATCGCAACAAGGCAAGGGGTAAAACGCAAGATTGTCATTTACGTAAAATATCCAGGTGGTATAATTGTCGTAAAAGAAACAAATAAGCATGTCAACGACGGAGGAAAGCATTATGTTAGTTACTTTAAAAGAAGTGTTGAAGATTGCGGAAGAAAAGAAGATTGCCGTAGGTGCCTTTAACGCTGCAAATCTTGAGAGTCTTCAGGCTGTTATTGGGGCGGCGGAAGAATTAACGATGCCGGTTATTATCCAATTTGCCCAATGCCACGAATCTTGGGTTCCACTAGAGTTGATCGGACCGATTATGGTGGAGGAGGCAAAGAAGGCGTCCGTGCCGGTCTGTGTTCATCTGGACCACGGCGAGACGCTGGACTATCTGAAAAAGGCTTTGGAAATCGGTTTTACCGGAATCATGTATGACGGCTCGGTTCTATCCTATGAGGAGAACCTGGAGAATACCAAAAAGGCAGTTCAAATGGCGGCAAAGACCGGTGCCTCTGTGGAAGCGGAGCTTGGCAGCATGGGAAAACGGGAATCCGGCGCAGGGGACAGCGACAAAGACGACACGAAAATTTACACAGACCCCAAACAGGCAAAAGTGTTCGTGGAAGCCAGCGGCATCGATGCGCTCGCCTGCTCTTTTGGAACTACCCATGGGATTTATCTGACCACACCGAAGCTGGATTTTGATGTGGTAAAAAATGTGCGCTCCCTGACGAATGATATACCGGTTGTCATGCACGGCGGTTCCGGGGTGAGCAGAGAGGATTACCATGCGGCAATCCGGGCAGGTGTGCGGAAAATAAATTATTTTACTTACATGGATAAGGCCGGCGGAAATGCGGCGGCGGAATATTTGAAATCCCTTCGTGAAGAAGAGCCGTTGTTCTTCTCGTCCATATCTATGACCGCAAGGGACGCTATGAAGGAAAACGTGAAAGAGGCAATGAAAATGTTTGCGTTAGGGTAAAGGCATAAGGCTGTGTTTTAATCGGGCTTCCGGGGCATTGGATATGCACCGGAAGCTTTTCTAAAAAATCAGGATAAGCGGCAGTTTGGAGATGGAAACGAAAATGTAAAAAGAGCTTGACTGTAAACCTTATTGATACTTTATATTGCAAAGGAAATAATAATTCTGCAACAGTATGGAAGGACTTTAAAATTATTGCCAGTTTCCGGGATAGGAGGTATCATTATGACAATCAAAGAAGTTGAAAAGCAGACAGGACTAACACGTTCCAACATACGCTTTTATGAAAAGGAAAAGCTTATAGAGCCGTTGCGAAACGACAAAAACGGATATAGAGATTATTCTGAAAAAGATGTTGAATATATTAAAAAAATTGCATATCTGCGTACACTGGAAATCTCTATTGAGGATATTCGTAATATTATGTCTGATAAAGTGCCGTTGGAAGAAATTGTAGAAAAGCAAGCTGCGGCAATTCAAACACAGATAGAGGGATTAAATAAAGCAAAAGATATATGTGAAAGAATGCTTGCATCTGGAAATATCAGCTTCGAAGAATTACAGGTTGAAAAATATGTATTGGATTTGGAAGCCTATTGGAATGATAATAAACCTGTTTTTAAGCTGGATTCCGTTAGCTTTCTATATATTTGGGGCAGCCTTATTACATGGATAATGATTACCCTATTATGCTTTTTGATTGGAATGCTATCCTATGCGAAATTACCCGTTGAAATTCCGGTTCAATGGTATAATGGAATGGCGGCTTCGGTTGTAGATAAAAAATTTATTTTTGCATATCCGTTGGCTTGTATCTGTATCCGTTTTTTATTAAGACCAATTATCTATGTGAGATTTCTGGTGAACTTTCTGTACGGAGAACTTATAACGGAATATTTATCAAACTATTTATGTTTTGCCGCATTATCAGTAGAGATATTTTCCATATTGTTTGTACATGGATTGATAAAAAGTGTAGTTGCTGTTCTATTTATAGATACAGCTGTACTCGTTGGGATATTGATTGCCGGAATTGCTAAAATAATGCATTTGAAGGAGACAGCAGGATGAAAAAAATATTTTTAGTGGAAGATGATAAGGCAATTTCCAAAAATCTGACGCGCCTGCTTCAGTCAGAGGGATTTGCAGTCAGTCATGCTTCCACGCAGAGGGAAGCGGCCGGTATGCTTACAGAAAGTAAATTTGATATGGCATTGGTGGATATTTCGTTACCTGACGGGAACGGTTTTGCCGTATGCACAGAGATCAAACAGATACAGAATATTCCGGTTATCTTTTTGACAGCGTCCGGCGATGAAGCAAGTGTTGTTACGGGATTGAATATGGGGGCGGATGATTATATTACAAAACCTTTTAGGCCGCGGGAACTGATTGCAAGAATCAGGGCGGCTTTGCGTAAAGCGGATTGTCTGCCTGCCAGTTTTGACAGGAACGGGCTTTTTGTGGATACAGCCAGCGGTATTGTCAAAAAGAATGGAAAAGAAGTATTTCTTTCCGCTTTGGAATATCGCTTACTGTTGATATTTATCAATCATCCTAAAAATATTATTACCAGGGATAGGCTGCTGGACGAGCTGTGGGATGCCGCAGGAGAATTTGTCAATAATAATACTTTAACAGTTTATATTAAGAGGCTGCGGGAAAAGATTGAGGATGACCCTTCCAAGCCGCAGATTATCCTTACGGTTCATGGTACAGGCTATCGGCTGGGAGGCAGTTATGTTTCGGAATAAAGAGATACGGCGCATTGCTATCTTATATTGTATCATTGTATCTGCCGCAACGGCAGCGGGATTTAAAATCGGCATAATGGCGGGCGTGCTGGAACTCCTCTCGGCCTGTCTCTTGGGAATTATATTTTATGTGTTCACAAGGGCGCGCTATCAGAAGATAGCACAGTTGTCGGAGCAGATTGATCTGGTGCTGCACAATTCCGAGCATTTATATATCAGTGAAGCTGAGGAAGGCGAGCTTTCTATTTTGCAGAGCGAGATTGTGAAAATGACTTTGCGCATCCGGGAGCAGAATGACGCGTTAAAAAGAGATAAAAAGTATCTTGCAGATTCTCTTGCAGATATTTCCCACCAGCTTCGTACACCGCTTACATCGGTGAACATCCTTTTGTCATTATTAGAAAAAGGTACGGAGAAAAAGGAGCAAAAAGCATTGATCAGAGAGGCCGGCGGATTATTTGATCAGATGGACTTTTTGCTCACATCCCTATTAAAATTGTCCCGTCTGGATGCCGGTATCGTGATTTTCAAACAGGAACGAATCAATATGAGTCATTTGCTATCCGCTTCTCTTTGCCCTTTTCTCATTTCCATGGAGCTGCATAATATTCAGATACAGACAGACATACCGAAGGAAGCAGAGATTTCGGGAGATTTCAGGTGGCTTTCAGAAGCATTTCAAAATCTTATCAAAAACAGTATAGAGAGTGTGGGAGATAACGGGAGAATCGAAATTCTTTGTGTGGATAACCCAATCTTTACAGAAATTACGTTTCACGATGATGGAGCTGGGTTTGGAGAGGAAGATTTGCCCCATTTATTTGAACGTTTCTATCGTGGAAAAGATGCGGACGCAACAGGATATGGAATCGGACTTGCCCTCTGCAGAACCATTATCATGCATCAGGGCGGGACGATAGCGGCTCAAAATGCGCTGCAGGGCGGGGCTGTATTTGTCGTCCGCTTTCCAAAGTGACATATTCCTTTTGAAAATGTGACGGATTCGTCACAAAAAAGTCACAGAAAAGTAAGTTCAAAATCCTATGATTATGAGTGAACAACGGATGCTGGGTTCACGGCCATCCGCTGTTAAAAACCTAAGGAGGCTCATAGAATGGAGTTTTTGAAAATCGAGAATTTGTGTAAAGTCTATGGCAGGGATGAAAATAAGGTTACGGCGCTAGATCATGTTTCCTTGGATATTGAGAAGGGTGATTTTACTGCTATTATTGGCAGTTCCGGTTCAGGAAAATCCACTCTGCTCCATGCGATTGCAGGGGTGGATATTCCCACCAGCGGGAAAATTTATCTGGACGGGCAGGACGTATATGCCCAGAGCAGTGAGAAACTTGCCATATTCCGCAGACGGCAGGTAGGGCTGATTTATCAGTTTCACAACCTGATACCTACACTGAACGTGGTAGAAAACATAACCCTTCCTATTCTCATGGATAGAAGGAAAGTCAATAAAAAGCGGTTGGAAGATTTATTAGAATTATTGGGGCTGCAGGACAGAAAGACCCATCTGCCCAATCAGCTCTCAGGCGGGCAGCAGCAGCGTGTTGCTATTGGCCGCGCTCTGATGAATGCCCCGCAGGTATGTCTGGCGGATGAACCGACGGGGAGTCTGGACAGCCGCAATGGACA
The DNA here is from genome assembly GCA_910585555.1 of uncultured Lachnospiraceae bacterium. GTDB lineage: Bacteria > Bacillota > Clostridia > Lachnospirales > Lachnospiraceae > UBA3282. Next base: position 7,462 of record CAJUFU010000083.1, read on the forward strand.
GGAAATTATCCGTGTTCTGAAAGAGAGCCATCGTAAATATCACCAATCGCTGATCATTGTTACCCATGATGAGAACATTGCTTTGCAGGCAGATCGTATTATCAGTATCGCAGACGGAAAAGTGGTAAGGGATGAGAGGCAGGTGGCACAGGCATGAATATTTTTCATAAAGTCGCCCTGCAGGGCTTAAAGAAAAACCGTGCCCGTACATTTGTGACTGTGGCCGGTGTGGTTTTATCGGCTGCTTTGTTTACGGCAGTGGCTGCGTTTGGGACCTCTCTTTTACAGTATATGATCAATGTCTCAAAGCTTAAGTGCGGCGGCTGGCATATTGATTTTGTGGATGTGAATGCAGACTTTGTCGAGGAAAGGCTGGGTGATTCTGAGGTTATCGAGGCAGTGTCATTTGAAAATATCGGGTATGCCTTGTTAGACGGTGCGAAAAGCAAGGAAAAACCGTATCTGTTTGTTGCCGGTTTTACGAAGGACGCATTTGCCAAGCTGCCGGTTACCCTTATTTCCGGCAGACTTCCACAGAAGGATACGGAAGTCATCATTCCCAATCATATAGCGATTAAGGCAGGTGTGAGGATTCCGGTGGGAGAGTCGATTCGTATTTCGGTGGGCAATCGTGAAGAGAGCGGAAGTATATTGACACAGCACGACCCATACAGGGAGGGCGAAAGACTGAACCTTGTGGAAGAGAAGATGTATAAGGTTGTGGGCGTTTATGAAAGGGCCGGATTCGAAGAACATGATGCACCGGGATATACGTTGATTACAAGAACGGATATGGCAGGTATGACGGGGCGCTGCAGCCTGTTTCTCACATTGGATAATCCGCAGAAAGTGACAGAATATGGGAGCCGTTTTGCGGATGTCTTTTCTTTTACCCTGAATGAAGATGTACTGCGCTTCTATGGGGTATCGGAAAATACCCTGGTTAATGCCGTTCTATATACGGCGGGAGGAATACTAACTGCTATTATCATGATCAGTTCTGTTTTCCTGATCTATAACGCATTTTATATTTCTTTGAATGAGCGTGTTCATCAGTTTGGCATTCTGATGTCAGTAGGAGCAACAGCCAGACAACTAAAAAGTTCTGTGCTGTTTGAGGGCTTTTGTATCGGCCTGCTTGGCATTCCGCTTGGTGTGGCTGTAGGTATCGGGAGTGTCGCTCTGGTACTGCCTGTTGTGGAAAGAAACTTTGCAACCATTTCTGCCAGCAAAGTACCTTTGGAATTGTCGGTGTCTGTTCCGGCGCTTGCTGCCGCGATAGCGGTCAGTCTGGTTACCATTTTGATTTCGGCGTATATTCCCGCAAGAAAAGCCGCGGCGGTCCCGGTGATGACGTGTATCCGCCAGACAGGTGAGATTAAAACAGAGGCAAAGGATGTTAAGATTTCCAGATTGGCCAGCCGTGTTTATGGTCTGGAAGGAATATTGGCACTTAAAAATTTCCGCAGAAACAAACGGCGCTACCGCAGTGTTATATTATCCTTGACCTTGAGCGTTGTGCTGTTTGTAACGGGCAATGCATTTGGCAGCACCCTAAAAGGAATTGCAAAGGAAGTAACGGTTGAGGCTGATGGAGATATTTCCTTTTATGCGGAGGAAATGTCCCAGGATGAACTCCTTGCATGGCATGAAAGATTAAAGAATTTGGATAGGGTGAATAAGAGTACTTGGCAGGCTGATCTGCTTTATGCAGGCACGGTGGCGGGCCTTCCTGGTGACTTTGCAGACGGTCAGTTTGAACCGGAGGATACCGTGCCAATCTATGTGCAGTTTATTGAAGATGCCGTTTATTATGACTTCATAGAAAGCCTTGCGTTTCCTGTGGAAGAATATAGTGGGCAGGAGGCAAAAGTGCTGGCCCTTATTCTGGATACTGTAGAACACCAAGTTTTTTTCACAGGGCAGGAAATGGAGTTTACGCTTTATTCTTCCGTAAGCGGGCAGACAAAAACGATAAATACATCTATGGTAGATAATTATCCTTTGGATATGCTCCCCTTTGATTCCACGCCGCAGTATTTGTTTCTGATGGTGGTTCCTTGGTCAATGAAGCATGATTTTGACGGATTGGAGGAGACTTCCAAATCAGGACTGACTTTTTGGACGGATACACCCACGCAGACAATGGCGGAAATACAGGCCGAGATTACAGGCGCAGGGATTACCCAGGATTACACGCTAATCAATTTGTCTTCGGCAGTTGATTTGTTCCGCAGTCTGACCTTTGTGGTAGATGTATTTACGTACACGTTTGTTGTTATGATTTCGCTGATAGCAGTTGCGAATGTATGCAATACCATTTCCACGAACATCCGCATCCGGAGACGGGAACTTGCCATGTTGCGTTCCGTCGGAATGTCGGAACGGGGGTTTAACCGTATGATGTGCTTTGAATGTTTCTTTTATGGGGTACGTACATTGTTCTTTGGGGTGCCGATTGCCGGTATTCTTTCGTGGCTGATCTATAAAGGGATGGTCATGAGCGAGCGGCTTGAAGGATTTGCCTATCATTTTCCATGGAAAAGTATGAGTGTCAGTATACTTGGAGTATTTGGCATTGTTTTTATTACGATGTGGTATGCCAGCGGCAAAATCAGGAAAGAAAATATCATTGATGCGCTTAGAGACGAGATGGTTTAATTATATCAGGGTTTCTTCTTTTGAGTGCAAAAAGGACGCATGGGCGGCAGTTTGTTGTTCCATGCGTTCTTATACATAACAATTGGTGTACTTCATGTCATTCCCTATTTTATTCAATCCTTATATACCGTCTGTTTTTGGTAGCAGCTGTGCAGGTTAATCTGCCCATTGCCACTAGTTCATTCAGTAACTGCCTTGTCCTTGGTCCTCTTAATCCTATTTTTTCAGCAATTTCTTCTGTTTTATACAATACTTCTAACTCCATACATGCAAGTATCTGCTTCTGTCTTTCAGATAACAATGCTTCTTTCGTTTCTGCTGATTCTGCTGATTTTTTTTGATTGTTCTCCATGTTCCGGAATCTTTCGATTGACCTTACTGCTGTTAATGGTGTTCCCCAAATGCTCTATCTGTTTCTTTGAATTTTGGATTCCCTTAAATAATGCTCATGTACGGTAAAGAAGCAAGCAACCGAAAACAAGAGATAGACCGC
>CAJUFU010000084.1:0-5730 GCA_910585555.1 uncultured Lachnospiraceae bacterium
TCGCTGTAAAAAGAATCCTAACTGCAATGTTGTCCTTATCTAAATGACATTGGGCTATATCTCCTGCACCTTTTCCATTTTATATTTATATCTTTTTCCTCACAAACACCGGAATCACAGCAAGCGGCGTATCAACCTCTATCGTCTGTCCGCCCGCATACTCCTTTCCGGTAAAGCTCTCCACCCAGTCATCCCCCTTGGGCAGATACACACTGCGCTTTGCCTGCCCCGCATAGAGAACCGGCGCCACCAGCACATCCGGGCCATACATGTATTCATCCTCCACATCCCAGCATACACAGTCCCTAGGATACATATAGAACAGAGTTCTCATCACAGGCGTCCCTTTCTCATGGGCCTCTTCCATCAGCTTCCTCGTATAAGGCCGCATCTGTTCTCTGTATTCCATATACTTCTTACAGATCTCATACACTTCTTCCCCGTAACTCCAAACCTCGTTGGCCGCCCCGGAACAACATGTGGCTCCTCCCGTAGTGCCGTACTGGGGCTGTCTCGGCTCCCTGTCGCCATGCAGGCGCATCACCGGACAGAATGTTCCCCAGGCAAACCATCTGGCAAAAAGCTCCCTGAACTTGGGGTCATCCGGATTGCCGCCGTGGAATCCGCCGATATCGGTGGTCCACCAAGGGATTCCCGCAAGTCCCATGTTCAGTCCCGCCGCCAGCTGGTTACGCATACTCTCGAAGCTGGAGGCGATATCCCCTGACCATACCAGAGCGCCGTACTTCTGACTGCCCGCCCAGGCACAGCGCAAAAGATTTACGATATTTTTCTGTCCTTCCTGCTCCATACCTACATAGAAAGTCCTGGCATACTCCACCGGATAGGTATTGCCAATCTGCAGGTTGGTGCCCTTGTGATAGCGGTAGTTATCAAAGTCGTAAGCCGTATACTCCGGCTCTGCCTCATCCAGCCAGAATACTTTAATCCCCAAATCATAGTAATTCTTCTTTGCCTTGTTCCACAGGTAGTCTCTGGCTTTCGGGTTGGTGGCATCATAATGAATGGTAGCGCCCTGGAAATCCAGGCCCACGCGGAAACCCCTTTCGGTGCGTATCAGATAGCCCTTCTCCAACATTTCTTCATAATTCTCGCAGGTCTTATCTACCGTGGGCCAGATAGACACCATCAGTTCTATCCCCATCTTATGTAACTCATCTACCATAGCCTTTGGGTCTGGCCAGTACACCGGGTCAAACTTCCACTCCCCCTGTTTGGGCCAGTGGAAAAAGTCAATGACAATCAAGTCAATGGGCAGGTTCCTACGCTTATACTCTCTCGCCACGCCAAGTAGTTCCTCCTGGGTCTGATAGCGCAGCTTACACTGCCAGAATCCAAGGCCATACTCCGGCATCATGGGCACTGTCCCTGTCACAGCCGCATAGGTCTCTTCGATTTGTGCCGGTGTATCGCCGGCAGTCACCCAATAATCCAGCGTCTTGGTGGAATAGGACTCAAAGCTCATGATATTTTTGCCAAACACGGCCCGGCCCACACCCGGATTATTCCACAAAAATCCATATCCCAGAGAAGAGATAGCAAAGGGTACGCTGGCCTGGGAATTACGGTGCGCCAATTCCAGATCAAGCCCCTTTAAGTCCAGATAGGGTTGCTGATACTGCCCCATACCATAGATTTTCTCATTCTTATCCACCGATTCAAACCGCATGGTCAGGTGGTAATCGCCGCCCTGAATGGGTTTGAATTCCCTGGCTTCCACTTCAATTGCACTGCACTTCTTATCCAGCAAATCTCTCCGGTTCCTGCAATACTCTTCCAGAAGCAGCCGTCCATCGGCATGGTATATCATAATCTTGCCGCGTTTCGTAATCTCAGCATAAATCCTGCCGTTGGAAATCCTGGCTCCCTGCGCAGTATAGCTGATATCCGCATCCGCCTCACCCTTTTGCCATAAAGCCCAGTCTTCTTCCGGCATCCGATCTTCCTTCGTGGCCCGCACCCGCAATGCATTCGGCCCCCAAGGCTCAATCCACACTTCTTCCGCATCATAATGATAAACCAATCTATTATCCCTGATATCCAGCATATTTTCTCACCTTCCTTTTATTCTTCTCACACTAACCTTTGACCGCTCCGCTTGTCATACCGCTCACAATATACTTCTGCATAAAGATAAAAATCAGCGCAACCGGAATAATAGTCACCACCGCAAAGGCTGTCAAATAGCTCCATTTTGTCCCATACTGGCCCATAAAGTTAAAGATACCCGCAGTAATCGGCCGCTTCTCCTGATCTAAGATAAAGGTCATCCCATACGCCAGGTCTCCCCAGGCATAGAGGAAGGAAAAGATAGCGCAGACCATGACGCCCGGTTTGGCAATGGGAATCAAAATCCTCACAAAAGCACTGAACTTATTGCATCCGTCCAGATAAGCCGCCTCCTCCAAATCTTTGGGAATAGAGGCAAAATAGTTCTTCAATATCAACACCGAAAAGGGAATGCCGATGGTGGCATCGGCCAACACCGCCGCCACCCAGGTATTATACACATGCATATTTTTGAACATGATAAACATGGGCGTAAGCAGCACCGATACCGGCAGCATCTGGGTCACCAGGAAGGAAAGCAGCATCACCTTTCTGGCCTTAAAATGATATTTGGCAATCCCATACGATGCCGGCACCGCCAGTAAAACCGCAATGATCGTGGCTCCCAGTGAAATCAGGAAGCTGTTTCCAAAGGAGCGGAACATATTGAAATCGCCGGTCTCCACCTGTGCCGCATAGGATTTGGTATTCAACACATGGGGATAAAAGGTAGGCGGGTTTTGAAAGATTTCCTGCTCTGTCTTTAAGGAGGTGATAAGCGCCCAATATAAAGGAAAGAGCAAAACGCACAAAAGTACTACCGCCGCTGCGCTAAACAAAATATTCTTTTTCCTTGAAAGTCTCTTTTCCTCATCCATCATGCATCCTCCCCCTCTGTCGTCGCCTTAATATAGAAAATTCCCACCACTAACAGTATTACCAACAACACATTGGCCACTGCGGAGCCTTTGCTGTACTGAAACATTTCAAAGGACAGTTTATAGGAATACGTGGACAGCATATGCGTGGAATTCACCGGGCCGCCGCTTGTCATGACGTAAACTAAGTCGTATACCTTAAAGGTATAGATAAAGCCCAGAATCAGTACAGATTCAATGGTGGGCTTTAACAGCGGCAGAGTGATCTTCCAGAATGTCTGCACTTTCCCCGCACCGTCAATGGACGCGCTCTCGTATAATTCTTTGGGAATCGTGGTAAGTCCGGTGGAAATCAGTATCATGTTAAAAGGAATTCCAATCCACACATTGGCGCAGATCAGGGCAAACATTGCCGTCCCCGGCGTTGTCAGCCACTCAATGTTTTTGTCTATCAAATGTAAACTTCTTAAAAGGAAATTGATCACTCCAATATCGGTGGCAAACAAAAGCTTAAACATCAGTGCCGTCACAGTGACCGGTATCATCCACGGCACCAGCAGAATCCCCCGCACCGGTTTGGCAAACGAAAACCGTTGACTGAAAAAAAGCGCCAGCGCAAAACCGATGACAAACTGAAATACCAGACATAAAACCGTATACCGCAGCGTATTCCACAAAGAAGTGGTAAACACACTGTCCTTAAAAAGTTCCAGATAATTATCAAACAGAATAAAATTCTTCGTTCCCCGTACCAGATTGCCTGCATTGACATCCTGAAAACTTAAAATTATATTGCGCACAATCGGATATCCCACAAACAGCAGCATATACAAAAAAGCCGGAAGTACAAACAACATACCTACATTTTCGTAGCGGAAAAACTTTTTTATCTTTCCCACAAGACCCCCTCCTCTCGATTTTAGGGTAAAAAAACTGCCACACAGATTCTAATGGCTATAAAACTCTGTGTGGCAGCAATCTATGACTCTATCCATCTATTTTACAATACCGTCAATCGTTGCCTGTGCGCCTGCCGCCGCATCTTCCGGTGTGGCAGTTCCTGTGATGACCTGGTTGAACGCCAGGGAAATAGCATCGGATACGCTGGGCCACTCAGCCAGAGGGCCTCTTGGCATTGCGTAGTTTAACTCCTCTACGAAAGGCTGGTAGGGTGAATCTGCATCAAACTGGCTTTCTGCAATGGTCTTATCCGCAGAGATATAGCCAAATTTATCCATCAGGAACTTCACCTTCTCTTCACTGGTGGCATAGGTAAGGAAATCCAAAGCGCCGTCCACATTACCACCGTTAATGACTGCATAATTCTCACCGCCAAGCACAGAAGCATATTCCGCATCCTTGGGAATCAGTGTCACCTTCCAGTTTAAATCCGGTGCCTCAGACTGCATGGTGGGAATCTGCCAGGGGCCGTTCTCCATCATCGCCACATTGCCGGAGATAAACTGATTCATCACATCGCCCTGGGTCCAGTTGATGCACTCTTTGCTCATGACGCCCTCGTTGATCAGATTCTGGATATAGGTGAGTGCACGGATACCATTCTCGTTGTTGATATCATAGGAGGTGGCTCCTGTGGACCACAACCAGGGAACGAAGTTGAAGGTTCCCTCTTCATTCTGTACACTGCAAAGCGCAAGCCCGGTAACGGAATCTGTTGTCAATGCTTTCGCTGTCTCCATCAGCTCATCCCAGGTCGTGGGTACGCTGCACCCCGCCGCAGTCAGCATGTCTTCATTATAGTAAAGAGCAAGGCAGTTTGCCCCAAAAGGCACACCGTATAATTTTCCGTCCACCGTACAGGAATTTACGGTTCCCTCGTAATAACTGCTGACATCGAACTTACCTGTCAAATCTTCAAAGATTCCCATCTCCACATAGGACGCATGATCGGGAGAATCCAGGATGGCGATATCGGGGAGCTCATCTGCGGAAGCACCGATGGACAACTGTTTCTTAAAATCCGCAAAGGGTACATATTTTGCTGTCACTTCATAGGTATCCTGAGAACCATTATATTCCTGAATAACCTGGTCTAAAGCTACCTGATGGCCTTCTGTCTCCCAGTAATACCAGATGGTGATTGCCTGAGCCTCGCCGGCCGATGCTGTCTCGCCGCTATCCTCTTCTTTGGCGCTCTCTTTGGCTGCAGGCGCATTGTCTGCTGCCGGCGCGTTATCTGCCGGTGCGCTCTCGCCGCCTGCGCCGCATCCTGTCAGGATACCGGCCGTGATGGTAAGTGCTGTCAATAAAGCTGTTATCTTTCTCTTCTTCATACTCATCCTCCTCCAACCTTTTGTATCGGTTTTGTTCTTGATGGGTTTATCATATCTCCTTTTTCGCCCTCTTCAAACGGGAGAAAAATGAAAAAGGATAAAATATCTAAACTTATCGTCTCAGACGATGGCATTCTTTCTACCGATTAGATTTCCTGTATTCCGCAGGGGACATTCCCACACATTCCCGAAAAACTCTGGCAAAATACTTGGCGTCCGCATATCCCACTTTTCCGGCAATTTCATACTGTTTCAGCTGGGTTCCGATCAATAACTCCTTAGCCTTGGCCAGACGGTAATTGCGGATATAGGTACTGAAATTCTCCCCCACTTCCTTGTGAAACTGGCTTCCCAAATACTCCTGGGTCAGATTCAGCCTGTCTGCGATCTCGCTTAAAGTAATACCGTCCGCATAGAATTCATGAATCATGCTCTGGGTCTTCTTCACCGCAAGACTCATCACTTCCGTTCCCTTCCCCGCCATACTC
>CAJUFU010000084.1:5740-8824 GCA_910585555.1 uncultured Lachnospiraceae bacterium
GCTGGTCAAAACTTCTCTGCAGTTCTTCCTCTGTCTTGGCGCTCATAATACGGTCCAAAAGGCTTTTCTGATCAACCTTCTGATAATCTATACACCCCACTTCTTTGGCAATGTTTAAGACTGCCCACTGAAAACGTACATAGGATTCCTTAATCTCCTTGGGCAGATACATACTGCCATTTAGAAAATACGCATGAAATCGTTTTGTAATCTCGCGAATCTTCTCCTCTTCCCCTGTACAGACAGCCGTTTTCATCTGATTTTCCAAATCCACCGGATAAATGCAGATTTCTGTCTGCACATCCGCTATTTTGGGATAAGATATGAGGACATCGTCTCCCAGGACTATATTCCAATCCATATAGGGAAGCAGGGTCTGATACCCCTCTCTGATTGCTTTGGCCCCCACAACCTCCACCATACCGTAACTGATATGCCGCTCCCGCTCATCCCGCCTCTGGAACAAGATTTGATGCTGATACCAGCGTTCTATTTCCTGTCTGGAAGAATAGCCGTAAAGCAGGGCCAGAATCGTCTTGTCATACTCCATATCCACCAGGCAGTACTCCACATTTTTCTGTTCCAGAATCCGGCACATCTCCTGCCGTTTCTTCTCCCGTCCTTGAGCAAAACTGTCTCCCATATAAATCAACAGCTCAATCAAGGGCATCTGTTCCGCAATCCCATATTTTCTGAAAAGAAACTCCTGCATCTTCATATCCATCTCAGACACCCCATACAGCAGCCCGGACACAATATGTTCCAGACTCCCCATGGTCTCCGGCGTCCTTTTCTGCTCCTGCTCGTACAGATTCTGTACCTTTCGGATGGTCTGTACAAACTCCTGCACCACCACCGGCTTGATGATATAATCACAGACCCCCAGTTTCACGGCCTGCTTGGCATACTCAAATTCCGAATAAGCCGTCAGCACAATCACCTTGGGAAACAGACCGGATTCCTGCACTTTTTCAAGCATATCTAGACCATCCATGACCGGCATCTTGATATCTGTGATGACCAAATCAGGCTGATACTTTTCTATATAGGTAAGCCCTTCCTGCCCATTTCCCGCAACGCCTTCTATGATGATGTCCGGGAACATTTTATGCATCAGTTTGCACAAGCCTTCTCTGATCAGAATTTCGTCTTCCACAATCACTGCTCTCATGAATTCACCCGCCCCCTATAGCGTATCTAACGTTTTCATTCTGGTGGTATCTGCCGTTTCCCCTGATGGTTCCCTCTCCTTGTTCACAGGAATCCGTATCTGCACCGTGGTTCCTTGTCCCAACTGACTTTCCATCCTGACTTCCGCACTATCCCCATAGTACATATGTATCCGTGTGATGGCATTTTCCATACCGATGTGATTCTTGTTATCCGTCTTTCTAAAAATCCCCTCATTCATTTCCCGTACCATCTCATCCGGTATGCCGCAGCCGTTATCCTGAATCCGTATGACAATCCAGTCCTCTTCTCTTCCCATATCCATCTGTAATACATGGGTTCTGTCCACACCCTCAAATCCATGCAAAATGGCATTTTCGATAAAGGGCTGCAAAAGCAGCTTGTGGATGGACAGTCCCATAAGTTCTGGCTGCACATTGATATGACAGGCGAAAGAATTTTTCAGTTTCGTCTGCTGTAGGAAAATATACTGTTTCAGCCATTCTACCTCATCTTTTATCTTCACAACCCCATTGCTGTCAGAAATGCCGTAGCGCAGAATATTTGCCAGTGTGCCAATCATATTGCTGATTTCATATTCGTCCTTATCGATTGCCATCCAGTTGATGGTATCCAGCGTATTATAGAGAAAATGAGGATTGATCTGCGCCTCCAGGGCGGCAATCTCTGCGTCTTTTTGTATCTCTACGGATTTTTTCAGTTTATCCATCATGGAGTTAAACTCTTCCGCAATCACCTCAATCTCCGTGGGCCGCGTCTTATCTGCCGCCACCCGGATTGAAAGATCTCCTTTGCCGGCCCTTCTCATGGTCCCCACAACCCGCTGTATGGAACCGGTCATCCTGCTCACCTGGCTGAGCATAATGATCAGCACCGCAAACAGGGACAAAACGGTGATAAATCCCAATAACTGTTGCTGCTGCCCAAGGGCCTGAATCAACTCCTCCTGGTTGGTGGCCCGGATAATCTCCCAGCCCGTATCCTCGTCATGGACGGAATAAATGGAAAGCTCTGTCTCCCCCAAAAGTCCCGTCTGCATGGCAATCTGCTGATAGGCGGACCTTCTTTGCGCCTCCCCTGCATCTTTGTCGAAAACGGCCTGTCCGATTTCTCCGGAACCGGCACAGGAAACCAAATGTCCCTGGCTGTCCACAATAAAATTTAATCCATTCTCCGTGGTGGAGCAGATCTCCTCCAGCAGCGCCTCATCAATACTGACCAGCACAACCCCGCACTGCTTGTCCACATCCCGATAATCAATAATCCTGTGGCCGATATGAAACAAATAACAGGAATTGCTTCCAAAGACCACTTCCTTTCCGGTAGGAATCAAATGGGTCTTATTGTCACTGCTGATTGCACGATACAGCTGTGCCTGAGACATAGAGATACTGTCCATCCACGAAGTACGTGTGGTGGATGCCGTCAGCTGGTCATAAAATACCAGTTCCCCGCTGTCCGTGATCACGGAAATGGATTTCACATAGTCCTTGGTATAAAATAATCCCCTCAGTGTCTTTCTGAGCATCTGCCTGTTATTGGCCACGTCTTCCCCCGCATTGATCTTATCCACCAAGTCTACAATGTCATCATCCGTGTACACCTGAAACAAAATGTCCTCATAGGAATCCAGCCACACATCCAGGCTCACTCTGGTCTGTTCCAGATTGGCATTGGTCATCCCCTCCACATTCTGTCTCACCAGTCTGGATGTATTATAATAAGATACGATATTTACCAGCGCAATAGGCAAAAACGACGTCACAATAAAGGCCGTGATCAACCGCGTCTTGATGCTTTTTCTGTCAAAACTAATCTCCCGCATGGCAGTCCCTCCCCTTTTATTATATGGGCTGTTTGTGATAAAAAAATGGGAAAAATGTGAGATAAGAG
>CAJUFU010000084.1:8834-10333 GCA_910585555.1 uncultured Lachnospiraceae bacterium
TATAAGGAAATTTGACCAAAAAAAGAGAGCGCATCGCTTTGCGCCCTCTACTGCCCCTCTGTCGGCAGCTGCTCCGGAATCTCCGTCGGTGGAGGAAGTTCCATTTCCAGTGCCGCATCCGATTCAGGATTCAATTCTGTCCCTAATTCCGGCTCCATCTCCAGCGGAATCTCCGGCAGCGGTTCCGGTTCCGTCCCCGGCAGATGATAACAGATGACCGGGGTATTCTTTTCCACATAGCCATAAATCTTCTCCGCCACGGAATAGGGCAGATTGATACAGCCATGAGAACCGTTGGTCTTATAGATATTCCTGCCAAACTCGCTTCTCCACGAAGCGTCATGCATCCCCACATTATTATTAAACGGCATCCAAAAAGAAACCGGCGTCTGGTAGTTTTCTCCATTTAAGGTCGCGTCCCGTTCTTTATAGGTGATTCCATAAATTCCGGGAGGCGTCTCGTTTCCCCTGGAAGGATTGCCGGACACAAAATCGGATTCCAGAACACATTCCCCGTTCTGGTATAAGAACAAATGCTGGGCCGTCAGATTAATTTCCACATAAGTATCTCCATAGTCCGGCATTTCATAGGAAGCCGCCGTCTGTCTGTAGACAGGAATCCGCTCGCCGCTCTCTCCCCTCTCCAAGAGTCCCATCAGTTCTTCGGTCTCCTGGCCCACATCCATCCACCAGCCGTAATCTCCCTGGTCGATTGTCACTTCTTCTCCATAGCTGGTCTTAAATTTTCTCTTGTGAAAAACAGTGTCATATTTTTTCCGCAGAGAATTCACATACTCTTTGACCAATTCCGGGTCAAGCTGCGCCTGCTTTCCCTTGCGCACAACCCAGCCGGCCACCGTATCTGCATCCAAAACTTCCCGCTTAGTCCCGAATGTATAAACAATCTCGGTATTCACATAATTCTGGAGCTTCGCATAGGTGTCTTTCAGACCGGCATCCTCCAAAGTAACCTGAGGTTCTTCATAACAGCCGGCCGCCTCCAAATCCACCTGCTCCTGCAGACCTTCTAAGGCGGACTTTACTGCCTCGATGGTCCTGTCCCGGTTTAGACGGTTTCCCCTGCTCTCGGCTACCATCTCAAAACCCTTTCCGGGAACATAATCCGTTATGTAAGCATCCGTTGGCTCCTCTGTCAATTCCTTTTGAAAGCCGCGGAGGGCATCTATTTTCTCTTCCAATGCCGCCGCATCATAGAGAGGTGCGGCATCCGTCTCATAAACCGTTTCGTGTTTCAAAAACCATAGGTAAGGATTCTGTTCTTGTAGAACAGCCTCCAAAGGTTCCGTGGAAATATAGGAAATGCCTATTTCGCTTCCTAAGATTTCCTCCTCAAAGACCGTCCCGTCAGCCTGGCGCTCTATCACATGCAGGGAATACTGCCCAATCTGCTCCTCTAACTCCCGGATAGACATGCCTGACACATCCATCTCGTCAATCAGCGTGCCGTTTAGAAAACAGCTCTGATAGCGGCCAAGCCC
>CAJUFU010000085.1:0-7678 GCA_910585555.1 uncultured Lachnospiraceae bacterium
TTTAATATAGAAACAACAGAAACATTGAAAATGCCTTGGTGGAACAAATATACATTATCGGTTCAAGAAGCCGCTGAATATTTTGGCTTTAGCGATAAAAAGGTAAGAAAGATTATAGACGAACATGAAACAGATAATTTCGTTTTATGGAATGGAACAAGACCACGGATTAAAAGAAAGTTATTTGAGAAGTTTGTTGACGAAAAATTAAATTCTATATAGTAGCTTCTCGATTTGATCATAAATGATTACTAATAGATTTTGGGGGTTAAGTATGGTATATTATTAATTATCATACCGAGACTCTCTGGACATGAAAGGAGAGAAGATATTTGTCAGAAGTAAGGAAAGACAGTAAAGGTCGTAAACTAATGACAGGGGAGAGTCAGGATAAAGACGGGAGATACAGATATAAATATTGTGATTCTTTTGGGAATAGAAAATCTGTATACAGTTGGAGACTGACAGAATCCGATTCATACCCAAAAGGTAAGCGCAAGGATATTTCCCTGAGAGAAAAAGAAAAGAACATTCAAAAAGAATTAAACGATGATATTGTCCCCGGTGGTGGGAATATGACAGTATTGGAATTGGTGGAGAAATATATCAATCAAAAAAGAGGCGTTAAGCATAATACACAAGCCAATTACAATTTTGTTATCAATGTCATCAAGAAAGAACCATTCGGGGCAAAGCGGATTGATAAGGTGAAATTATCAGATGCTAGGGAGTGGCTGATTAAATTACAGGATGATGGCAGAGGATATAGCAGCATACATAGCATCCGGGGAGTAGTCAGACCAGCTTTTCAGATGGCAATGGATGATGATCTTATCCGTAAGAATCCGTTTGAATTCCAGTTAGCAACGGTAGTAGTAAACGATAGTGTGACTAGGGAAGCTATTACACGGAAACAGGAGCGGGAGTTTTTAAGGTTCATCAAAGAAGACAAGCATTTCTGCAAATATTATGACGGAATTTATATCTTATTCAAAACTGGACTTAGGGTTTCTGAGTTTTGTGGACTGACAAAAGAAGATATTGAGTTTGATAAGGAAAGAATCAAAGTAGACCATCAATTACAGAGAAAACGTGATATGGAATATGTGATTGAAACACCTAAGACAGAAAAAGGTGTGAGATATGTTCCCATGAATGAAGATGTTGCAGAGTGCTTCAAGCGTATCATTGAAAACAGAAAGAAACCGAAAATTGAACCAATGATTGATGGCAGGGCAGGATTTCTATTTCTGGATAAGAATGATATGCCTATGGTAGCTTTGCATTGGGAGAAATATTTTCAGCATATCAGAGAGAAATATAATAGCATATATAAGATGCAAATGCCTGTTATAACACCACATGTATGCAGACATACATTCTGTAGCAACATGGCGAAGTCGGGCATGAATCCAAAGACACTACAATACATTATGGGACATTCTGATATTGGTGTTACATTGAACACATATACACATTTACAGTTTGATGATGCCAAAGACGAGATGAAGAGAGTCTGTAATAAGTAGTGGGCTAAAAATTTCAATTTAGCCCAGAATTTAGCCCAAACGAAGGAAAAGTTATGCAAAGTTATTCCAAGTTATACATAAAAAGGTGAACAAACACACTATCATAAAAATATAGCAAAACTGTTGAAAGTGCCTAAAATACAGCAAAATCAAGCATTTACGGAGGTTTTAGCAACATGATTAAAATACTTTTCGTGTGCCACGGCAACATCTGCCGCAGCACAATGGCCCAAAGCGTCTTCGCCCACATGGTATCCCAACAGGGCCTTTCAGACTACTTCCAAATCGATTCCGCCGCCACCAGCAGAGAGGAAATCGGCAATCCGCCGCATTATGGCACTGTAAACAAATTACGCCAGGAAGGAATCCCGCTGATTCCTCACAGGGCGCGTCAGATGACCAGACAGGATTATAAGGAGTATGATTATCTGATCGGCATGGATGATGCCAACATCCGCAACATGGAACGGATTGCAGGCGGAGATCCGGCCCATAAGATTCACCGCCTTCTTTCGTTTGCAGGAAGCGGCAGAGCCATCGCAGACCCTTGGTATACAGGCAACTTTGACGTTACATATGAGGACGTGATAGAAGGCTGCGAAGCTCTTTTGGAAACATTGCAATCAGAGATTGGAATGTAAATGATGGGAAGTCTGTTTATCCGCAGGACTTCCCTTTTTTTGCTCTGCGTCCAGTCATAAAACAAGCTGTGGCTGACAGCAGCAACAATAAAACAGTCAGGATATCCCATACATCTAAAAGGGGTTCGTCTATCATTTGAGACAATGTCAGGTTAATGATGAACATAACAGGAATGGCAGCTAAAAGAGATATTCCAAGTGCAGTTGGTTTTCTTGTCTTTCCCATATGGTTAAAAATGGCCAATACCAGCCACAAGAATAGAACGGCAATGACTGCCATAATGGAGCCGATGGTAAATATGGCAGGCACATGTAAAAGGCAGCTCAACCCATACAAATAGGGAATGACAAAAATGCTCAGGGAAACGAGGCTTACGGTAAGCCCTTTTTTCCCAAGCAGCATACCGGGCACGGTCACAACCCATGCAAAGACCATAGAAATAGCTGATATCAATGACCAGGTCAGGCCGTGGGCGGTGGCAATATCACAAATAAGACAGACGGTGATACCCAGGGAAAGTGTCACGGAAAAGATGATGGCGGCCAATCTGTTATATAAGATATTCTTTTCTTCTTTCCTTTTTAGTACAATCAGGTTTTCTTCTGCTCTTTTCTCATATTGCACAGGGTGATGTGCTTCCAGTTTTTCTCCGCTCAATAATTCGTTCACGGTGATATTTAGGATAGCGCACAGTTCTAACATAATCGAGGAATCGGGCATACTTTTTCCTGTTTCCCATTTAGATACGGCTCTGTCTGTAATACGCAGTTTTTCTGCCAGCTGCGCCTGTGTCAATTTCTGTTCTTTGCGACATTTGGCAATAAAGGTTCCGATTTTGACTTGCTTCATTGTTTTCTCCATTTCTGCGCTGCCTTTGTCTCAACTTTGTTGAGACACCGTATTGAACGAGTTTGTGTCTGCTCTTTGTTCCGCCGACAGCTTAACGGTATGAATAGTATTGCAGGTCTATTGCTTTTCAAGGAAGTTGATATCCTAACCATATATTACCGGATATGTTGGATTTTTAACAGGAACTGTTGGTTGAGTTTAAGGAAAAATTTCTTTTATATCATATATATCATACGATAAAAGGCCTTTTATAGCAATTAGGAGATATGAACCGGAGGAAAAGGGCATAAGGTGTATAGAAGAGGCGGTTGATATAGACAGCAGGTAAAAAGAAAGACGGATGTTAGAGAATTATAAAGGAAAAAGAGATAGAAAGGAAAGGATGCTCCTTTTTAGCATGATATTTGTCATTGTCCTTATGGTGTCTGAGGCCATGGCAGATCATAGGCGCAGCGATTCCTTGCAGATTTATCATAATGACACTTTAAGCGGTACAGTTACAATGGCTGGCTCCACGTCCATGGAGCCGATTGCCAATGCGCTGGCGGAGGGGTTTATGAATCGTTATCCGCATATGACGGTGACGGTAGAGTTTACAGGTTCTTCCGCAGGGATAGAGGGGGTGCTTTCTGGCAGTGTGGATATCGGCAACGCTTCTAGAAGGGTATCTTCGGAAGAAAAAGCGGCCGGGGCGGTGGAACATGTTGTGGCCATTGACGGTATCGTGATTGTTACGGATGTTCAAAATCCGGTCAGGGAACTGTCGAAAGCACAGTTGTGCGGTATCTATCAGGGGAGAATCAGAAACTGGTGTGAAGTGGGCGGGAATGACACTGCCATTGTGGTGGTCGGCCGGGAGGCGGGCAGTGGTACGAGAGAGACTTTCGAGAACTATTTGGAGAGGGAAGGGATGTGTGTATATGCCAATGAGTTAAATTCTGCAGGGGCGGTAATGGCCAGGGTATCCTCCACGCCGGGCGCCATTGGTTATGTGTCTTTGGATGTGCTGAATGATACGGTATCGGTGCTGGCGTTAGATGGGATTATGCCCACAAAGGAGGCGATTCAAACCGGCGGATATGGGTTGAGCAGGCCTTATGTGATGGTGACAAAAGGCGGAATCGAAAAGCAGAGTGAAGCAGTGCGTGCGTTTTTCCTGTATTTACAATCAGAGGAAGGAAAAGGACTTCTTGAGAAGATAGGAGTGATTTTGTGAGAGTAAACGAAAAAGCAGTAAATGGCAAGATAATCGGGCGGGATTGGAATGTGCAGAATCCATGGAAGGCGGTAAGGGTTAAAGGGCCTGTGGCAAATCCTGCGCAGGCGGTTGAGAAGGCCGCAGAGGTTATATTTTGTCTCTGCGCTTTTACTGCGGTTGCAGCGGTGTGTGCAATGACGCTCTATATGATTGCCAATGGTGTGCCGGCTGTCTTGCAGACAGGGCTTAAGGAGATATTGTTTTCTAAAACCTGGAATCCCACAGCAAAAGAACCTTCCTTTGGAATATTTTATGTGATTTTGACTTCTATCGTAGGTACTTTTCTGGCGGTATTGATCGGTGTACCCATTGGGCTTCTCACGGCGGTATTTTTGGCGGAGGCAGCGCCGGGGTGGCTGGCAGCAGTGGTCAGGCCGTCGGTGGAACTTCTGGCAGGCATTCCGTCGGTAATCTATGGGGTGCTGGGGATGATGGTCTTAAATCCGCTTATGTATCGTCTGGAACAAAAGCTTTTTGCAGGCTCTAAGACCCATCAGTTTACGGGTGGTGCCAACCTACTGTCGGCAGTGCTTGTCCTGGCGGTGATGATACTGCCTACGGTCATCAATATCAGTGAGGCGGCGCTTCGGGCGGTGCCGTCTGCGTTAAAGGCATCTTCTCTGGCGCTGGGGGCATCCCCAGTACAGACCATCTTTATGGTTACCATACCCGCGGCAAAATCGGGGATTCTGACTGCAGTGGTGTTGGGGGTGGGCAGGGCAGTGGGCGAGGCTATGGCCATCAGCATGGTGTCGGGGAATGTGGTGCATCTGCCGCTTCCTTTCCAGTCGGTGCGTTTTCTTACCACGGCGATTGTCAGTGAGATGGGATATGCGCAGGGGATGCACAGACAAGTCCTATTTACGATTGGTCTGGTACTTTTTGTTTTTATCATGATCATCAATGGGATTTTAAGCAGGATTGTAAAGGGGGAAAATCAGGGATGATGAGAACACTGAAAGACGATGTGCTCTTGTGCTTGATTTATCTGGCGGCTTTTTTTGCAGAATTTCTTTTGATTGGAATTTTGGTCTATGTGTTTGTGAAAGGGTTTCCCCAGATGAGTCTGTATTTTCTGACCACGGTGACCAGTATCCGGCAGGGGACTGTGGGAATTGCCGGCAATCTTGTGAATACGGTTTACCTGGTGGCGCTTACGCTTCTCATTGCAGTGCCCATTGGTATTGGGGCGGCTATTTACTTAAACGAGTATGCCAAACCGGGCAGAGCAGTCCGTCTGCTTCTATTTACCACAGAGACACTTTCCGGGATACCATCGGTTATCTTTGGGCTTTTTGGTATGGTATTCTTCGGTATGACGCTGGGGCTTGGGTATTCCATTCTCACAGGTGCCCTTACGCTTTCTTTGATGGTACTGCCGTTAATTACAAGGAATACCCAGGAAGCCTTAAAGACGGTGCCGGAAAGTTACAGAAGCGGGGCCCTTAGTATGGGAGCCGGTAAGTGGTATATGATTCGCACGATTCTTCTGCCTTCTGCGATGCCGGGGATTGTGACAGGGGTTATTTTGGCCATAAGCCGGATTCTGGGAGAGTCGGCAGCACTGCTTTTCACGGCGGGGAGCGGTTATTTTCTGCCCAGGTCTTTTGGGGGATGGTTTCATAAGATTGTGGAGTCCGGCGGCACGCTCACGATACAGTTGTATCTGAGCATGACCAAGGCCCAGTATGATGTGGCGTTTGGCATCGCGGTGGTGCTTCTTTGTATGGTATGGTGTATGAATTTGTTGACAAAAGTGCTGGCCCGGAAATTCGGTGTAGACATGTCTGCAGCTACCGGTGAAAGACAAATGTAAAGGTTGTGGATGCTGCTTGACAAAGGGGCAGGTTCTACGCGTAATTTAACGAAATAGATACCACAGAGAGATGATGATAAGGAAATTAGGGATAGAAGGGTATGCCGCAGATTAAAATGAGCACAGATAAACTGAATGTATATTATGGGGAAAGTCATGCTTTAAGGGACGTTACAACCCAAATCCGCGCACATGCCGTGACGGCGCTGATCGGTCCTTCCGGCTGTGGAAAATCTACTTTTTTAAAGACGTTAAACCGCATGAATGATCTGGAAGACGCTGTCAGAATGGAGGGGAAGGTATATCTGGACGGGGAAGATATTTACGGCGCTCAGATGGATGTGATGCAGCTTAGAAGACGGGTGGGCATGGTGTTTCAGCAACCCAATCCTTTTCCTATGAGTATTTATGATAATATCGCATATGGCCCAAGGGTACATGGTATCAAAAGCAGGGAGAGGCTGGATGATATTGTGGAGAGAAGTCTGCGGCAGGCAGCAGTCTGGGAAGAGATTAAAAAGCAGCTGTATAAACCGGCAATGGGACTCTCCGGCGGCCAAAAGCAAAGGCTGTGTATCGCCCGTGCCCTGGCGGTGGAGCCGGAGGTGCTTTTGATGGATGAACCCACCTCGGCGCTGGATCCGGTTTCTACGTTGAAGGTCGAAGAACTGCTCGGTGAGCTCAAAAGAAAATATACTATCGTCATCGTCACACATAATATGCAGCAGGCGGCCAGGGTATCGGATGATACGGCTTTTTTCCTGATGGGAGAGGTGGTGGAAGCGGGTGCCACAGAACGTCTGTTTTCGCATCCGGCCAATCAAAAAACAAGGAATTATATTACCGGTAAATTTGGTTAGCTCTCATTTTACACAAATTTTACATCTATTTTACAAAACCCTGATATCGCGGGGGGATAAATCCATGATAATTTCAAATCATAATCATAAGGCGAAGGTTGATAGGATTTACAAATCAAATTCATCTGCATATGCCATCGCTGTGAAAGGGAGGTTACCATGGATTTTTTCAGTATTCTCACGATGTTGGGCGGACTTGCGCTTTTCTTATATGGAATGCATGTGCTGGGAGAGGGACTTTCTAAGGCCAGCGGCGGCAGGATGGAGCAGATTTTGGAACGGCTGACTTCCGGCAGACTGCGGGCAGTCTTTCTGGGTGCCGTGGTTACGGCAGTCATTCAGTCGTCTTCCGCCACCACCGTGATGGTAGTGGGTTTTGTAAATTCGGGAATTATGAAATTGTCCAGTGCGATTGGCATTATTATGGGGGCGAATATCGGAACCACGGTGACATCCTGGCTTTTGAGTCTGAGCGGAATCGAGAACGGGAATTTTTGGGTGCGGATGTTGAAGCCGTCCTCCTTTTCTCCGATTCTTGCCATTGTGGGCGTGATGATTCTTTTGTTTTCCAAAAAGGACAGGAGACGCAATATAGCGATTATTTTTGTGGGATTTGCGGTATTGATGTTCGGTATGGACACCATGTCCGGAGCCGTGAAGCCGCTTGCTGATGTGCCGGAATTTGCCAATCTTTTATAGGTGTTTCAAAATCCATTTCTGGGGA
>CAJUFU010000085.1:7688-10176 GCA_910585555.1 uncultured Lachnospiraceae bacterium
TCGGCCTCCGTGGGTATTTTACAGGCTCTGTGTGCCACGGGAGCCGTCTCTTATGGAACGGCCATACCAATTATATTGGGCCAGAATATCGGTACTTGTGTAACGGCTTTATTATCTTCTGTGGGCACTTCTAAAAATGCCAGGCGGGCGGCCATTGTACATCTATATTTTAATCTGATTGGTACGGCGGCGTTTATGGCAGTTTTTTATGGAATCAATGCGGCGATTGGCTTTCCGTTTATCGGGGTTTCCGCAGAGCCTTATGGAATCGCCATTGCCCACAGTGTTTTTAATATTTTTGCCACCTGTCTGCTCTTACCCTTCTCTGATCTGTTGGAAAGGCTGGCTTATCTGACGATCAAAGAGGACGAGGCAGAACATGCGGCAGTGCGGTATGTGGAGGAAGACATACGGGCTTTGGACAGTCGTTTCATGCATAATCCGGCGGTTGCCATGGAGCAGTGCAGGAAGGTGACGGCCCATATGGCGGATGCGGCGTTAGAGGCCTGCAGACGGGCAGCGGGACTTTTGCAGGAATTTGCGGGGGAAGAGGCGGACAGGGTCCGGCAGCTGGAGGAGGATGTGGACCGCTATGAGGATGTGCTGGGCACGTATCTGCTTAAGTTAAGCGGCCGGGAATTATCGGAGCGGGACAGCCGCACACTTACACTGTATTTACACAGTATCGGCGATCTGGAGCGGATTTCTGATCATGCGGTGAGCATTGCCATCGCTTATCAGGAGATGGCGGACAAAAAGATGACCTTTTCCCATAAGGCGCAGGAAGAACTTTCGGTGTTTACAAAAGCGGTGGAACGGATATTGACATTGTCATTGGAAGTGTTTGTGAAAGAGGAGGGCGATTTGGTATATGAGGTGGAGGCTTTGCAGTCTCTGGTAGACAGGCTTGCCGTTGAAGTCAGAAAGCGTCACATCAGGCGTCTCAGGAAGGGTAAATGTACCATAGAATTGGGATTTCTGCTCTCTGATATTGTGACGGCTTATGAGCGGATTGCGGCCCACTGTGTCCATGTGGCGGTGCGTATGGTGCAGGTGCAGGAAGATTCCCTGGAAATGCACGGATATGGTGAGGACATGGAGGAGAAGGACCGGGAAAGGATTCACCTGTTATACGAGGGGCTGGCGCAGGAGTTTTCACTGCCTTAATATAGCAGGCGGCTGTGTCAGGCTGATGGTGGCTGTAGCTTGTTTTTTTGCAGATACAGAGCTATGATATAGTAAGACTTGATCATAAAGGTTCATGTTGCATGAAAATCATCTTGAGGAAGGAGTATGAATATTAAAATGAAGATTGCAGTTACTTACGAGGATGGAAACGTATTTCCCCATTTTGGGCAGACACAGCAGTTTAAGGTTTATGAAATTGAGGCGGGAAAGGTGAAGGATGCACAGGTGATGAGCACCAACGGAAGCGGGCATGGGGCGCTTGCGGGTATCCTTTCTGACTGGGGTGTGAATACGTTGATCTGCGGCGGAATCGGCGCAGGCGCACAGTCTGCTTTGATGGAGGCAGGGATTCAGTTTTATGGCGGTGTGGCAGGGAATGCGGATGAGGCGGTAGACGCTCTGCTTGCGGGAACGCTATCTTATAGTCCGGAGGTCCACTGCGATCATCACGGACACGAGCATCATGAGGAAGGGCATTCGTGTCATATGGACAGGCAGGGGTGCCCCGGGAGCGAAAAATTCTGAGCTATACAGGGGTGTTTGACAAGCGGCAGCAATCAGGGAGGCTTATGATACGATGAGTTTGATTTATATCGTGGAGGACGACAGGAATATCAGTGAGATTGAGAGCTTTTCCCTGAAAAACAGCGGCTACGAGACGGCTGTTTTTGAGACGGCAAAAGACTTTTATGAGGCACTAGCCAGGCGGATGCCCAGTCTGGTGCTGTTGGATGTGATGCTGCCGGATGAGGATGGGCTGTGTATTGTGGAAAAACTGCGCAAAGACCCATTGACACAGCAGATTCCCATCATTATGGTGACGGCCAAGAGTACGGAGATGGATAAAGTCAAAGGGCTGGATATGGGGGCGGACGACTACCTGTCCAAGCCCTTTGGTGTGATGGAGTTGATCTCCCGGGTGAAGGCTCTGCTTCGCAGAAGCGGTAAAGGCAGGGCGGAAAGGTGTCTGACCATTGGCTGTGTGCTTTTGGATGACGAGCGGCATGTAGTATCTGTGGACAACAGGCCCTGCGAGTTAACCCATAAAGAATATGAATTATTAAAAATGCTAATGTTACGTGCGGGAATTGTGACTGGCAGAACAGAAATCTTAGACCAGGTGTGGGGCACGGATTTTCAGGGGGAATCCAGAACGCTGGATATGCACATCAAGACACTCAGGCAGAAACTGGGCGAGGCGGGCAAAATGATCAGAACCGTCCGCAACGTAGGTTATATTCTGGATTTGTAGGAGAATAAAGTGTCATGAAGATGAGATCGGAAGAGCACACGTCTGAAC
>CAJUFU010000086.1 GCA_910585555.1 uncultured Lachnospiraceae bacterium
TTAGCCTGCTCCTTTTCTGCAATGCCAATCCCGGTGTCCGCCACCTCTATTCCTACAAACAGTTCATAAGGCTTTACTGTCACCGTAACGCCTCCGGTCTTTGTATATTTAATTGCATTATCTATCACATTGCCAAGTGCCTCCCCGGTCCACTTGGCATCAAATACCGCGCTTATTTCCTGCGAATCCGGCATTTCTACCTGTAGATATAATCCATTATCCTGTGCTTTTTGGCGGTACTGCCTGTAAGTTTCCTCCAGAAGTCCTATTATGGAATCTTTCCTGGGATGCATCACAATAATTCCTGTCTCAAGCCGCGACAGTTTTACCAAAGATGCAATCAGAAAACTAAGCTTCTGGGCCTGTTTTTCTAAAAGCTCCACACTCTGCCCTGCCTCATCCGGCAGGTTTTGTTCTTTTAATAATTCCGTATAGATTAAGATATTAGATATAGGCGTTTTCGTCTGATGGGAGATATCTGCAATCAATGCTTTAATCCGCTCCTTCTCCTGCGCCGTGTTTCTGGCAGATATTTCCGAAGCATTTAAATACTCTGACAGCTTATTCTCCACCGCAGAATACAAGGATTCGTTATATATGCTCTCTGTAAAAGTACCGTCAATCGCCGCATCCAGCATCTTCCGTATCCGAAGAATCATCGCCTTCTTCCGGTAATGTGTGACAACAGCAAGCACAATAGCGCTAAACAGGCTGAACAGACCTACAGCAAAAAGAATAACCGATGTGGTATTAAACGCCTCCATTTTTACCTCCTCCTACACCGGATTTTTATTACTGCATGACCCAGGTATAGCCGATTCCATACACTGTTTTGATCATCTCCTGTGCATCCAGTTTATCCCGCAGACGTTTGACCGTGACCGACAAGGCGTTTTCTTCCACAAACTCTTCCCCATCAGCCCAGATATATTCAAACAGTCTCTCTCTGGGAATCGTAATCCCCCTGTTTTCCACCAAGATACGAAGAAGTTTCTGCTCTGTCTTACTAAGCTCAATCGATTCCGTTCCGTGATAAAATTTCATATGCATAAAGTCAAAGCAGTACTCGCCCACACAAATCTCCATGGAAGAGCTTGTCGCCTCTCGTTCCTCCACCCGCCGCAGCTGCAGCGCAACACGCGCCCGCAGCACTGCAAGGCTGAAAGGCTTCGTAATATAATCGTCTGCCCCCAATTCCAAACCTGTCACAATATCGGTTTCCATGTCATTAGCCGTCAACATAATGACATTAATGTCATATTTTCTTTTCACCTGCTGTAAGAAATCCAGACCATTTCCATCAGGCAGATTCACATCTAATACGATCAAAGAAAACGCCTCTTCTGTCCCCTGCCTCCCGGAAAGTAAAACGCCCGCTTCCCGCAGTGTTCCACAACTTACCGCTTCGCTGTTTTCATGATGCAAAGCACGACACAACCCTCCTGCCAGTGTTGTGTCGTCCTCCACAATTAATATATGACGTCTGATTCTGCTGTCCTTTTCCATATCCTGTCTTTCCTGTCTTCGCTTTATTTCATTCTCTGCGCGCCATTGTATCTTTTATTTATCTTTCCCTAGGCCTGCCTGCTTTCAAATGTCTGTCTGACACGCCCTCTACTTCAACTCATTCGCCGTCACATAGAAATGATGATAAATACCGCCAAGTGCAAGCAGACTTTCGTGCGTTCCTTCCTCCACAATCCCTTCTTCCGTCAACACCAGAATCCGGTCCGAATTACGGATACTGGAAAGCCTGTGGGCGATGGTTATCGTCGTTCTGCCCTTTGCCAAAGCTTCTAAGGATTTCGCCACCTGGAACTCGCTCTCATTATCCAGTGCGGAAGTGGCTTCATCCATGATCAGGATGGGCGGGTTCTTTAAAAATACCCTGGCGATGCTGATACGCTGTTTCTGTCCGCCGGAAAGTTTCACGCCGCGCTCCCCAACATAAGTATCATAACCATCTTTCAGCCCCATGATAAATTCGTGTGCTCCGGCCCTCTTTGCCGCCTCTGTCACTTCTTGCCTTGTGGCATTTTCCCTGCCATAAGCAATATTTTCATAAACCGTGCCGGAGAACAGATACACGTCCTGCTGTACCATACCGATATTCTGCCGCAGACTCTTTAACGTATAATGACGAATGTTCACATCATCCAGAAGAATCTCACCCTCATCAATATCATAGAACCGGGGAATCAAATTGCAAAGGGTCGTCTTACCACCGCCGGACGGCCCCACGATAGCTATCTTTTCTCCTTGCCTGATGTCCAGATTCAGGCCCTTAAATACCACATTATGGTCATCCGGATATTCAAAGCTGACATTACAAAAAGAGATATTTCCCTCAGGTTCTACACACGCCACAGCATCCGGCTCATCAAAAATCTCAATATCACTGTCCATAATCTGTACGAAACGTTCAATCCCCGTCATGCCCCGCTGGAACTGCTCCGCAAACTCTATAATCCTGCGGATAGTGGCAATCAGCGTGGTCACATACATCACATAGGCCACCAAATCCGCCGGTGCAATCTTTCCTTTGATCATGAAAATACCCCCCGCAATCAAAAGCACCAGATACATCAATCCGTCAAAGGCCCGTGTGGTAGTATGAAAAGCTGCCATAAACTTATAAGTATCTTTCTTAATCTGATAAAATTTACTGTTATCCTCCTCGAATTTCTCCTGCTCCTTCTCCTCGTTGGTGAAAGCCTTCACCACTTTCTGCCCCAGCAGACTGTCCTCAATCCGCGCATTCAGTTCGCCAATCTGCACCCTCTGTCTGCGAAAGGCCTCCCGCAGACGCAGATTGATCACCGTACATGTCACCACCATAACCGGCACTACCATAAAGATAATGATGGTCAGCCCCACATTAATCTGTGCCAAAATGATAAAAGAAATCACGGCCTTAATACCCGCAATGAAAAATTCCTCCGGGCAGTGATGGGAAAATTCCGTCACATCAAAAAGATCGTTGGTGATGCGGCCCATGATCTGTCCCACCTTCGTGTTGTTATAATAGGTATTTGAAAGCTTCTGTAAATGGGCATAAGCATCCCGGCGCATATCTGTCTCAATGCGCGTTCCCATCACATGACCCGTGTAAGCCATATAGAAATTCGCCATGGTGTCCACGATACGCAGGCACAAATATAATACACCCAGCCGCAGGACAGTAGACACAGTCAATGCCGCCAGATTATTCATTCCCTCATTTGTAATGAAGCGGATAATCATAGGCAGTACCAATTCGCAGACGGTTGTCAGACCTGCACAGAGAAGATCGATAACTACGATTTTCCAATATTTTTGATAATAGGGGAGAAATCTTTTCAATAACTCTCCGGATTTATAAGCTCTTGTGTTTGTTTCCATTCCGATACTCCTTTATAACCCTTTTGCTTGCAACGTCTTGATTGCAAACGGTTTTGATATTTTCCTCATATTCTTCTATCTCGTAAGTATACACTGATATCGAAATAGATGCCATCCCTTTTTCATTAAGGTTTGCCCCCCCCCCTCTGGGTCCTCCACAGGAAAAAGGAACCCTTCGTTTGGGGAGCATACCGTAAAGAAGTTAACACCCGCCGGAAAGAAATTGCTTTTCGACGGGTGTTACGCTATAATAACTTTGCTGATAAATCGAAAATTTGAGCGTAAGTTAGTTTTTATTTAGAAAGGATCTATTATGAGCAATTATCAAACAATCAATTCGGAAGTTATTGATTCTTGGTGTAAAGAAGGGTGGATTTGGGGACAGCCGATTTCTCATGAAACTTATATTGAAGCAACAAAAGGTAAATGGGATGTGGTTTTGACGCCAACGAAGCCTGTACCTCATGAATGGTTTGGAAATCTGAAGGGTAAAAAAGTGTTTGGCCTGGCTTCAGGCGGCGGTCAGCAGATGCCTGTTTTCATGGCGTTAGGCGCAGAATGTACAGTACTGGATTATTCTAAGGAACAATGTGAAAGCGAACGTCAGGTAGCTGATAGAGAAGGATATTCTATTAAGGTCATTCAAGGAGATATGACAAAACCATTGCCATTTGAAGATGAAACCTATGACATAATTTTTCATCCAGTTTCTAATTGTTATGTGGAAGAAGTTGAACCGATTTTTAGGGAATGTTATCGTATTTTGAAAAAGGGCGGCGTATTGATTGGTGGCTTTGATGTAGGCATCAATTATCTTTTTGATGAAACGGAAACTACAATCGCGTACGCACTTCCATATAATCCATTGAAAGATAAGAACCTGTATGAGATTTCCATGAAAAACAAAGATGGCATACAATTCTCTCATACGTTGGAAGAACAGATTGGCGGTCAGTTGAAGGCCGGATTCAGACTGACAGATTTATATGAGGATACAAATGGTGAAGGAAATTTACATGAACATAACGTACCCTGCTTTATTGCGACCAGAGCAGTAAAAGATTTCGGCTAATTATATCGTCTGGAGTGGATTTTCCCATATACATCGAAAACTCAGTTCGCAGAACAAATTCAGATTTACCGTTTTCTCCCACTATGAAAAGGACAAGGCGAACCATTGTGACTCACCTTGTCCTTAATTTCTTTATGAAGTCTTACCCTTCCAAACAGTCCCTTTTTCCTGTCAATACCCCTATTTCAGTCTATCTATTCTTTCCATTATATTCAATAATCCGATAAAAATCATCCTCCGAAACATACGCTTGGATATCCCTAAGCTGATCATCCGAGAGAACATTTCCCAAGTCAATATAATGACGGATGCAAGAAACTGCCTCATCCTGCTTCTGTACAAAAGGTAATACGTTGTCTATTAAACCGTTATACGTCAATTCTTCCTTATCCAGTGCTTTCACAATATCAGTTAGAAATCCCACAGATACTTGATAACAAATCTGGTCCAGAACCTTATCGTTAAAGCCGCTTCCTTTTCCATTCTGCAGCGCCTCTACAAGATATTCGGCTGACAAGTCGGCATCCGAATAGATAAAAATCTCTTCCCAGTCTGATTGGGCTATCTTTCCCTGCTCCAGCAGATACCGGAAACACTCGCTGACATCCTCTCCATCCATGCCAGGAGCAATCATGCACAAGATTCTGCTGTCAAACTCTTTCACCCGGCCGGCTCTTAATGCTTCCACCAGATAGCTGCCTGTTAGTTCCCTATCAGAAAAGGCAAATACATCCTCCCAATTCTCATCCGAGAAAACCACACCGGCTTCCCAGGCTGACCGGCAAAGTTCACTCACTTCCTGGTCTTCCAGATAGATACATATCTGTCCCAGTCTGGTTAAATCAACAGCTTCCTGTCCCTTTTGCACACGATGCGCATATTCTTCTTCCTCACTGCGGAAAATGCCGCTTAGCGCTTTCTTCTCTTCCTTGTCATAAGCTATATTAAAATCTTCCAGCCGGGCTTCCTGTCCCACTATCTTAAAACAGTTCCTGCCCCGAGGCAAAGTCACCTCTTCAGTTATCTTTTCCCCGTTTTCATTCAAAATCCGCACTGTCTGGTCCGGCGTCACCTGTACCATTTTAAAGCGGCCTTTCTTTAAATCAAAAGAAGATGTGATTTCCAACGTGGTATCTTTATCTGCGTAAATAATCCATATAATATCGGACCCATTGAAAAGAAACTTCTGACACTCCACACTGTTACCGCCGCCACGGTAATTGTGAGCGTTCCAGACATCGCTTTCACAATTTCCGGCAATTAAAGCATCGTCATCATACATCCGGTATGCATTCCCGTTCTTTTCAATCCGCATCGGTACACTCATAATATCATTAAAAGAAGCATCCGTAATAGTTTCCAGCACACGGTCACTCATACGTTCTATAAATCCTGAGGATTTCGCTTCATCCGTTTCGGAACTGTTATGCAAAACAACAATCTTTTTCGTATGAGAACCAACTCCTGATACGCCGCAGATGACTGCCGCTATGATCAATACTGCCAATACCACCGCAGAATAAATACCAATTACAACGCCTTTCTTATGATACTGGGCGATACCCCGCAGCCTCTCCTTCAACGTGCGCTTCTCCTCCAAGAGCGTCATAGCCGGTACATTCCTGTGAATCCGCAAAGATTTTTTCAAATCCCTCTTATCCGCTACATCCAAAAGTATATTCCCATAAGCTTTGCGCCCCTCCTCTGAAAGAAGGGTCAGCACCATCTCATCACAGGCCAATTCACAATCTATATTAAACTTGCGATTAAACAAATAGACAAGCGGATTAAACCAGTGAATACAAACAATTGCCTGAAACAACCACTTGTACCAAATATCCCGCCTTTTATAATGCACCAGTTCATGATGTAGAATCAGACAAATATCATTCTCCATCCCTTCCATTTCAGTGAGGAGCTTTGACGGTAATATGATATAAGGCCGCATAAGTCCAAGTAACATAGGACTGTTGACTGCCTCGTTCTCATAAAGCGGTACATTGCGGGTGATTTTCAGCCTTGCCTGGATTTCCGCGCTCTTTTTCAATACTCCTTCACTCACTACAGGCACACTGCCGGTGCGGATTTCTCTGACAAAAAGCCGGTAGCCGTACACTCTCCATGCCGCCCACAAAAGTACGCCAAAAATCCATATAAAGCTCACTATATTGAAAATATACGCTGTACGATATGCATCCGAAGCTGCCTCAATACGTCCGCTTTCCTCTGTCCCATCTATCTGCGTCTCCATCTGTCCATTCTTCTTTGCCTCTTCCAAATGCAATCCGTCTGTCCCATTTTCATCCATTTCACTTTGGCGCAGTCCGCCTGCCTCATTCTCACCTATTTCACTTTGGTGTAGACCATCTGCCTCATTTCCTGTAATTTCACTCGAAAGCGATACATTGCCGCTTACCTTTTGCTGTTGGGCTGTCACAGCCATAAATCTGCCGGATAAGTATTCCATCAAATTTGTATTCACATGCACCGGCACCATTAACCGGATCAGTACTAATATCCACAAGTAATAGCTCCATTTTTTTGCAAAATACCGCTTGGTAACGGGACGAAGCAGCAATATTAAAAGTCCTACAAGCCCACCGGATATCGACAATGACAAAATCACACGAAATATCTGCGTCATACAATTCCACTCCTCTCTTTCCTATATTGACCCCTTACATGAACTTTCCGCACTTATTTCATCGCAAAACCATATACGAATCTACTATCGGAAACTGTCACGAAAATATACCCTCAACTCCTCAATCTCTTCCCTCGACATGTCTTCATCATTAATCAAAGCCGCCGCCAGATTCTTTGCACTGCCCCTGAAGAATTTATTTACAAAGCTCTTCGTCTCTTCCTTTACATAAGCACTGCGCTCCATACAGGGAGTATAATAATACACATCTCTTTTTTCCTGCGAAATCACACCCTTATCTAAAAGCCGCCTGATCAGCGTAAGTGCCGTGGTCCGTTCCCAATTTTTCTTTTGATTAAGTCGTGCGCGGATTTCATTGGCATTCAATGCTTCTTCTGCTGACCAAAGCACTTCTAAAATTTCCAATTCTGCATCTGATATTTTCTTGTCGGCCATTTTAGCTCCTCCTGCTATATAGTGTTTGCATGGGTGTATGCTCTGCTTGTTTCTCATGAGCTTTCATACCGTCTGATGTCTACGCGTGTAGACTTTATGTATAGTCTACATGCGTAGACAATAAAAGTCAAGTAATAACTAGGCATAAGAAAGCTGTTTACTGCAACTAATTAAAAAATTCCTTCCAAAAATAGACGCTGTAAGGCATTGGAAAACCATAAATCCAGACAGCTTTACAACTCTTATTTTTCGGAAGGTTCAAGAAACTCTCATTTTATACTCACAAGCTCCACATACTTCTCATAATAAGCCGCCAGCCTGTCAATAACCCTTTTCTTCTTTTCTACCCTGTTCCCTCCACCAAAACGAGATACCGCAGGTATAATAACATCAATATCCGTTCCTGTTGTTTTCAGCACACCATCCCGAAATGAATTGTCTATAAATTTACGTGTTTCTTCCATCTTTAATTTTTCTTCTTCAATAATCACAACAAGGTCATTTTCTCTCTGCTCATCCACGAACTTTTTCCAGTCCCTATCCACTTCGGTCTGTGCATTGATTCTTGATAAAAAATTTCTGATTAACTCCATTTTGCTACGCAGATTCATACTGGAACTAACCGCTTTTTCAATTGTCACAACAATCTCTTTATTTTGGTTGCCTTCCTGCTGATATTTCTTTACCAGCATAAGAATATAGTCAATATTAATTTCCACCTGCTTTACAAGCTCAATTTCAAACACCACATCATTATTGATATTTTCTTTCTTTTCATTTCCCTTTGATTTATATTTCTGATAAAGGTCAATATATTCACTCTGGTAGTCCTGAAAATCCCGATCAGACAGAATTTCCATACCCTCAAAATTGTCAAAGGTGGAAAGTATATTCTTCATTCTGAGGATTGCTCCGTAAAGCATAATAAACGTTTTCTCCGCCTTCTCCCCTTCAAACAATGCGGGCAGCGGAAAAAGAGTTTTCAGCTTATCTATTAATTCCACATAACCGTCAAAATGCTTCCCACCCTCGTCATATCCATTATAGTAACTTTCAAAATTTTTTAATAAAACAACGCTCCCTGCTTCTTTATCCCCAAAAAGTGCAATTGCATTATTTGTTTCTTCCTCCAAATTACGAAAACATACAATGTTTCCAAAAGTCTTTACAGAATTGAGAATACGGTTTGTCCTCGAAAATGCCTGTAATAATCCATGATATTTCAAGTTCTTGTCCACCCATAAGGTATTCAAAGTGGTTGCATCAAAACCTGTAAGAAACATATTAACCACAATCAAAATATCAATTTCTCTGTTTTTCATCCTAAGAGAAACATCTTTATAGTAATTTTCAAACTTATCACTTGATGTATCATAATTTGTCTTGAAAATCTTGTTATAATCATCAATTGCCATTTCAAGAAAATCTCTGGAACTTTTATCAAGTCCGTCTGTATTTTCTGAATTTTCGTCCTCTACAAAATCATCGTTTTCTGCTTCATTTACTCCATATCTATACATCGTTGGTAACGGTTAATCTGGTTGAACGCTTCCCGAATTGCAACACTCCTGTGCTTTAATTCTACCATTTCTACTTCAAGTTCTTTTTTAAGATTTTCTGTAGCTTCTGTAAAATCATCTAAAATTTGAACTATTTCACATTGTACTTCCAACGGGGGTATAGGAAGCATCACTTTATTTAACCTGCTCGGCGTTACTTCAATTACCTTCGTCCCATGTGCCAGCTTTATTTTTTGTTTTTAAAAATGTACTGAGCTAAAATTGATATGCTAAATACTTTGCATCCTGATTGTGGTGAGTAATCGCCATATGTCCACTGACCGCGATTTTTTCATTTCCAAGCCACACAACACATTTGCACACATGCTCAACATTCTCGCTCGTTATCGCCATGATAATATCATTTTTCCGCATATTTTAATTTTTCTCCTACATCTTCATTGAATACACGAGTTTGCGCAAGTCCTGTTTTACATTGCTTTTTCTCTATAAACCGTATCATTTTGATACGGTTTTGCTACTTGTTTATATGGTTTCAAAGCTGGTGTACCCAAATTGTACCCAAGATGAAATTTTGCCTGTTTCCTATCTCCATCATTCTTCTTATGATGGAGATAGGTTCTTAAGCTATTCTTATGACATTCATTTGCATTATTCTCTAAAATATACCTTATTTTTTGTTTTTCCTGTGCCTTTAAGGATATTCAGCTTTTCAGCTTTCAACAACAAACGGCTTGCCGTCTTTATTTCAACTCCCAGCAATTTTGCCGCAGCAGCACTATTTATATCTCTATTTGTTTCCAAATAAATCAAAATAATCTGCATTCTTGCTTTTTCCAATTCGGACATTGATTCGGACATCGATTC
>CAJUFU010000087.1 GCA_910585555.1 uncultured Lachnospiraceae bacterium
CCCACGGCTTAGAAGGCCGTTGCTCTATCCAGCTGAGCTACGAACACGTATTCCCTGAAATCAAAACTCTCGTATATAAGCTTTCTAAAACTTATATACAAAAGCGGGTGATGGGAATCGAACCCACGTGTCCAGCTTGGAAGGCTGGTGTTCTACCATTGAACTACACCCGCATATTTTATACTTGCGTCGGGGTGACAGGATTCGAACCTGCGACCTCCTGGTCCCAAACCAGGCGCTCTAGCCAAGCTGAGCCACACCCCGTAAGGCTTAGGCGCCGAATTCTTCACAACGCATGTTACATTATATAATACTGATTTTTCCCTGTCAACCAGTTTTTTCATTTTTTTAATAGTTTTGACATCAATTTTTTTGATTTTTGAATCTCCTTGCCAGTCTGTTTATCCAGCCTAACCAAAAATCGATTCAAGATACATAATTGAGCGTATAATGTGCCTGCCCCTCTGCGTCAATCTCCATCAGGACATAGCTGGGTTTGCGGTTTTCCTGTCTGGGATAACTGAGACTGCCTGGATTGATCAGGGTCACATTTTTTCCAATATCTATGACAGGCTTGTGGGTATGACCGCACATGACAATATCCACTTCCCTGTCCCTCGCTTCCTGCTTGATGGTCTCCGTATTCATGGCTATGTAATAATGGTGCCCGTGGGTCAACCACACCTTATACTGACCAATCATAAACTCCCGTTCCCTGGGAAGGTCAGAAAAGAAATCATTATTTCCCTGTACCATCATCACCGGGCAGCCTGCTGCCTTACTTATAATATATTCGCTCCCTTCCACATCGCCACAATGCACTACCATATCAAATGGCCCGGCTTTTTCCACGACTTTCAGAAAATTCTCATTACGGCGGTGGGTATCGCTGACAATCAAAATTCTCATTTTTTACCTCAAATCTCGCGACCAAAAATTTTCATTTTCAATCCTGTTACCTGTTCATCCTCTTCATCAGTTCTGGTTTCATCAGCTCCAAGGCTCTGCTGCGGTGGCTGATTGCGTTCTTCTCCTCATCCGTAAGTTCCGCTGCTGTACGTCCATACTCTGGCAGATAAAAAATCGGATCATAGCCAAACCCATTCTCTCCCTTTAGCTCATGTCCAATCCTTCCCTCGATGGTCCCCAGCGTAGCGGCCGTTTCTCCGTCAGGCCATACTGCCGCGATGGCACAGACAAACCTGGCCGTGCGCTCATTATCCCCAACGCCCGCAAGCCGCCTTAGGAAATCCTGGCTCTTTACCGTAAAAGGTGTTTCTTCCCCCAGATATCTGGCCGAATAGACCCCCGGTTCACCGCCCAGGCAGTCAATTTCCAGTCCGGAATCATCTGCCAGCACCACACAGTCTGCTCCCAATTCCTTCTTTTGGGCAAGTGCTTGGGCCACTGCTTTTGCCTTAATCATGGCATTTTCAGCAAAAGTTGTGCCGTCCTCCACAATATCTATAAAAACACCTGCCTCTTTCATAGAGAGAATCTCTGCTTCCGTATCCTGCAAGATTGCCCGAATCTCCCGCATTTTTCCTTGATTACCGGTGGCAAAAATAATCTTATACATATATTCTATACTTCTCCCTCATAAGCCTTCATGACCGCATTGTAGATTCCTTCCGCAATCCGGTTGATATAGTCCTTGCGCTGTAAAAGGATAGACTCCTGGCCATTGGTCAAATAACCGACTTTGACAGCCGCCGCCGGAACGGTAGCCGCACCAATCACATAATCCGTCTCCGATGCCTCCACCAGGCCGTTGGCTTTGCCGCTGATCGCAGTAACCACTTCACGTTCCAGAATATCCGCCAGTTCCACACTGCCAAACCCCGGGATAAAGTATCTGCTGTTATAGACCGACTCTGTCCCATACAGCTTACTATTTTCATTACCATTTACTTCAATCCGAATCAGCATATCCGCCTTGGTGGCCGCAGCAAGGTTCACCCTATTTTCCGGTGCCGGATTACTGTCATCCATTCTGGTATAATATACTTTGATATCTGTCTCGTCAAACTTCGCTTTTAAAGCCTTTGCAATATCCAGCGTAATGTCTTTGGCTTTAACGCCTTCTATGGCCACACCATTCACCGATGCACCATAGGCGGGATCTACCACGATGATCTTTTCATATACTTCCTTGGAAGGCACAAATTCTACGTACAGGGTCTGGCCTTCAAAAATACTGCGGTACTCATATACTCCCGCCAGGGAAAACCGCAGATAAATCCTGCTGTCTTCCACCTCAAAGTGCCCGTCCAGCACATTTTCACTGTTGCCATAGACACTGTTGATCTCATAAAAGGTATCATAGTCCGCCATATCTCCCTGAATATTCACCCAGAGTTCCTGATCCATGTAGTGATTTTCCAATGTCACTTCTTCAGCCCTTACGGCTTCAGGCATAGGGATACAGAAATAATTTGTATTCTGCCTGCCCCGGTCAATGGTGATCGCATTCTTGTCCACCACCGCTGTCAACGTGCTTTTCTGATTCTCCTGTGCGGATTGTATGACTTCATCCTGGGCCACATCCGCCACAACAACAATCTTATTCGCAGAATAATATAACATCACACCCATGGCTGTCAACACGAACAAGATACAATATATTGCTGTTCTCTTCATCAATTTGTTCTGCTGCATTTTTATCTGTTACCTTCCGTTCCCGGTTGGCTTCGGTCCTATATATTGGTAAAAATAAGTCTTCATCATGCCGTTATAGATTTTTCTATTCTTATCGGCTTTTCTGCCGATCGCGCTCTCCGCCTGCTCGTACGCTGTGATCAAATACATGGACCAGGCATCCAGCGCCTGGAATCGTTCTCCTAATGTACGATACAGCGGCATCAGCGTCTTCTTGTCTTCCAAACGCTCCCCATAAGGCGGGTTGGTAAGGATAAATCCGTATTTCTTGGCATGGCTTAACTGTTCCACGCTCCTTGTCTGGAAGTGAATCAGATGGTCTACGCCAGCCAGTTTTGCATTGGCCCGGGCAATGGACACCATTTCATCATCTATGTCATAGCCCTGGATATTGGTTTCCACAGAAAGATCAGCAAGCGAATCCGCTTCCTCTCTCACACCCTCCCACAGTCTTCCAGCTACGATATGTTTCCAGCCTTCAGCCTGAAAAGTACGGTTTCTGCCCGGCGCCATATGGGCCGCCATCATGGCTGCCTCAATGGGTATCGTTCCACTGCCGCAGAATGGGTCTACCAAAATCCGGTTTCCCTTCCATGGCGTCAGCATCAACAATCCGGCCGCCAGGTTTTCCGCGATTGGCGCCTTGGCTGTGAGCTTACGGTATCCCCGCTTATGTAAGGACTCCCCTGTGGTATCTAATCCCACAGTCACTTCGTCCTTTTTGATGAAAACCCTGACGGGAAAAGCTTCCCCGCTCTCCGTAAACCAATCCACATGATAGACGCTCTTCATTCGCTCTACCATCGCCTTTTTCATAATAGACTGGATATCAGACGGACTAAAAAGCCTGCTCTTTACGCTGGCCGCCTTAGCCACCCAGAATTTTCCATCTCGGGGAATATAGGCTTCCCATGCAAGTGCTTTAGTACCCTGAAAGAGTTCTTCGAATGTCTCCGCATGAAAACTGCCTATTTTAATCAGCACGCGCTCTGCGCTTCGCAAAAAAATATTGGCCCGGCACAATGCCTCTTTGTCCCCCGCAAAGACAATCCTGCCGTCCTCTACGGCCACAACCTCATAACCCAGATTATTAATTTCTCTTTTTAAAACTGCCTCAAGCCCAAAATGGCAGGGCACGATATACTCTAATTTTTCCATAGGTTTATTTTATGCTGTATCAGACGGAGTGTCAACCGGCTTTTACATAACAGAAAAGGGACGCATGAAGCGCCCCTTTTCCGATCGTCCACGATTAGTTGTTCTTCTGGTTGTTCTGAGAATTGTTGCTGGAACTATTCTTAGTGCTGTTCTTAGAGCTGTTCTGGCTGCAGTTGTTGTATTTATCCTGCTGCTTCTCATTCTGACTATTCTGACTGTTCTGGTTGTTCTGGTTAAAATCGTTTTTAGACATCTTCCATACCTCCTGATTGATTTGATGTTACAGAAATAGTATGAGAGAATCCACTCCAACTTATTCAAGTAAAAAATAGGCCTTTAGTACTATATTTTTATTCAAAAGTACCAAAAGCACACTTGGTACTTTGGTACTATTTTTGATT
Source organism: uncultured Lachnospiraceae bacterium (assembly GCA_910585555.1). Taxonomy (GTDB): domain Bacteria; phylum Bacillota; class Clostridia; order Lachnospirales; family Lachnospiraceae; genus UBA3282. The sequence continues at coordinate 4,218 of CAJUFU010000087.1, forward strand.
GCATTTTCCTGTAAATTATATATAATAGAAGTGTAAACAGAGATACCCCTTCATTCTCAGTTTACAGACCCTTATATTAATTATTTATACTCCCCTCAATAGACCATTTACCCAAATGGTCTATTGTATTTTATGCGCGAAATCTTTTTGGTCATTTATGATTTTGAAACAGCCGAATAATCAGCATGATCAATAGCACTGGTATCAAAATCGGCGCCATAGCGGATATCAGGGAAAATGCCACCCCGATAATCAAAAGAACCACCACCGTAACGATCAGAAGCAGCAGCCAGCCCGGCATCCGAAATACCCTCGCCTCTCCGGTCATATCCTCTTCATAAACATCCCGGTTCTCCCCTGCATCATACGTATAGGTCTGTTCATCACTGCCGCTGTCAACAACATCTTCATCATAATGCAAGTTCGACCCCTGGCTGTAGCCGGCACGCTTATTTGCTTCAATAATACTCTTTGCCAAAAGCCTGGGATCTCCAAGGCTTGTTAAAACCTCCGACTCGCTTCTGCCCTTGCGAATCTCCGTGTCGATATATTCCTGATAATAGCGTACATTCTCCCTTACCTGACGGCTGTTAAGCCCGCCAGCCAGCGCTCTTTGCAGTCGTTCTATAAATTCTATCCGGTTCATACTCTGTTTCCTTCTTCTTACAGTTTACATCATCTGGTCCATGCCTCTTCCATCACGAAATTTCCTGACATATTCTTCCGGTGCGCGTTTCATCTTAGCCATTGTCATAAAAGCATGGAGTACCATTTCTTCCTTATTACACTGTGCCGTATTCTTGCCGGTGTCCCTGCGCAGATTATCCCGCTCCATCTCCCACACATAGCAGTCCGTCAGTGAATATCCCTCACACTTGGGATGCTCCGGCAGCTCATGATGTTCTAAATAATACACAAACGCGTCATACAGGGTCTGTTCTACAAGCAGTTCACTCCACAGCCCATTACACCATTCATCGGATATTCCTGCATATGCACACAATCTGTTAAGGCTGTCATATACTTTTAATCTGCTCTGGTCAAAAATAATAGGCGCAGACACGTTCTCTCCTCCTCATATTCCAAAATCCCCTGCCGCAGGGCAAAAGACGCAGAATCCCCTGTGTTTTATCATTTTATCACACCTATCCAAGATTTACTACGACTGGTTTCTTAATTTATTATAAAAAATCGAGCATAGCTCGATTACGAGGACTGCTTCGCAGCCTCGGATGTAACCGAAAAGTTTCCTATACCAAAAAAAGCAGTGCCTTCACCAGACACTGCCCACATCCTGACATATTCCTTTCACACATTAAGATCTGCTACAGAGTTCCCTTCATACACATGTCCATCTACAAAAATCTGCTCCACTAACGTCGTCTTCGGGTGTTCAATTAAGCTAATCAATTTCTCCCCCGCCTTCTGTCCCAGCCTCTTGGTGTCCTGGACAAGGGTCGTAAGCGTAGGTTCAATATGTCTGGCAATTCTGATACCGTCATATCCTGCCACCGAAATATCCTCCGGTATCCTGAGTTCTCTCTCCTTGATTGCATTAATCCCGCCAAAAGCTGCGAAATCATCCGGATAAAGGATACAGGTGGGCCGCTCTTTTAAAGCAAGCAGTCTCATGGTCTCCTTATAGGTAGCCGTAGTATTACGGTAAGGCGCCATGCTGACATATTCGTCCGGAATGTCCAGCCCCAGCTTCGCCGCTGTCCGATAGAAAGCCGAAAGCCTGCTCTGCGTAACCGCGGAGTCCGCGCCATGAATATACGCAATCCTGCGGTGTCCTCTTCCATATATATAGGTTAAGAGGTCCTGCATACCCTGCACATTATTGGACATAATCGCACTGACATTGTTAAAGATATGGTCTAGCGTAACCACAGGGATATTGCCCCGTACAAGCTGCATAATCTCCTGGGAATAAAAATCTGCACAGACAATCGCAATCCCATCAAATCCTCTGGACTTACAATGTTCCAAATAGGATATACGCTCTGAGCGCGCCTTAGAAGAATTTACGAAAGTAATGTCATATCCCTGCTCCTCCACAGTCCTTTTAAAGCTGTCCAGCACAAACGCATAGTAATCATGCGTCAGGCCGCTGTAAGCTTCTTCCGCAAAAAGCACCCCGATATTATAGGTGCGGCGCGTCTTTAACGCCTTAGCCATTGAATTGGGAAGATATCCCATTTCGTCCGCCACCTTCTTAATGTACTTTTTGGTCTCTAATCCGATATCGTTGTGATCGTTGAGCGCTTTACTGACTGTTGCCACCGATACACCACAGGCAATCGAGATATCTTTCATTGATACCATGCTGCAATCCCTCTCATTTTTACGAATTATGACCCCATCTTGCGGCCTAATTCGCTTAACCGTTTTCGTACTTTTAGTTTACAACACATTTTATACATATGCAAGTCCTATTTCATTTTATTTTTGTACAGTTTGTATAAATCCAGCAACTATTTCATCTCACATTTCTTCTGAAATTCACACTTTTAACTCGCTTTTAGCCGGATACCAATTTTACAAATACTATTGCTTTTTTCATTCTGATTTTTGTAAATATATAATGCCCTTTTACTTAATCGTTTTCGTTTTTTAAGTGATTAAAGTACTACTGGTAACGCAAATACATGTAAAAAGGAGAATGTCACTATGAAATTTGGCTATTTTGATGACGCGAACCGCGAGTACGTCATTACCACACCCAGGACACCCCTGCCCTGGATTAATTATCTGGGCTGTAACGAATTCTTTACCCTAATCTCCAATACCTGCGGAGGATATACCTTTTATAAGGATGCCAAACTTCTGCGCATGACCAGATATCGTTATAATGACGTGCCAAACGATATCAACGGCAAATACTTTTATATCAAAGACAAGGATACGGTCTGGAATCCCGGCTGGAAACCTACCCAGACGGAACTTGACAGCTATGAGTGCAGGCACGGCATCGGCTACAGCCGTTTCACCGGTGCAAAGAACGGCCTCGAAGCAAGTGTTCTCACCTTTGTGCCCATGGATGACAACTGTGAGATCAGTCAGGTAAAACTCACCAACACAAGTAACGATATAAAAACAGTTACCCTTTTCTCTTACGTAGAATGGTGCCTCTGGAATGCAGACGATGATTCCCGCAACTTCCAGCGCAACTTAAATACCGGCGAAGTGGAAGTAACAGGCTCCACCATTTATCACAAAACTGAGTACAGAGAACGCAGGAATCATTATGCGGTCTATTCGGTAAATACCCCGGTAGACGGTTTCGACACAAGCAGAGATGCCTTCCTTGGTGCGTACCGCAATGCCGCCAATCCGGAAGCCGTGGAAAAAGGACAGGCGTCCAACTCTTTGGCAAACGGATGGTCCCCCATTGCATCCCATCAAATTAATGTGACTCTGCAGCCTGGGGAAAACAAAACTTTTATCTTCGTCCTGGGTTATGTGGAAAATCCCCAAGACCAAAAATGGGAGGCGCCCGGTATCATCAACAAAAAGCCCGCGGAGGCTCTTCTTGCAAAGTACAGAACAGATGCCGATGTGGAACAGGCTTTTAGTAAGCTGAACGATTACTGGAACAATCTACTTTCTAAATATACTGTGACCTCTTCCAATGACAAGGTAGACCGCATGGTCAATATCTGGAACCAGTATCAGTGCATGGTGACCTTCAACATGTCCCGCTCCGCTTCCTACTACGAATCCGGCATCGGGCGCGGCATGGGCTTTCGAGATTCCTGCCAGGATTTGTTAGGTTTCGTACATCTGATACCGGACCGTGCGAGACAGCGTATCATCGACATTGCTTCCACCCAATTTCAGGACGGCAGCGCTTATCATCAATACCAGCCGCTCACCAAGAAGGGCAATTCCGATATCGGCAGCGGTTTCAATGACGACCCGCTTTGGCTGATTGCAGGCACTTCCGCCTATGTGCGTGAAAGCGGTGATACCTCCATCTTGACAGAACTGGTTCCCTATGACAACGATATGTCCGTGGCGAAACCTTTGATGGACCATCTGAAACGCTCCTTTGATTATACGGTCAACCATAAAGGCCCCCATGCCCTGCCGTTAATTGGCCGCGCTGACTGGAACGACTGCCTGAACTTAAACTGCTTCTCAGAACATCCCGGGGAATCTTTCCAGACCTTCGGTCCCTCGGAGGGCCCTGTGGCAGAATCCGTATTCATCGCAGGCATGTTCGTCAAATACGGCGAGGAATACGCACAGCTATGTGAACTTATGGACGATCAGGCCGAGGCCGATTATGCCCGTGCCGAAGTCCAGAAAATGTACGATGCCATATTAAAAGACGGCTGGGACGGCGATTGGTTTGTCCGTGCCTACGACGCTTACGGCAAGAAGATCGGCTCTAAGGAATGTGAGGAGGGGCAGATTTATATCGAATCCAACGGCTTCTGTCCTCTGGCCGGTATCGGCGTGAAGGAAGGCCTTGCTAAAAAGGCTCTGGACTCCGTCAAAGAAAAGCTGGATACCAAGTATGGCGTCATGATCTTACAGCCTGCTTACACCAAATATCATCTGGAACTGGGTGAAATTTCCTCCTACCCGCCGGGATATAAAGAAAACGCCGGTATTTTCTGCCATAATAATCCTTGGGTATCCATCGCAGAGACCGTTATCGGGCGTGGCGACAGGGCTTTCGAGATTTATCAAAAGACCTGCCCTGCCTATGTGGAAGAGTTCAGCGAAATCCACCGCACTGAACCTTACGTTTACTCCCAGATGGTTGCGGGCGCAGATGCGAAGACCCATGGCGAAGCCAAAAACAGCTGGCTGACTGGTACGGCGGCATGGACTTTCGTAAATATATCTCAGCATATCCTGGGTGTATATCCCACCCATCAGGGGCTTCGTATTGACCCCTGCGTGCCGAAAAACTTCGGGGACTTTACACTGACCAGGAAATTCCGGGAAGGGACTTATAACATCAAAGTTATAAACCCTGACAACGTGGAGAAAGGCGTGAAATCAATCACTGTGGACGGTAAAGCCGTAGAAGGTTGTGTTGTGCCTTATGAGAAGGGTAAGAGCAATTATGATGTGGTGGTGACTATGGGAACATGTTAAGTCAAGAATCCGCATACGTTTTATCGTATGCGGATTCTCTTATTTTATGGTATAGAAAATTTTTCCGCTTATATACCGTACTCAGCCATATAAGCGGCCGCCTTTTCCTCCGTCATTTCAAACTTCTCGACGCATTTTTCGATAATGATTTCTCTGGGAATTCTGAGCTCTTTACTGATTTCCAGCAGTGCCCGTATGCATCCTTCCTCTTTAAATCTCTCTGTCTTTCATGCTACGCTTTCTTCTGTCTCCACTGCTTGTTATACGCAATGCTCTCTGAAAGCATATTCCTTACTACCTGTCTTCCGCCAAACAAAGCTCCGTTTACCTGGTCGGCAAATCTTTGATTATCATCCAGATAATCAAACTGATACGCATCTTTTACACCCATCGGCCTTCCTCCCTTATTTTCTTTTTCGCATATAAGGGATTCAAGTTCTACGATGTGTCACAGACGTGATATCAGAATTTCAGATTCCCAGATATGTTTTATCAATCATATCATACTCTTGTATTTTTGTAAAGTTTTATTTGCAAAAGCAGAACCAATGAAGAATTGTAAAATAATACGCAACTGGTATTTGCTTTTTAGCACTTACCAAATTC
>CAJUFU010000088.1 GCA_910585555.1 uncultured Lachnospiraceae bacterium
TATGACCCTCTGCTTGTAAGGCAGATGCTCTCCCAGCTGAGCTAAGACCCCATATCAGCGGGTAACTTTCGCAACCCGCTTTGCTAGTATACAATTATTTTCCACTTCTTGTCAAGTGTTTTACTAAAAATTTTCCGTCAAAATTTTTCCCTCGGAAATTTTCCCACGGAATCTTTTCCGCAAGTACCATCTGGCACAACCGACTCCTACATCCTGTCAGGTGCTTCAAAACCAAGCAGGTCAATACAGACTTCCAGAACTTCCTTAGTCAATTTTAACAAGGCAATCCATCCTGCTTTCTTCCCATCATCCGTCTCCGTCAGAATCTTTGTCTCATGATAGAACCGGTTAAAGGCATTGGCCAGGTCATAAATATAGGCGCATATCCTGTGGGGCGCAATCTCCTCAAAGGAAAGTTCCATCATCCCGTGGAATTTGGTCAGCTCCAGCATCAAAGCCTTCTCGGAAGGATTCAGCGCCTCCTTAATGACTATATCAGTCAATTTTCCCCCCTGCTCTTCATATTTACTTAAGATTGACTTAATCCTTACAATCGTGTAGAGGATGTAGGGGCCTGTGTCGCCCTCAAAGGAGGTAAAGCGGTCCATATCAAAGATATAGTCTTTAGATGCCTGATTAGAGAGGTCACCATATTTAATAGCCGCGAGGCCTACAATCTCAGCAGTCTTTCTGGCCTCTTCTTCCTCTGCCTGATAGCCCTTTGTCTGTGCGTTATCATGAATCTTGCGAATCATCTCCTCATTGATTTCTTGAATCAGCCTTTCCAGACGCATAACACCGCCCTCCCTTGTCTTAAAGGGCTTGCCGTCTTTGCCGTTCATGGTGCCGAAACCGATGTGCACAAGCTGGGTTTCCGGCTTCACCAGACCCGTTTTTCTGGCACAGCGGAATACCTGCTCAAAGTACAGATCCTGTCTCTTATCCGTGAGATAAATGAGTTTGTCTGGATGATAGCTGGCCATCCTGTCTTTTATGGTGGCAAGGTCTGTGGTGTTATATAGGGAAGCGCCATCTGACTTTAAAATCATGCAGGGTGGTATTTCTTTGGTATCCGTCTCTTCTTTCACATCCACCACCCAGGCGCCTTCGCTCTCGTAGGCGAAACCGTCCTGTTTCATCTGCTCCACCATAGCCGGAATCATATCGTGAACATCGGATTCTCCTTTCCAGAGATCAAAGGTAACATGCAGATTATCATAGTTTCTCTTCAAATCTGTCACTGACACATTGATGATCTGCTGCCACAAAGCCCGGTAGCCACGCACACCGTTTTGCAATTTAAAGGTAGCCTCCATGGCCGCCGCCTTATATGCTGCATCCTCTTTGGACTTGGCACTGGCCGTAGGGTAGATTTCTTCTAATTCCGATATGGTAAAAGGCGCATCCTTGGGATACTCTCCCGTATAATCCGGGTCAAAATAAACCAGATCCGGCTGTCTTTCCTGCAGTTCCGTAATGATCAGGCCCATCTGCAGACCCCAGTCGCCCAGATGAATATCACCTGTTACGTCATGGCCCGCATACCGGCAGATACGTTTAATACTCTCTCCGATGATAGCCGAACGCAGATGTCCCACATGCAGGGGTTTGGCTACGTTGGGTCCGCCGTAATCCAGAATGATCTTCTGGGGCTTTTGGGGCATCGTAAGACCGAATTTCTCCGACTGCTCCATCTGGTTTAAATATGTTTTCAGGAAGTCTTCTTTGATTTTCAGGTTCAAAAATCCCGGAGCCACCGCACTGACTTCGCCAAAAACTTCACTGTTGTCAAGCTCCTTTGCCACTTCTTGGGCAATCATAAGGGGCGCCTTGTGATATCTCTTGGCGCCTGCCATAGCACCGTTACACTGAAATTCACAAAGATCGGGGCGGTTGGAAAGCGTTACCTTGCCTAACGCTCTGTCATAACCTGCCGCCTCAAAGGCCGCCATCATTTTGTCTGATATCTGGTCTAATATTTTCTGCATGTTTTGTTACCTTTCCCTGTCTTCTAATGCAAAGACTTATTTATCCAATCAATATCTTTTACCATTGTACCTTTTTTTGCCTAAAAGTCAACTTTGCCCCTTTTGTCTTTCCCGTTCCATACGGGAATACACACACCCGCAATAATCCTGACGATACAGGTGATATTCTTTAGAAAGTTCAATAGAACACTTATAACCGTTCTTTTTCTTAAAATCCGAGGGAAGAAACGCAACCCCGTATTCTTCTCCTAACCGCTCCCCAATCTCATTGAGCTTGGCTGCATTTTTTAATGGACTGATGGTGAGGGTTGTGGTAAAGTAATCAAAATGCTGTTTTGCCGCCACTTTCGCACTCTCCCGAAGCCGCATCTCGTAACAGCGAAAACACCGCTCGCCGCCTTCCGGGCACTGCTCTAAGCCTTTGGCAATCTCATAAAAGCGGTTCGGCTCATACACTCCTTCTATCATCTTAATCCTAACATAGCCGTCCGGCATCTGCTCCTGCAATATGGAACTTTTCTCATCCTTCCCCCCTGATATTCCGGTCCGCTCTGACGCGTCCTCTCCTGTCCGCTGTCCAGAATCATCATACACTTGCGCATTCAATGTCTCAATCAGGCGCTTTTCCTCCTCCATCCGCTTACTGTATTCCTCATCCTGGGTGATGTTAGGATTATAATAAAACACGGTCAAATCAAAATACTGCCGCAGATATTCCAGGCAGTAACTGCTGCAGGGAGCACAACAGGCATGAAGAAGCAGTCTGGGCATTCGCACCGCTTTTCCTTCTCCTTCGTCTGTTTTTCGGCACGCCGATATTTTTTCTATGATTTTATCTAATTCCTTTTGATAATTTCTGACGATATTCACACCTCTGCCCTCTATACTGCTGTTTTCTCCCGTTACCTCGTTCGTCCCAGAAAGCATTTTCTCTCTCTGGGACACTTTTCTTGCACTCCCTGCTTCTTTTAGAAAATCCATATTGTGAAGCCCGATACAAGAGAACATTTTGTGTAATCTGCCACCCCTATTTATAGCTTACACCTTTTAACACCCGAATCCTGTCTACAAAAAGCTTTCCTTCCGTTCCTTACGCCTGCTCTACTTTCCACGTCTCGCAATGGCCGCTATATCAATCAAGGTCATCTCCCCCTGGGATGCCGCGTTCTCAAGGCTTGTGACTAACGCCGCCGCCGTGTCCATGGCCGTGATACAGTTAACACCTGTCTCGATAGCGGTACGCCTGATCAGGAAACCGTCCCTGTTCTTGTCCCGGCCCTGGGTAGGGGTATCGATGACCAGATCAATCCTGTGCCCCAAGATCAAATCCATGACCGTAGGGGATTCCTGAGATATCTTATTGACCTTACGGGCCTTCACCCCGGCGTCATTCAAAGTCTTTGCCGTACTTCTGGTGGCATAGATGATATATCCCAGCTTCTCGAAGCGTCTCGCCACCTCAATGGCCTCTCCCTTATCGGCATCTTTGACTGTAATGATCATCTGCTTATGTTTGGGCAGATTCACGCCTGCGCCAAGAAAGGCTTTATAAAGCGCCTCGTTAAAGGTTTTGGCAATACCCAGGCACTCACCGGTGGACTTCATCTCCGGTCCTAAGCTGATCTCCGCGCCCCGAATCTTTTCAAAGGAAAAGACCGGCATCTTGATGGCAAAGTAATCCGCCGCCGGCTGTAAGCCCGGCTCATATCCCAAATCCCTGATTTTCTTACCAATAATAACATCTGTTGCTAAATCCACGATAGGGATTCCTGTCACCTTGCTGATATAAGGCACGGTACGAGAAGACCGGGGATTGACTTCGATCACATACACCTCATCCCCCACCGCAATAAACTGAATGTTGATCAGGCCGATTACATGCAGTGCCTTAGCCAGTCTTCTGGAATACTCCGCAATGGTCTCTTTGACCTTCTCGCTGACTGTGGGCGCCGGATAGACGGAAATACTGTCGCCGGAATGTACACCGGTGCGCTCGATATGCTCCATGATGCCGGGAATCAGGATGTCTGTGCCGTCGCAGACCGCATCCACCTCCAGCTCCTTGCCCTGTAAATATTTATCTACCAAAATCGGATGGTCCTGCTCATAACGGTTGATGACCGCCATGAATTCCTCTATCTCCTCATCAGAAATGGCAATCTGCATCCCCTGGCCGCCCAGCACATAAGAGGGCCGCACCAGCACCGGATATCCCAGCCTGTTTGCCACTTCCTTGGCCTGCTCAGCGGTGTAGACCGTACCCCCTGCTGCCCTTGGAATCTGGGTTTCTTCCAAGATTTTATCAAAAAGCTCTCTGTCCTCTGCGGCATCCACATCCTCCGCCTTCGTCCCTAAGATGGGCACGCCCATCTGCATCAGGCTCTCCGTCAGCTTGATGGCTGTCTGGCCGCCAAACTGCACCACAGCGCCGTCCGGCTTCTCCACATTGACGATATTCTCCACATCTTCCGGCGTCAAAGGCTCGAAATACAGTTTGTCCGCAATATCAAAGTCGGTACTGACTGTCTCCGGATTGTTGTTGATGATGATTGTTTCATAGCCCGCCTTGGCAAAAGCCCAGGTGGCATGTACCGAACAATAGTCGAACTCGATACCCTGTCCGATACGGATGGGGCCGGACCCTAGAACCAGCACCTTTTTCTTCGGATGAGACGCTTCCACCTCCGTCTGGGAACCAAACACGGAATAGTAATAGGGCGTGGAGGCCGCGAACTCCGCCGCACAGGTGTCCACCATCTTAAAGGCGGCCACAATGCCGTTGTCATAGCGCATCTTCTTAATCTCATCCTCACCCATACCCGTGAGTCTCGCAATCACATTATCCGGAAAGGCAATCCGTTTGGCCTCCTTTAAAAGTTCCACCGTCAGCGGTCCTTTCTCCAATGCCGCTTCCATCTCCGTCAAAATCGCAATCTTGTCGATAAACCAAATATCTACCATGGTAATATCATGGATTGTCTGATAATCAATGCCTTTGCGGATGGCCTCCGCAATGATGTAAATCCGCTGATCGTCCACCACCTCAAGGCGTTCCAGCAATTCTTCTTTGGATAACTGCGTAAAATCATAACTGCGCAGACAGTCCACATGCTGCTCCAGAGAACGGATGGCCTTCATCAGCGCGCCCTCAAAATTGTTGCCGATACTCATGACCTCGCCGGTGGCCTTCATCTGGGTTGTCAAAGTACGCTTCGCCGTAATAAACTTATCAAAAGGCAGTCTTGGTATCTTCACCACACAATAATCCAGCGTGGGTTCAAAGCTGGCGTAGGTCTTGCCGGTAATGGCGTTTTTGATCTCGTCCAGGGTATAACCCAGAGCAATCTTCGCCGCCACTTTGGCGATGGGATAGCCTGTCGCCTTGCTGGCCAGGGCCGAAGAACGGCTTACACGGGGATTTACTTCAATGACACAGTATTCAAAACTGGTGGGATGAAGGGCAAACTGGACATTACAGCCGCCGGTAATCCCCAGCTCATTGATGATATTGAGCGCAGAGCTTCGAAGCATCTGATACTCTTTGTCTCCTAAAGTCTGGGAAGGCGCCACCACAATGCTGTCCCCCGTATGCACCCCCACCGGGTCGATGTTCTCCATGTTACAGACTGTGATACAGTTACCGGCCCCGTCCCGCATGACCTCATACTCAATCTCTTTCCATCCTGCTATACAGCGCTCTACAAGCACCTGTCCCACCCGGGAAAGGCGCAGGCCGTTAGCCAAGATTTCTTCCAGCTGTACTTGATTATGCGCGATGCCGCCGCCGGAACCGCCCAGGGTGTAGGCCGGACGAAGCACCACCGGATAGCCAATCTTATTGGCAAAGGCCACGCCGTCCTCGATATTTTCAACCACCAAGGAAGGGGCGCAGGGCTCCCCGATTTTTTCCATGGTCTCCTTAAATTCCAGACGGTCCTCCGCTTTACGGATAGTCCCTGCGGTAGTGCCAAGAAGCGTCACGCCATGCTCCTTTAAGAAACCGGATTCATCCAGTTCCATCCCCAGATTAAGACCGGCCTGTCCTCCCATATTCGGAAGCAGGGAATCCGGTTTTTCCTTGAGGATAATCTGTTCCAGCACTTTGGCTGTCAAAGGTTCAATATATACTCTATCTGCAATATCACCGTCCGTCATGATGGTCGCCGGATTGGAATTCACCAAAATGACTTCCATTCCCTCTTCTTTTAAAGACCTGCAGGCCTGGGTGCCCGCATAATCAAACTCCGCCGCCTGCCCGATCACAATGGGCCCGGAACCGATCACCAATACTCGCTTTACATTTGGATTCTTAGGCATGGATGGTTCCCTCCTTTTGCATCATGTTTATAAATCGGTCAAATAAATAGGCCGAATCCTGCGGCCCCGGACATGCTTCCGGATGAAACTGCACCGTAAAGATATTCTTGCCGGTGTAAGAAAGACCTTCGTTTGTGCCGTCATTGACATTGACAAACGCCGGTACTGCCACCTTCGGGTCCAGCTTATCCATGTCCACCACATAACCGTGATTCTGGGAAGAAATATAAACTCTGCCTGTCTTAAGATCTTTCACCGGATGGTTGCCGCCCCGGTGGCCATATTTCATCTTAAAGGTATCCGCCCCGGTAGCCAGCGCCATCAGCTGATGGCCCAGGCAGATAGCAAAAATCGGCACATCGGACGCATACAGCTTTCGTATTTCTTCTATAATAATGGTGCACTCCTTGGGGTCTCCCGGACCATTGCTGAGCATAATGCCGTCCGGCTTATCCCCAAGAATTTCCGCAGCCGGCGTCCGCGCCGGATAGACTGTCACATCGCAGCCTCTGGCCGCCAGCGACTTTGCAATATTGTCCTTGGCACCAAGGTCTAAGAGCGCCACCCGCAGTCCTTTGCCGTTTAATGTCTTGACCAGGCTCGGTTTCCTTTCCCGGATACCGGCCCCATAGTCTTCTTTACAAAATACACTGCTGCCTGAAAGGGGCCCGTTCTCCTCTATCTTCTGTGTGCCTGGCAGGGTGTATTTCTCCTCACAGCTTACCCGCTCCACAACCTTGCCCGTCGTATATGATTTTAATTGGGGAATGATTTCGTCCAGATTATAGTTCTCGTTCGTCGTGATCATACCATTCATAGTACCTTTTTCACGAAGAATCCTTGTAAGAGCTCTGGTGTCAATACCGGCGATACCCGGCACACCATTCTGCTCCAGAAATTGTTGAATTGTGATGTCACATCTGAAATTACTGGGGACTCTGCTTAGTTCCCGCACAATGAAGCCGTCCGGCCAAGGCCGCTTCGATTCCATATCATCCTTACAGATACCATAGTTACCGATCAACGGATACGTCATACACACAGCCTGTCCGGCGTAAGACGGGTCTGTGAGCACTTCCAGATAGCCCGCCATAGACGTATTAAAAACAATTTCGCTGATAATTTCTTTCTTTGCTCCGATATGAGTCCCCTCAAACACCGTACCGTCTTCCAAAATCAAGAATGTTTTCATCTTTATGACCTGTCCCTTCTGCTGATGCAGTTCCCTTATATGAAATGAAAACGCCAATCACACATGAACTGCCCTGAGCCGATTTCATACTCCACAGGAAAATTCATTTGGCAACTTTACAATCGCTTAATTATAGCACAAGCAAAATACGGCTTCAACTGAAAATGTCATAAAACTTACACCACAAGAAATGGAATGCCACAATACATTGATTGAGGCTGACGCTTATGATAAAACTCAGGTTTGTGCTTCCATTACTCCTAGTTCTCCATGAAGCTGCCATGCCATAAAAACGGTAATCACAGCCGAAAACACATCCGCGATCGGCTGGGCATAAAGGATTCCATTGATACCCCAGATTTTTGGAAGCAGTATAATGACTGGCACAAAGCAGATTCCCTGTCGGCAGGCTCCAAGTACAAAACCTTTTGCCCCTTTTCCAAGCGCAAGGAACAGCGAGGAATATACCGTGTAAAAACCAAACAGGAAGAAGGACAGTCCGTTTGCAAAAAGGGATTTCCGGCCTACAGTAATCATATCGTTATTTCCATTGGCAAATTGCGCTATGATCTGGGTGGAAAACAGAGCCATCAAAAGTCCAACCATAATACAGAAAACGGATGACCACAAAATGGACGTTTTGACTGCTTCCCGCAGGCGGTCAAATTTCCTGGCTCCATAGCTGAACCCCGCAATTGGCTGGAACCCCTTCAAAAAACCAAATACTACTAAAGTACCCATTGAAGTGACTCTCGTAACCGCTCCCATCCCGGCAATCACCGCATCGCCATATCCATTTGCCGCCCGGTTGATCAGCGCAATGGAAAGACTGGTAAGCAGCTGGAAGGTCAAAGTCGGAATACCAACCTTTAAGATTTCTGCATAGATCTGCCTGGTTGGTTTAAATTCCTGTAAACGGAAAGTAAATGCGCTTTTTTTGCGCAGTACATAAATGAGATAAACAAGCGTAGAGACTGCTTGGGAAATAACGGTAGCAATTGCCGCACCTGAAACGCCCATATCCAATACATAAATAAACACCGGATCTAAGCCAATATTCAATACTGCCCCCAGGAGCAGGGCTGTCATAGTTGTCTTAGCCGCACCTTCACTTGCCACGATATTATTCATTGTCACATTGCATACATTAAAAATGCAGGAAATCACATAAATCCTGCCATAAATGAGGGCATATGGCATAATGGTGTCCGTGGCTCCGAGCAACGCTAAAATCGGTCTGAGAAAAACTGCGGCAAAAACAATCAAAATACCGCCGATCAACACACTGCTATACAATGCTGTACCCGCCGCCCGGTTTGCAGTATCCCTGTCGCCCTGCCCTAATAATCTTGAAAGATAAGATGCCGCGCCGTTGCCAAACATCAGACCTAACCCCACGACTACCTGTCCTAACGGAAACACGACGGAAATCGCCCCCATAGGACTTTCTCCCAAACCTCCCACAAAATAGGCATCCACCAGATTGTAAAAGGCATTGATCAGCATACCGATCATAATCGGAACGCCAAGAGCCATGAGCGCCTGGGGGATTGGCGCACTCCCTAATAATTCCATTTTGTTGCTTCTTCCATTCATTACAGTTACTCCTCTCTTTTATATATACTTTATATTACTATATTTTATAGTATATAGTCGCAAAAGAAATAGTACTATAAAATATAGTAGTTGTCAAGCGTGCAGTGTAAAGGCTATTTCTCTCCTTCTTGACAAGAACTGTTATTTCAAATAGTATAATTTATAGCAAAAGGTTACAAACCATTTCATATCCATATAAGAAAGGCAGGATGCTATGGCGGCGATTGATCTGATTGTGCTGGGAATGCTGAAAAAAGAGCCTATGGGTGCCTATGATATCCAAAAGCTGGTAGAATACCGCAATATCTCCAAATGGGTAAAGATCAGCACACCCTCCATCTACAAAAAAGCGATACAGTTAGAGGAACGGGGCTTTATCAAAGGTAACGCTGTTAAAGAAGGAAAGATGCCCGAAAAAGTTATTTACTCCCTTACAGATGCGGGGGAAAAAGAATTTGAAAGACTTATGTTTGAGATTGCATCGAATCCCATCCATATCTTTTTGGACTTTAATGCCGTGATTGTAAATTTGGACAGCCTGCCAATTGAAATGCGGAAATCATGTGTGGCAGAAATTGAAAAAAATGTGAAAATATTAAAGAGTTATTTGGAAGAAAATCTTCATGAAAAAGAAAATAGCCCGGAGATTCCCGAAACAGGAATGGCTGTCTTACGGCAGCAGTTTGTTTTGGTGGAAACGATTGAAAAATGGATTGCCGATTTGAAGAATGGTTATGAAACAGCCGCCTGTGCCGCTGTTATACTTTGATGACTTTTACCCCTCTTTACCCCATT
>CAJUFU010000089.1:0-7055 GCA_910585555.1 uncultured Lachnospiraceae bacterium
AATGGTCATAGACCGCCTGTGTTTGTGAGCAATAATCAATCACGTTATATATAAATAAATTTTACTGGATAAACATCGCATCCCCAAAACTAAAAAACCGATACCGCTCCTCTATGGCCTCCTGGTACGCCGCAAGCACCTGCTCTCTGCCGGCCAGGGCGCTGACCAACATCACAAGAGTGGATTCCGGCAGATGAAAATTAGTGATCAGGCAATCCAGCACCTTAAACTGATACCCCGGATAAATGAAAATCTCTGTGTTGCCGCAGCCCGGCTGTACTACGCCGTTTTCATCCGCCGCACTCTCCACGGTACGACAGCTGGTAGTACCCACACAGATAATCCGGCCGCCGGATGCCTTTGCATGATTCATCTTATCCGCCGCCTCTTTGGTCACTTCATAATATTCAGAATGCATATGATGCTGCGACAGATTCTCCGCCTTCACAGGACGAAAAGTGCCAAGCCCTACATGAAGCGTTACATAGGCAGTCTCAACACCTTTTTCCACAATCTTATTCAACAGCTCGTCCGTAAAATGCAATCCAGCCGTGGGTGCTGCCGCAGAGCCTTCATATTTGGCATAAACGGTCTGATATCGGTTTTTATCCTCCAGTTTGTGGGTGATATAAGGGGGCAGCGGCATCTCTCCCAGCCGGTCCAGAATCTGTTCAAAAATACCCTCATAGGTAAACTGAATCAGCCGGTTTCCCTCCTCCACAATCTCCAGTACTTCCGCCTGCAGACTTCCGTCCCCAAACACAAGCCTGGTGCCGGGCTTAGCCTTCTTACCCGGTTTTACAAGAGTTTCCCAGACATCCTTTTCCTTTCTTTTCAAAAGAAGCACCTCAATGGCGGCGCCTGTATCTGCCTTAACACCCATCAGCCTGGCTGGCAGTACTTTCGTGTTATTTAAGACCAGACAATCGCCTGGCCTTAAATAATCAATCACTTCTTTAAATACATGATGCTGCGTCCTGCCGGTTTCTTTATCCAGCACAAGGAGTCTGGACGCTGAACGATCTTCCAGCGGATCCTGGGCAATCAACTCCTCCGGCAATTCAAAATAGAAATCACTTTTCTTAAGTTCTGTCATTTTCACTGTGTCCATCCGCATCTTAACAGGTTGAAGGATATACCTCCGCTCTGTCAGCTTTTACATTTCAGCATTTTCAAGAAACGCCACATAACCGCGCTTGGTCTCATATACGTCTGCCTTGCTGGTCGCTTCCCAGGGTGCGTGCATATTTAACACCGCCACGCCGCTGTCAATCACATTCATCCCATAGAGCGCCAGTATATAAGCAATGGTTCCGCCGCCGCCCAAATCTACCTTACCCAGTTCTGCCGTCTGGAAGTTAATCTTCTCTTTCTCAAAGATTGCCCGGATATGCCCCAGATACTCTGCATTGGCATCATTAGAACCGGACTTGCCGCGGGAACCGGTAAACTTATTAAATACCATACCGCCGCCCAGATAAGCCACATTCTTCTTATCGAAACTGGATGCATAGGCCGGATCAAAGGCACTGCTCACGTCGGAAGAAAGCATACAGGAGCGTGCCAGGCATCTGCGCAGATTCAGCTCGCTGTACTCTCCCATAAGGTTCATCACTTCCGCCACCGCATTTTCAAAAAACTTAGACTGCATTCCCGTAGCGCCAACGCTTCCGATTTCCTCTTTATCTACCAAGATACAGCAGGCTGTCCGTTTCGTCTCTTTCACTTCCAGCATGGCCTTAAAGGAAGAAAAAGCGCACACACGGTCATCCTGTCCATAAGCCAGAATCATGCTGCGGTCAAACCCGGCCTCTCTGGCTTTCCCCGCAGGCACTACTTCCAGTTCTGCTGATATGAAGTCCTCCTCTTCGATACCATAACTCTTTTCCAGGATGTCCAGAATCCCCTTCTTTACGGCATCTTTTTCCGCTTTCTCCTCTTCGTCCTCTGCCTTTTTCTTCTTATCAATGGTGAGGGGTTTATTTCCCACAATGATGTCCAGCGCCTCACCCTCGATTACCTTATTCGCCTTTTTCTCAAGCTGTTCCTGGGCCAGATGAATCAGCAGATCTGAGACAAAAAATACCGGGTCATCCTCATTCTCACCCACATTCACTTCCACGGTCTGACCATCCTTCTTTACCACCACACCGTGGATTGCAAGCGGAATCGTCACCCACTGATACTTTTTCACACCGCCATAATAATGGGTGTCCAAATAAGCAAAACCGCCCTCCTCATACATCGGATTCTGTTTCACATCCAGGCGCGGAGAATCAATATGGGCACCAAGAATATTCATACCCTCTTCCATCTTCTTCTCGCCAATCTGGAAAAGCACGATAGATTTGTTCATCCACACCGCATAGACCTTGTCTCCGGGCTTTAATTCTTTACCAGCTTTGATAAGCTCTTCTAATTCCTGGTAGCCCGCACTTTCCACGGTATTGACTATCTGATCGATGCACTCTCTTTCTGTCTTACCGTTGTTTAAGAAATCCATATACTCTTTCGCAAAGCTGTCCACTTCCTCAAGCTGCTCTTCACTGTAAGTCTCCCATGTGTTTTTCTGTTCCATAACAACAACCTCCTGTTGATTTCCAATCTAGCTTCTCAATTCGATTCCCATACTCTCCAGCCCATTGAGTATCTTCTTCATAGCGGCAGTCACGTCAGCTTCTTCCAGCGTTCTGTCTTTTGCCCGGAAAGTAATGGAATAAGCGATTGACTTATAACCTGCTTTGATCTGGTCGCCCTCATAGATATCAAAAAGCTTATAGTCCTCCAAAATCTTACCGCCTCTCTGGGCAATCACGGCTTCAATCTGACCCGCCATAATTTCCTTAGGCACCACCATGCTGATATCCCGAAGCACCGCAGGATATTTGGCAATCCCTTCGTATTTACGATCAAAGGTGGCAAAGGGAAGTATCGCCGGCATATCCAGAACCGCCACATAAGCCCTGGTCTTCATGTCGTAGTTATCACAAACCTCCGGGTGTACCTCCCCCAGATAGCCCACTAAGGTGTCCTCATAGAAAATATTGGCCTGTCTGCCCGGATGCAGATAGTTTCTACCTGCACCTGGGTCGTAGACTGCTTTCTTTCTCATGCCGATGCTGTCGAAGAACTCTTCCAGCACTCCTTTCATGGTAAAGAAATCGCAGTCGCCGTACATTCCCAGCGTAAACTGCATCCGCTCCTCAGGAAGCTCTGTCAGCGGCAGAGCCTTTGGCAGATAAATATTGCCCAACTCATAGAGCCTCACTTCCTTATTGCGCCTGTTATAGTTGGTGGCAAGACTTGTAAGCATACCATTTAAAGAGATGGTCCGCATAATGGAAAAATCCTCGCCCAGCGGATTGGCAATGGTGATTGCCTCTCTGACCGGATCGTCTGCATCAAGCAACAGCTTATCAAACACCTTGGGGCTCTCAAAGGAATAGCACATCCCCTGAGAGAAACCACAATATTCCGCGATATCCCTCGCCTTCTGCTCTATCCGTAACTTGAAGGGCAGTTTTCCTGTCGTAGCCTCGCCGGTAGGCAATGTGGTAGGAATCTTATCATATCCATAAAATCTCGCCACTTCTTCCGCAATATCACACTGTCTTAAAATATCCTGCCGGAAAGTGGGCACTTTCAGACTATTGGAAGCCTCATTATATTCTACCTCAATCATCTTGAAGATTGCAAGCATCTCCTCTTTAGATACCTGCGTGCCAAGCAGTTTATTATAGCTGTCCGGCTCAAATGGCAGCACCACTTCCTCTTTCATCTCACCGCACACATCCACCATGCCGCTCACCACTTCACCGCAGCCAAACTCTTCAATCAGCTGGCAGGCTCTGTTGATGGCGTCTGCCGCATTATGGGGGTCCAGTCCCTTCTCAAATTTACCGGACGCATCTGTCCGCAGCCCCACACGCTTGGCGGACTTACGAATATTGGCGCCGTTAAAAGTAGCAGCCTCAAACAGTACCGTAGTTACCTCATCCGTAATCTTAGAATTCTCTCCGCCCATGATACCGGCAATGCCAACTTCCTTTTCGGCGTCACAGATCATCAATACCTCGGAATCTAGTGCCCGCTCCTGTCCGTCCAAGGTCTGGAACACATCCCCATCCTTGGCCCTGCGCACAATAATCTTATGTCCCGCAATGGTATGCAAGTCATAAGCGTGCATGGGCTGACCATACTCTTCCATTACATAGTTGGTGATATCCACCAGGTTATTGATTGGCCGGATTCCGCTGGCCGCAAGACGTCTCTGCATCCATTTGGGAGAAGGGCCGATTTTAATATTCTTACATACTCTGGCGCAATATCTTGGACAGAGTTCCTGGTCTAATACTTCCACACTGATATAGTCTTCCACCTTTTCATCATTGCCCTTCACATTCACTTCCGGCAGGATAAAAGGCTTTCTGAAGGTAGCCGCGGCCTCCCTGGCAATACCGATCACACTATAACAGTCTACACGGTTTGAAGTCACTTCATACTCAAATACCGTATCTCTAAGCCCCAGCGCCTCCACCGCATCGGCTCCCACCGGCACATCCTTTTCAAAAATATAGATACCCATCTCCGGTGCTTCCGGATACATATCCCGGCTGGACCCTAATTCTTCAATGGAACACATCATTCCGTTAGAAGGCACACCGCGCAGTTTCCCTGCTTTGATCTTAATGCCGTCCTCCGGCAATGGCCCTCCATCATGGCCTCCCGCCACTTTGCCGCCGTCTAAGACTACCGGCACCTTATCTCCCTCTTTTACATTGGGGGCACCTGTAACAATCTGAATGACTTCATCGCCGATGTTAACCTGGCAGACGATCAATTTATCCGCGTCAGGATGTCTTTCTATCTTCTCAATCTGACCTACCACAATCTTCTCTAAATTCTTGTCCAGTCTTGTATACCCTTCAACCTTGGTGCCGGAGAGCGTCATTGCATCCATATATTCCTGATCTGTGCAGTCCAGTTCCGGCACATAAGCTTTGATCCATGATAATGCTGTATTCATCCTTTTATGTCCTTTCTTTTCTTCCTAACAAATTGCTTTCTGTTACATCCTTACATATAATAAATCTATGATTTTATCCGATTCTTAGCATGATGGTTCCGTCCTTCCAGAACCTTCTCCTAAAACTGCTTTAAGAAACGGATATCGTTCTCATACAATAGCCGCATATCGTCAATCTCATATTTCAACAGTGCAATACGTTCCAGACCTACACCGAACGCAAAGCCTGTATACTGTTTGGGGTCAATGCCGCTCATCTCCAGCACATGGGGATGTACCATACCGCAGCCTAATATTTCAATCCAGCCCTCACCCTTGCAGAACCGACAACCCTTCCCGCCGCATTTAAAGCAGGTCACGTCCATCTCCGCACTGGGTTCCGTGAACGGGAAATGATGGGGTCTGAACTTCACCCTGGTGTCCTCTCCGAACAATTCCCTTGCAAACTCCTCCAGTGTTCCCTTTAAATCTGCAAAGGTGATGTTCTTGTCGATGACCAGCCCCTCAATCTGATGGAAAGAAGGGGAATGGGTTGCATCCACTTCATCAGAACGGAACACTCTTCCCGGCGCAATCATACGAATCGGCAATTTGCCTTTCTCCATCTCATGTACCTGGGTAGAAGATGTCTGCGTTCTAAGCAGAATATCTCCTGTGATATAGAAAGTATCCTGCTCATCTTTAGCCGGATGATCTGCCGGAATATTGAGGGCCTCAAAATTATAATAGTCCTTCTCCACATCAGGGCCTTCCACCACCTCATATCCCATGCCGATAAAGATTCTCTCCACTTCCTCCAAGGCGATGGTATTGGGATGCCTGTGCCCTACATTATTCTTCTTCGCCGGCAGGGTCACATCGATGACTTCCTTTTTCATCTTTGCTTCGCGGACCATCTTTTCCATCTTCTTGACAGACTCATCCAATACTCTTTCAATCTCTTCCCTGGTCTCGTTGACAAGCCGTCCGACCTTTGGGCGGTCTTCCGGTGCTACATCTTTCATGCCTTTCAAGACTGCTGTCAGCTCACCCTTCTTTCCAAGATAATTGACTTTTACTTCGTTGAGTTTTTCCAGAGCGTCACTGGCCTCTATCTGCCGCAGCGCCTCCGCTTTGATTTGTTCTAACTTCTCCTTCATTGCTGCTCTCCTTTTCATTGTTGAATCTTCTTTTTCTGACTCTGCTTATGCGCGAAAAATCCCATGTGTTATAAACACATGGGACGAATTGTATCCGCGGTACCACCCAGGTTCCTGTTGTTTTATGATATAGCTTGCGCTTTAACAACAGACGCTTCATTTGGCGTAACGTGCCTAAACGTCCTGCACTACTTCTTGGTTCGCACAGGCGGCTCCGGTGGGAAATTCGAAATATCATCTGAACCGAAGGGAACTTTCAGCCGGTGATTCCCTCTCTCTTGCGGAAAATAATATTCTACTGGCACCTTCTTAGCCTTTTTCTTTTAAACTACTTGCTATTTTAGTGTCTTTCTTTTGACTTGTCAAGCCAGCCAAATAAAAATTTGTAGACAGGGCCAAAATATCTGTTGATATGTGCGCCGATCATCAAGATATACATCAGCATATAAAACCACAGCATCAAAATAACCACCGTCGTCAGGCTTCCATAGGTGCCAAATCCATTAAAATTATCCACATACACCGAAAAGGCATAGGAAGCGGCGCCCCACAGGACAGCCGAAAAGGCGGCGCCCGGAATCTGCACTTTAAACCGCAGTTTCTTGCTGGGCACATATGCATAGATCAGTGCAAAAATAAGAGTCAGCACCACCCAGGAAATGAGGAAACGAAAATGCATGATAAACCGCACCAAAAGATGCAGCG
The DNA here is from genome assembly GCA_910585555.1 of uncultured Lachnospiraceae bacterium. GTDB lineage: Bacteria > Bacillota > Clostridia > Lachnospirales > Lachnospiraceae > UBA3282. The sequence goes on from CAJUFU010000089.1 coordinate 6,871, forward strand.
GCGGAATATCCGCCAACAGGAAATCTACAATCACATTGCCGAATACCATGACAAACAATGCCATCAGCATGGCGGCTAAAATAATCACCGTATAAATACAGGCGATTGCCCGCAGTACAAAATAATTACGCCTCTCCTCAAAATCATTCACTGCGTTAAGCCCCCGAATCAACGCCAACATAGCT
>CAJUFU010000089.1:7065-9844 GCA_910585555.1 uncultured Lachnospiraceae bacterium
CAATCCTCACCACCATACCCTCCATGGCATCCGGTGTAAACTGTGTGATGGCATGAATCAAATTGTCTTGCGTCAATGCTGTGTAGGGCAGAATTGCGCACAGCGCCATCAAAAGCGGTATCATGGACAAAAACAGAAAAAAGGCCGTGCTGGCTGCAAAAGCACTGATATTCTTTTTGGTCATCTGCCAATTAAAATCCCGTAAAATATAATATAACCTGTAAATTGTTCTCATACCTCACCCAATTATCATGCAATTTCTTCTTGTCACTGCCCGTTCTCTATTGCCGCATCCGCCAGGGTACAGCCGGGATAAAACAAGGCAAGAATCTGCTCATAAGAGACATTCTGCTTACCCAAAGCCTTGGCCCCATTCTGCGACATCCCCACGCCATGACCATAGCCGCCGCCGGTCAATGTATATCCTACCACATTATCCCCCTTTTTGCCAACATCCAGAACAAAAAAACCGCTGGGAAGCAAGGTCCCCGGCACGGTGGAACTGTTATCCTGACGTACCACAGAACTCAGCCCGTCACAAAGTACATATCGTATATTATATTCCGATATGACCTTTATGGTACTTTGATCGGTTTTGATGAAAAGTTCCTCTGCCACACCGCCTGTTCCCCTCTTTGCAACAGTCAGCTCCCTGATTTCTCCAAATGCCTCAATCGGTTCCGACACATAGTAATCTCCTTCCTTTTTCGTAAGAACTGATTCCGGTGCCGCCTGATACCGTTCCTTTAGACGAGAATATATCGTATCTTCCCGTAGATTTTCCACCGTATAGGTCCATCGATACCATGGTTCATCTTTTTCCAGGTCTTCCTCATGGGCCTTACTGATAAACCCCCGAAAGATTTCCTCCTGACACAGTTCTTCTCCCGTCACATCTGTCTTCTCCCCGCTCACTCTCCCGGCGTACATGTAGGATGTGTCCGTTTCTGCTGCACCCTTCCAAACCCCCGCATCTGTTCCGGCACCGCAGGACGTGGAGTAATAATAGTTCTGGGCCGGTTCTCCCTGATAGAGAAGCAATATCCCGTCCGTCTCCTTAACTGCCGTGGTAGTGGCTACGTTTTCTGCGATATTATGATAAACCTGATAGGCTGTGGTATCATCCACATGGGCTCCAAGCTGCGGCAGTCCGGCATGTAAAATATAACGATAACCATAAGTTCTTGCACATACCGCCTGTGCCTTTAACGCCTCCGGCGGATAGGATGCCGGCATCTCGCTGGGCACCACGGCATAAAGATACTCTTCCAGGGAAAGTTCATTGATCAGGGCAATCCCTTCCTTTAACCGGTAACACTCTATTGCTCCCCGATAAGCATTGTTCTCCCGGTCACTCCCTGCCATATCCACCAAAACCTTGTCCGTCAGATTCTCACTTTGGTAAATCCTCCGCTCACCCACCTTCATGTCATCCGCTTCTATCCGCACATGTTCTCCATCCACACGAATATCCACTGCCTCATGATAATTGCTGTTGGCCGCTGTATTCTTAAGAAGTACACGGATTATGTCCGCCTGCTCCTCTCTGGACACCAGACAAGCACATATCCTGTCCTTATCAACCACAAAATCTGTGTCCGCATAACCAATCTTTAAATCCCTCCGCCGCAAAGTCTCCATACTGCCATAGAGCTTATAAATCTCCATATCCTCTGCCATTTGATAGACGCCCTGGCCTTCAATCTCTATTTCGTCCTGTGTCACGCGCAAAAGTTTTCCGTGAATCTTTTCACCGCGGGCTTTGACTGCTTTGATGCCGCCGTCCTGAAATGTCAAATCTGCAATCTGTTCCCGCTCCAGATTTTTGAGGTGTTCTTGTGGTGCCTGTACCTGAAATGTGGTCTGATGATAGAAGCAGGAAAGCATATCATCCGTCACTTCCATGACCCATACGTTTCCCAGATAATGCTCTTCCGGCAGCACCTCAACAATCGTCAAAAGTTTATCTCCTTTCACATAAACTCTCATCTCCTCAAAAGCATTTTCCTCGAAAGCTGCCGAACAGTATTGATAAGCCCCCTGCATGGCGCCGCTTTCTGTGTAAGCCTCCTTCGTCTCAGGATTGATCTTAAGTACAAAGACCGTTGTTTCCCAGATAGAGGATTCCTTATCCAGATGCGCAAGCAAAACCTTATAGGCTTCATACCAATCCTTTTTTAAAAATGCATGTTCCGAAGCATACTGGCCAGCATAGTCGGAGATTCCCAGCGCCTGACCATCCAGCTTTTCATAAATCTGTATGTACTGCGCATAGGTCAGATAAGAACCTGTCTCCTCTTCCAAAATCACCTCTGTCCCCAATGCGTCTAAAAGAATCCTCACATCTTGTACCAGAATTTTTTCACCCGCAGGCGGCTCCTTCTTTTTCTGTTCCCGTCCCAGCCACAGACAGACCAGAAAAAGTAATCCGAAAAAAATAAGCGATAGTTTCGCCATCATTTTTGCATCTATTCTCATAGCAAAGCCTTTCTCTCCATATCACTGCGCATCATATACTTCCCTTCTTCATTGCACCGCGAAAACCCTTTTCTATTCCTATGCGCCGTTTTTGCAAATTATCACACACAGTAAAAGCAGCCGTCATAGACGACTGCTTTTCCATCTTTTGTGATGCCCCCGAAATGCCGTATCTTGTATTTTGACTCCTAGCAAAGCTAGGTGGGTAACCGCAATCATACTTCTGCCTTCCACTGCATAAAGCCTAAAGGCTGGAGGCCTGACATCTATATGACAATGTAGGAATCCCGTTTAAAGTATC
>CAJUFU010000090.1 GCA_910585555.1 uncultured Lachnospiraceae bacterium
GCCAGTCAACGCGGCCGGGAAGGGCGCAGGAAACGGTGGGGGAAGGTATGTGTAACAATCAAAAATTTACTATATTTTTTGCAAGAAGCTGATCACCATTATTTTCAGATATGTTATACTTATAGCCAGATATTGTGTTTTCTCATATCCTGGCTGGGAAAGGAGGCGTATGGTTACAGTAACGAAGGGCGATTTGATAGCGCTGGGATATGGACCGTCTTTTGCAGCGGACATCATAAGGGAAACGAAAAAACTTATGGTATCGAGGGGACATACATACTACCAGTCACGGAAACTGGACAGGGTCCCCAAAGAAGCTGTGGAAGAACTGCTGGGAATTACAATTCCCGACAAACAGAATTGATTGTACTTCTTGCACATCTATGTGAGGAGTGAAATCATGACAAAAGATCCAATTAAGAAAGCAGACAACGGAACCTATTACTTCCGGGCAAATTTAGGCTACCATCCCATTACAGGGAAGCAGATCCAGAAATACCGCAGCGGCTTTGCTACCAAGAAGGAAGCAAGGGAAGAATATTCCAAGCTAATCCTGTCATCCGCCAAGGAACTGGATGAGAAAAAGAAGACGGTTTCTTTTCAGACATTCACTGAAGAAACCTACCTGCCGTGGTATAAAACGCAGGTAAAGGAAAGCACTTACTTAAACCGCTATTCCACTATTCAGAAACACTTTGCGTATTTCTACAAAATGGCGACGGACGAGATCGAACCCATCCATGTGCAAAGCTGGCAGCTGGAACTGGCAAAGCAGTTCAGCCCAAACTATATCCATGTGGTGCAGGGGCTGCTCTCCCTTGCCTTTGACCGGGCGATTGTACTGGGGATAGCCAAAAAGAATCCGTCAAGGATGATCGGGAACATCAAATCCAAAAAGACACAGGTGGATTTCTGGACGCTGGAGGAATTTCAGAAGGTAATCTCCCTGCTCTACAAGGGCGATTATTATGAGCATTACCTCTTTATCTCCTTCTGGGTGCTGTTTATGACCGGGATGCGAATTGGTGAGGCGGCAGCGCTGCTGTGGTCGGATATTGATTTTGATACAGGTCTGTTGAGCATAACCAAGACCATGTATTATAAGTCAATGGACGATTTCAAACCCGTGGAACCGAAAACGCAGGCGAGCGTCCGCACCATTTACGTTGACGCTGATACCATAAGGGAACTGAAGGCATGGCAGGAAGTCCAGAAGAAAGTGTTGAAAAACTGCGGCTATGTATTAAGCTACAACGGCATACCCACAAGCAAGCATACCCTTCCACGGGCATTGGAAAAACTTGCGGAACTGGCCGGCGTACACCGCATCAAAATCCATGCGCTGAGACATTCCCATGCCTCCCTGCTCATCAGCATGGGCGAGAATCCCCTGTTGATCAAAGAGCGTCTGGGGCATGAAAAAATACAGACAACCCTGGGAACCTATGGTCATCTGTATCCCAACACAAATCTTGAAGTTGCCAACAAGCTGACCGGGGTGCTTCAGTATACGCCTGCCACCCAGAGCGTTGCAGACTATACCAGCAACCAGCACACCGCAGCTTACCACAAGGAAGTGAAATAAAAAATGCAATCGTAATGCAATAAAAAGAGAAAAAAAGCCGCAAAGCCTTGATTTTACTGGCTCCGCGGCTTAGCTCCGACTATTCGAACTCAATCGTCCCCGGCGGCTTACTAGTCAAATCATACACCACCCTATTAACTCCCTTCACCTCATTAATAATCCGATTCATAACCCCCTGCAACACTGCCCACGGAATCTCAGCGCTCTCCGCAGTCATAAAGTCAATCGTCCTCACTGCCCGCAGTGCCACCGCATAATCATAGGTCCTCTCATCACCCATGACACCCACACTGCGCATATTGGTAAGCGCCGCAAAATATTGATTAATTTCCTGGTCAAGCCCAGCTTTTGCAATCTCCTCACGATAAATCGCATCCGCATCCTGCACAATCCGCACCTTTTGGGCCGTTACCTCACCGATAATCCTAACCCCCAATCCAGGCCCCGGAAACGGCTGCCTATTTACCAGATATTCCGGAATCCCCAGCTCCAATCCGACTTTACGCACCTCATCCTTAAAAAGGTCCCGAAGAGGTTCAATAATCTCTTTAAAATCAACATATTCAGGCAGACCACCCACATTATGATGAGACTTAATGACAGCACTCTCTCCGCCCAGACCGCTCTCCACAACATCTGGATAAATCGTCCCCTGTACAAGGAAATCTACCACTCCAATCTTTTTGGCCTCTTCCTCAAATACACGGATGAACTCTTCTCCGATAATTTTTCTCTTCTGTTCCGGTTCTTCTACACCGGCAAGTTTCTGATAAAAACGCTCCTGTGCATTAACACGGATAAAATTCAAATCATAATTTCCAGCCGGCCCGAAAACTGCCTCCACCTCGTCTCCCTCATTTTTACGAAGAAGGCCCTGATCCACAAAAACACAGGTCAGCTGATTACCAATCGCCTTAGAAAGAAGCACCGCCGCCACTGAAGAATCCACACCGCCGGAAAGTGCGCAAAGAACTCTGCCATTTCCCACCTTATTGCGAATCGACTCAATAGACTGCTGTACAAAGGAATCCATCTTCCAATCGCCCACGCAGCCGCACACCTGATAGACAAAGTTGGACAGCATTTTCGTGCCTTCTGCTGTGTGAAGTACCTCTGGATGAAACTGAATCGCATACAGTTTTTTATCCGGATTCTCTGCCGCCGCAACGGGACAGTCATTCGTATGTGCACAGATTGTAAAACCCGGTGCCGTCTTTGCAATATAATCATTATGGCTCATCCAACAGACAGTTTTAGAGGATACATTCTGAAAAAGTACACTTCTGTTATCCACCATAACCTCTATTTTCCCATATTCTCTGACAGGCGCCTTTTCTACCTTGCCGCCTAACAACTGCATCATAAGCTGCGCCCCATAACATAATCCAAGCACAGGAATCCCCATTTCAAAAAGCGCTGGAGAGCATGTCGCCGCTCCCGGCTCATAACAACTATTAGGGCCACCTGTCAAAATAATTCCTTTGGGATTCATTTCCCGTATCTTCGTCAAGTCCGTCTTATAAGAGTAAATCTCACAATACACATTACACTCTCTGACACGACGCGCCACCAATTGATTGTACTGCCCACCAAAATCAATCACTATGACGGTTTCTCTTTTCATGCTCTCAACCATGCCTTTCTCCCAGTCTGTAAATAACATATCACTTTAAAATAGTCTTATTCTGTCCATAAAGTATACTATCAACCCCTTAGTATTGCAATATGGCACACACTTTTCCCATCCTTTATTCCCGCTCCGGAAACTCTACTTCTCGTTCGCTTCCCGCCTGCGCATAATGGTCTCCCACTTGCCGCTGCGATAGCGCAATGTATAGCAGATTGCCCGGAATGTCCAGTCAATTGTCATGGCAATCCATATTCCAATCAATCCTAGATGGAACATATAACTGAAAACATATGCCGTAATAATACGAAATGTCCACATGGACAAAATTGCTATAATCATGGTCCACACCACGTCTCCCGCCGCCCGCAAAGTATTTGGCAGGGAAAAGGAAGGCACCCAGGAAATCATACACATAACTGCATGGAAGCGGATGACCTGCAACGCCAGCGTAGTTGTCTCCGGCGTCAGATGATATATTTTCAAAAAAAGAGGTGCTCCCACAATCATAATCACAGACACCCCGCTCATGCAAAGCCAAGTCAAACGCATCATCTTCTTTGTGTAATATCTGACTTGTCCAATCTCTCCCGCTCCAATGCAGACACTGCTCACCGACAGGATTGCCATGCCAACAGCCATTCCCGGTAAAATGTTGAAATTGGTGATGGTGCCGCAGACGGCATTTGCCGCAATGGCTGATGTTCCGAAAGTTGATACCAAACTCAACAACAGAATCTTACCCAATTGGAATAGGCTATTCTCCAATCCATTTGGAATCCCTATAAAAAGAATCTTTTTAATCTGTGGAAAATCCAGGCGTAATGTCAGACGTCCCCTGAAATGAATATCTCTTTTATCATCCAGCATCAATCTGAAAATAAGAACAGCAGACACAGTTCTTGCAATCAGTGTGGAAATTGCCGCTCCTGCGACCCCCATGCTAAAGCCAAAAATCAAAATCGCATTTCCTATCAGATTGATCAGATTCATCAATAAGGAAATAAACATGGTTGTCCGTGAATTTCCCATGGCCCTGAAAAGTGCCGCGCATCCATTATAGAGTGCCAATGGGCAGATAGAAAGTCCGGTAATGATCAAATACGTAGTTGCACTGCTCATCACCGCCTCTTCCACCTGCCCAAACACTGCCCGTAAAATAATCTTGTGTGCACCAAGCAACAATATCGTTGTACCAAAGGATGCATAGAGCAAAAAGAGCACCATCTGCCATGCTGACCGGCCTGCCTGTTCTTGATTTCTCTGCCCAAGCGCGTGTCCCGCTACAACGGCACCGCCCGTAGCCAGAGCCGCAAAAATATTAATCACCAAAATATTGACGCTGTCCACCAGTGATACACCTGACACTGCTGCTTCTCCTACGCCGGAAATCATAACAGTGTCCAGCATTCCCACTAAAATAGCAAGAAGCTGTTCCATAATCAATGGAAGAATCAGGCTCCTCAAGTCTGCGTTGCTATATAAAGTTCCCTGTGTCTCTTCCTTAGTAATATTCTGTGTTTCCATCGCTGCATTCCCTGACAAAATTGTTATTTTCCATAAAGAATACTACAAATATTCTAAGCTCATTTTATGGGAATGTAAAGTTAGTTCATATGCTGATGCAGATATTTTTCTCTGGTTGCCAGGCCGCCGCGTATATGCCGCTCTGATTTGTTGACGTCCAGAACTTTTCTTGCTTCTGCTGCAAGGCTGGGATTAAGCTGCGCAAGACGGTCTGTTACATCTTTATGTATGGTTGTCACAAATACGAACGGTATTTTCACCCATAGAATTGCCGTTTGATTTGGCGTCTTCTCCACACACGTCATCCATACCGCTGTCAATCAATACGGTTTCATCCAGCCCCAGTTCTCCAAACAAACGCAGATAGATTTCCACATTTCCTTCCTTATCCACTTCTATTTTTTGTATGATCTTTTTCAACTGCGCATTAGTCATCTGCCGCACATCGGCGATATCCTCAATCTGCTTAAAGGTATTATTTAACACGCCTTCCAACTGCTCGCCCTTGGTCAGATGATAGGATACCATTTTCAACTCGTTTTCCAGACGCTCAATCTCTTTTCTCGAACCACCGATCTTCTCATTCAATTCCTCTCTGGAAATCAAATCGTCCTCATACATATTCATGTATTTCTCTCTGGCTCTTGTCAGCCTGTTTAACTGGCTCTTTAATTCTTTTTCATATTCAATGTTTTCGTCCTTCGCCTTATATACCCGCTGAAATTCGCCGACCACATGACGGATTACTTTTTTCTTCTGGCTGAGCATCTGATTGAAATACTCCTGCAGCACATTGATCAACTCGTCCTCATCAATGGAAACCGCATTCGAACAGCTATCCGCACCCTTTCCGTTATGCCCGGAACATACCCAGCGGATATAAGTATTCTTATAGGTGCGCACCGTTCTGCGGAACGACCAACCACATTCCTTACAGCGAATTAAAGTAGAAAAAAGATGCTTATTGCTCTGCCGCTCCTTCTTCATATTAAAAGCTGCGTGTCGGTCATGTAGAATCTCCTGTGCCTTTTCATAGTCTTCCTGCTCGATAATTTTCAGTTCAGGACGCTCTACGACCATCCATTCCGTCTCGTCCTTTTCCTTTCTCTGTCCTGTCAGAAAATCCGCCACTTCCTCTTTCCCATTTATAATCTTGCCTGTGTACAGTTCATTAGTCAGAATCCGGCAGACCGCATTCTGGCTCCAACTGCAGTTGCGCTTCGTTCTAATACCGCGCTCATTCAGCATATTGGCTATCTTAGCGGCACCGCAATTCTCCTGCAGATACCACCGATAAATCTGTTTTACGATATCCGCTTCCTGACGGTTGATTTCCAGATTGAAATAATCACCGATCGTCTTATCATACCCATACACAATGTTGGGAACGCGCCCCTTTTCAGCGTTCATTTTCTTGCCAAATTTCACACGTTTGGAAGTATTCGCACTTTCCTCCTGCGCCAAAGCACCGAATATGGTCAGCACAAATTCACTGTTTCCCATGCTGGTCATATTGGCGGTAAGAAACTGTGTTTCGATTCCCAGCACTTTCAGCTTACGAACATTCTGGAGTAAGTCCACCGTATTTCTGGCAAAACGGGAAATATCCTTAACCACCACCATATCAAACAGCCCATGTTCGGCATCAGACATCATTTTCAGGAACTCTTTTCGGTTCTTGATCTTCGTGCCGGAAATGCCCTCATCCGCGTATAATTTGACCAAGGTATCCCCTGTCTTCTTTGTATATTCGGCAAAAAATTGTTTTTGCGCTTCCAGACTGTTAAGCTGATCCTCTTTCTCTGTAGATACGCGGCAGTATGCAGCTATGTTCATGTGAGCCTCCCCTGTTCTTTCTATGATTTCTGTTACGTCTATCTTATTACATAGGGTGCCAAAAGACAAGCCTTTTCATGCACCTTGTCCCTGCCGTCTTCTGACTCTGCATATGCGCGAAAAAAAGAATGCCCGCGTTACGCGAGGCACTCCTTCTTTTCTTCATTATCCTGCTGATCTGCGGCCATTTTGATAGCCTGCTCAACTTTTTTCTCATTCACTTCCATAAATACTTTTAATATGTAGTCGGCGGTCACGTCCGCCGGATTGGGGTTGTGAAACCGATAGTTCAATTTCTGCTTTCTCACAGCGGTGTGATACCTCCTCACTGACACCCTTTGTCAATCTTATGTGGGCTGTCCATAAAATAGACGTATATGGAATGTCTGTTTATCGTTTGCCATGTTTCATTTTAATAATATATTGTTAAGAACACTCGAAATACGAAATACTATATATTCCTATTCCTAAAATATGAAGAATGCATATAACGTTAAAAATACATTTCTATCTATATTTGCACATCGCGCTTATGCTATTTGCACTGCCAATGTACAAATATAAACCTTGAATTTATACGGTTTACAGACCTATTTGCATGTTTGAACAGAATAAAAATCATACAAAAGGTTTTCTCTAATCTGGATATTCCCCAATCTCCAATTCATTGCCTCAGGCGTCCCGATATAAGCCAATAATTCATTCCAGAATCTTACAGCCACAGGATGCCCAAGGCGGCAGGGAAGCTCCAAATAATGCCACATCTTAAGAGGCAATTCCGAGATTTCGTCATTTCTCTCCTGCTCCTCTATAAAATGATAAAAATTTATCTTTGCTATAATAATCTGTGAAAAGAAATCTTGCCTTCCAGCAGCACATTGTCGCAACCTATCAATTCTCCTAACATTCTCATCACTGTTGGCTGGTTCATCACTATTTAATAATCCAATGTACGCCAGTCTTGCATCCACTTGAGGTACAACGCTGCGAATTTTATTAAAACAGTTTTGGGTAATATCTGTATCTTTGGAAATAAGAGATGATTGTTCTCCCAGATTAAGCATTCCCCAATAATAATAAAATTCAGTAGAATACCTTCCGTTCTCTGCTTTCACAATATCGCTCGCTGTTAGATTCTGTTGCAGCAAACTGATAATTCTTAGCAATGCCGGAGATTCTCTCCATGCCCTTGCATAAAGATACTCTAACGCATTTTCATCACCCGAAAGAATTTTATGTCCCAACATGCTATACAGCAGTTCAAGCCGTTCCCTATCCATCAATTCGTTCATTCTAATCCACCCCCCCCCCAAATCCCGCAGTACCTTTTCCAATTTTTTTATCGCCTTTTTCCCACTTTTCTTATTGTGTTTTTCTTCCCACCGTATCCTTGAAGAAGGACTCTTTGCTAAGGCTTTCCTTACCTGCATGCGCTCTCTATCATCTAATTCCGTGGGCTCTTGGTTAACGAGATGAATTACCTTGATACCGTATTCTAGTTCATCAACCATCATCCACAAAGCCAAAGAAGAAATATCCTCAATTGTTTGCCCATTTATTTGTCTAACAGAAAAGTTCTGAAAAAAGTCCAAATTATATGGGATACCCTCAGTCAACCTAATTTCCTCGTCCAATGATAGCGTTTGCGTTTTGGCGCAAGCCCCAATCACCTGAAACTTCTTTTTCGTTCTCTGCTCCATTACCTTGAGCTCCTTTGAAAAAATTATAGAAATCTGTATCGTTGAATTGAATGCACTGATAATTCTCACGGTTGATACTCAGTCTATGAATATATGTTTTGGTTTTTTTCTGTTGATGTAGCCGCGATCTGCTAACTTCTTTCGCAATTCTGACTCACTAATGACAAACTCTTTTCCATTTCGTCGAAAATAAGATACCACTTTTTGAAAGGCCACATCATTTTTGAGATACACAAACCCTTTTTTCTTAAATCCGATTGCCGATTTGCTGTTTGCCGTAGCATAATTTGTATTTCGGCTTTGTAATTCTCCAAGATGCTCTTCCCCGGTTTCTAAGAGAACCCTTAATCCTGCAAAATAACACCGTGCTTCATCCAACTCTGCAACACGCTCTGCCTGTTTCTCCATGACGGATAAAAAAACGCTTTAGACTCCTGCTTATATTTCTCAAAGGCTTCTTGCGTGATGGCATTCACTGAAAGTGCATATTTCAAGAACTCAAAAAAAGCAATATTCAACCAAGTACACATATCACTTGTCCTATTATCCACGGATACTTCATGGGCAAATAATTCTGTTTGCAAGCTGTACCGTTCCTGTAAAAACCTTTGCTCAAGGTTTTCGCAAAATGCATTAATACCCTGCCGAACGATATATTGAATAAAATTCTCAATACATTCCCGGTATATAGCATGATTCTGCTGAAAGTATGTCAGCTTATCTTGGTCTATACTTTTTCGATTCATCTCCAGAATCAACAATCTTGCAAGAGTCGATTGTACATCGAAGTGGATATATTCCGCCGTCACCACTACCAAACAACGCGCACTATTTGTAAGCGTCTCATTTTTCATCCCGGCCCGTTTAGCACCACCTAAATCATCACTGCAAACGTATGATAACCCATCGAAGAAGACATGATAACACCTCTTTTCATTTTATTAATCCACTTTGCTGATTTAATAAAATGTTATCCTATATAAGATATCATAAATGAAATATAGAACATATATATTTTTTCTGAAATACATTTTAGACAAACATCTTCTCAAATAACATTTTAATAAATATATCCACCAAAAAATGTAATAGCCATACATTTTTTCGTACAATAATTGATTAGTTTCCCCTTATCTAAGATACATATAAAGAGAATACTGAACAAGTTACCTGTCTTTAACCCAGATAAAGGGCAGCCCTTATTAACATATAATAAAGACTGCCCCTTTGATAACACGGTC
>CAJUFU010000091.1 GCA_910585555.1 uncultured Lachnospiraceae bacterium
TGTACATCGCTGGGCGCCTGCTCATATCTTGCAAACTCATATTTGTAAGTGCCGCGTCCGCCTGTCATAGAGCGAAGATCGGTGCAGTAACCGTTTAAGCTTGCCGTCGGAATATCCGCCTCAATCACAGTCTTGCCATTTCCGGCAGGATTCATACCGAGCACACGGCCTCTTCTCTTATTGAGATCACCCATAACATCTCCTGTATAGGAATCAGGCACGGTAACCTGTAAGTTTGCAATGGGCTCTAAGAGCACCGGACCTGCCTCCATAAAGCCTTTCTTAAACGCCTGTATCGTCGCCATTTTGAAAGCCATCTCGGAAGAGTCTACCGGATGATAGGAACCGTCATAGAGAACCGCTTTCACACCAACGACCGGATACGCAGCCAAAGGTCCTGCCGATATAGAGTCCTGCAGTCCTTTTTCCACTGCCGGGAAGTAATTCTTCGGCACAGCGCCGCCAACCACTTCCTGTTCGAATACATAAGGAGTCTCCAAGTCCCCGGATGCCTCGAAACGCATCTTTACATGGCCATACTGCCCGTGTCCGCCGGACTGTTTCTTATACTTGTATTCCACATCGGATTTTTTCCGGATGGTCTCACGATACGCAATCTTCGGATCAGTCAACTCGATCTCTACCTTGTACTCATTTAAGAGACGGCTGGCAATGACATCCAGATGCAGATCGCCCATGCCATACAGCAGAGTCTGTTTGTTCTCTCCATCGTTTACAATCCAAAGTGTCTGGTCTTCATGTTTCATTTTCTGCAGAGCCTGGGATACCTTGTCCACATCTCCCTTGTTCTTTGCCCGATACCGTTTGTATGTATAGGGCGTGGAAATTTCTGTCTTACCATAACGGATGATTCTCGCCTTGGTGGAAAGGGTGTTGCCTGTCCTGGCCGCCGTCAGTTTTGCAATGGCTCCGATATCGCCGGCATGGAGTTCTTTGACCTCAATGGGTTTATTGCCCTGCATCACATAGAGCTTGTTAACCTTCTCTTCCACTTCCTTCTCATCGTTATAAATGACATCATCATTCTTCAATACACCGGAGCAGACCTTAATCAGAGAATACTTACCGATAAAGGGATCCACGATGGTCTTAAAGATATAAGCAGACTTCGATTTGGAGAAGTCATAATTTGCCTGGAATATCTCGTTGGTCTTTAAATCAATACCTGCAAGCTCTCTATTCTCCGGGCTCGGCATATATTTGACAATATCGTCAAGCAGTGTAAATACACCCTGACAGAGCACATTAGAACCCATGGACATAGGAACGATACTGCCATCCATCACGTTGGTACGAAGCGCCGCGCGAATCTCAGCCTCCGAGAACATATCCCCATTAAAATAACGCTCCATAAAGTCTTCGCTGGTCTCCGCCACCGCTTCCATCAGCGTATCACGGCACAACTGCAGATTGGCCTTACTGTATTCGGGCATCTCGCACTCTACCACTTCTTTGCCTTCCCAGCGGTAAGCCTGCTCCGTAATCACGTTGATATAACCCACGAACTTCTCATTTTCACGAATCGGCAGATGGAAAGGCGCCATCTTCTTGCCGTATTTGTCAGTCATATCCGACACAACCTGTCTGAAGGATGCGTTGTCAATATCCATATCTGTCACAAACACAAATCTGGGCAGTTTATACTTGTCACAAATCTCCCATGCCTTCTCTGTACCCACTTCCACGCCGGCCTTACCGGACACTACGATGATTGCCGCGTCTGCCGCGCTGACTGCTTCCTCTACCTCACCTACAAAATCAAAGAAACCGGGAGAGTCTAACACATTAATCTTCACGCCCTCCCACTCAATGGGAACAACAGAAGTGGCAATGGATATCTGGCGTTTCTGCTCCTCCTTACCGAAATCGCTTACCGTGTTCCCGTCAGCAACCTTTCCCATTCTGGATGTGATGCCGGACAGGTAGGCCATTGCCTCCACCAGACTGGTCTTGCCGCAGCCCCCATGGCCCAGCAGAACCACATTACGAATCTTATCCGTTGTGTAAACATTCATGTCTTGTAATCCTCCAATTCTGTTATTCTATCATAACCGGCGAACAATTCTCTCTCACATTCCTGTCAGAACCCTTTACTGTGCACAACAAACAAATCAGTAACTTTATTTATCGCACTACTTCGCCTGCAAAAATAAATTGCATTTATATTTTACTAAATTTTATAAACAATTTCAATAACATTTATGAATTTTGCTTTGGTTTTACAATCCTTGCTTTTCAGACTTTTAGATGCTATAGTAAGAACGGATTTATTAAAGGAAATACTTTCAGAAAGGCAGCGCATATGAACACACTTACCTGCGGTTTTATCGGTCTGGGACTGATTGGCGGCTCCATCGCCAAGGCCATCAAAAGCCATATCCCCTCTTCACGGCTGATTGCGTACGATATCAATACTGACTCTTTGGAACTGGCCTATAAGGAACAGGTGATCGATCAGATTTGTCCGGCCATCGACGCATCTTTTAGCAGCTGCGACTATCTGTTCTTATGTGCGCCTGTCTCACACAATGACGAGAATCTTCTTACTTTAAAGCCTTATCTTTCCCCGGATACCATTCTCACGGACGTGGGAAGTGTAAAGACCGGAATCCATCGGCATATAGAGGCATTAAACCTGCAGTCCCAGTTTATCGGCGGCCATCCCATGGCCGGGTCCGAGCGGTTTGGCTATCAAAATTCCTACGCTTCCTTGTTAGAGAACGCTTACTATATCCTGACACCCTCAGATACGGTGCCCCAGGAAAAGGTAACGGCCTACCAGACTTTGACCGCTTCCATAGGCGCCATTCCCTTAGTCCTAACCTGTGAAGAACACGACTATGTGACAGCCGCAATCTCCCATCTGCCCCATGTGATTGCCGCCTCCTTGGTGAATCTGATCAAGAAAAGCGATTCGAAGGAAGGTATCATGAAAATGATCGCGGCAGGCGGTTTTAAAGATATCACCCGGATTGCTTCCTCTTCTCCTGCCATGTGGCAGCAGATCTGCCTGACAAACACGGAGAACATTTCCGCCCTTTTAAAGACCTACATACAATATCTGACTGTGCTGTCCTCCTATCTTGACAGGAAGGACAAAGATGCACTCTATCTGCTCTTTGATACCGCACGTACCTACCGGGATTCCTTTACCAACAGTTCCAACGGCCCCATCAAGGCAGAATATGTACTGACGGTAGACATTGCCGACAAACCCGGCGCCATCGCCACACTTGCCGTTCTTTTGGCCAAACACCAGGTGAGTATCAAGAACATCGGCATCAATCATAACAGAGAGCTGGCAGAGGGTGCCCTTCGGATAGAATTTTATGATAAAAATGCTGCGGAGGCCGCCGTCAATATCCTGACGGAACATAACTACAGGATTCACAGGCGTTAAAGTATCCATAGAAATACAGACAGGAGCAATATTTCAGGTTTCTTCAGACAAACTCCCAAGAAAGGCAAAGGTTATCATCATGATTTTTCAGAGCGCAAAATCCTTAAGAGGCGAAGTCACAATTCCTGGGGACAAATCGATTTCCCACAGAGCCGTCATGTTTGGCTCCCTGGCGGAAGGTCTCACGGAAGTGACCAACTTTTTACAAGGAGCAGACTGTCTCTCCACCATAGAGGCTTTTCGAAACATGGGCATTGAGATTGAGAATACACCGGAGAAAATCTTAATACACGGCAAGGGGCTGCATGGCCTGCAGGCCCCCGCATCCATCCTTGACATGGGAAACAGCGGCACCACCACAAGACTGATCAGCGGTATTTTGGCCGGTCAGCCCTTTGAGAGTACCTTAACCGGAGATGCCTCCATACAGAAACGCCCCATGAGACGGATTATGGAACCGCTGTCCATGATGGGGGCACATATCACAAGCATAAAGGGCAACGACTGCGCGCCTTTACAGATAGCAGGCCGTCCGCTTCACGCAATCCATTATCAATCCAAAGTGGCTTCCGCCCAGGTAAAATCCGCTGTGCTTTTAGCCGGTCTTTATGCAGACGGCATAACCCGGGTGACAGAGCCTGCCATCAGCCGCAACCACACGGAACTGATGCTCCGCTATTTCGGCGCCGACCTGCATACGGAAGAGAAAACTGCCGCAATCAGTCCCAATCCTCATCTTACCGGTCAGAAAATCAATGTGCCCGGCGATATATCTTCCGCCGCGTATTTTATGGCCGCCGGTCTAATCGTTCCGGATTCGGAAATTCTGATACACAATGTGGGCATCAACCCCACAAGAGACGGTATCTTAAAAGTCTGCCGTCAGATGGGCGGTAATATAACGCTTTTAAATGTGAAAAATAACGGAGAACCCGTTGCCGATCTCTTAGTGAAATCCAGTTCCCTTCACGGTATTACCATCCAAGGAGATATCATCCCTACGTTGATCGATGAACTGCCAATCATCAATATTATGGCCGCCTGTGCAAAAGGCACTACCATCATCCGCGATGCCGCCGAGTTAAAGGTAAAAGAATCCAACCGGATTGACGTGATGGTGCAATATCTTAGCGCCATGGGCTGCGATATCACAGGCACAGAGGACGGTATGATCATCCGCGGCGGCGCTCCCCTTCACGGCACCACTGTGGACTCCCACTTAGACCACCGCATTGCCATGAGCTTTGCCATCGCCTCTCTTATCGCCGATGGCGAAACACAGATAAAGGGCAGCGATGTGGTGACCATCAGCTACCCTGGATTTTATGAAGACCTGGCAGGCCTTATGCATTAACCTTTTGGGGCAGGATAATAAGAGTCATCCTGTATATCTACAATACGGACGTATCGTTATACAGTCTATTTTATTATCTTCTGCCTCAAAATAAATACTTCTGTTTCCCATGCCGTCATACATATACACAAAAGTATGCCTGCGATTATTTTCTTATTTCCAAGCTCTTTCTTATTCGCTTTTCCGTACTTTCTCATATTCTGTCACTTTAATCCTCTCATGTAAGCTTCACCAACAGCCGGTTTAAGAAATAGGAAAACACCATGCAGACGATTCCCGCCACACTTCCATACCAGTTCAACGTCGCGTCCGACTGGCTAAAATGCCGGCCTTCCACGAACTGTTTATAATACTCTGTATAATAAGCCAACAGATAGCACACCGCTCCCGCTCCTATCACACCTATGATTCGATAAAATCCACGGAAGATTACCATACTGACAAAGGTCGTCACCAGACCCACCACAAAAAAGAGACTCAGATGCGCCCCGTAACGTATCATCAGTTCCGTTGTCCTAATCTGGTCCTTTGTCGGGTCTGTAAAAATACGCCGGGCAATCTGCCCGGCCAGCTTGCTCGTCACGTCCGAAGAAACAGTCCCATTCTGAAAAGATACAATCATCACAAAATATAGAAGCATCATCAACCCCAGCATAGAACCTGTGATCACAACAATCTCCAGCGCAATATTTCTATTCTTTTTACTTTTCATTCCAATTCTTTCTCTCTATCTATAATCGCTATATACTGCAAGAAGCACCTTGCGATTATCATTCTTTACTATCCTAACCTATTTAGACCGCTTTGTAAAGAAATCTCTAAAAAAGAAAGAATCCTGGTAAGCATTTTCTTAATAATGATATCTTTTCCGTTTCCCCAGTAAAAATAACACCGTCACCAACACTGCCATCACTTCCGCCGCAACAATAGACATCCAGATTCCCTCTATTCCCCAGAAAATGGGGAAGATTAAAACCGCCAGGCATTGAAATAGCAATGTACGCAAAAAGGAAATCAAAGCCGATGTCAGACCGTCATTCAGCGCCGTAAAAAAGGATGACCCCATGATGGCAAATCCCGAGAATAAGAAGGAGAAGGAAAATACCATAAAGGCGTGTGCCGTTATCTGTAAAAGCTCTTTATCATACCCTACAAATAACACGGAAAAGGGCCTGGCTAACAGCTGGCCGGCACCAAACATCAGAATAGAAAACACGCCGATTAACATGATGTTCCTTTTTAACAATCCTTTTAATTCTTCATAGTTTTTCGCACCATGATGATATCCGATCACCGGCGCTGTTCCCACAGCATAGCCGATAAAGACTGCCTGGAACACAAAACATACATACATCAAAACACCGTAAGCCGCTATGCCATTCTCCCCGGCATACCGCATCAGCTGCATATTATAGAGCATACTCACAAGCGATGCGGAAACATTGCTCATCAGCTCGGAAGAACCATTGACACAGACTTTCCACAAGGCTTTTGCGTCAAACTTACATTTCACCAGCCGAAGCAGACTGGTATTCTCACGTCCAAAATACAGAAGCGGAATCACACCGCCCACAAACTGGCTTAAGGCCGTCGCTGCAGCCGCACCTCGTAACCCCCAATGAAATCCTGCCACAAAAAGCGCATCCAGAATAATATTGGTAAGGCCCGATGCCACCGTCACATACAGTCCCAGCTTTGGCTTCTCCGCCGTTGCAAACAGACACTGAAACTCATATTGCAAAATAAAAAAGGGCAGGGCAAGAAGACAGATTCTGGCATAGCTGATGCTGTCTTTTAACAGCTGCCCCTCCGCTCCCATCAGCACCGCCACCGGGCGGACAAACACAAATCCAAACAGCGCAAACGCCAAACCGCAGACCGCCGCTGTATAGACCACCAGGGAAAACACCTCATTGGCCTTCTTTTTATCTCCCATTCCCAGGGTGAGGGCTATCAACGCACTGCCGCCTGTGCCGAACATAAAACCCACACAGCCTAAAATCATCAGAAAAGGATAAATGAAATTCACCGCTGCAAAAGGAGTCTTACCGGCATAATTGGATACAAAAAAACCGTCCACCACGCCATAGATTGAAGTAAAGACCATCATAATGATGGAAGGAGCCGTAAAGCGCAACAGGCGGCGGTAATTAAAATGATCCGATAACTGTATCATCACGTCATCCTCCTTTCCGAGGCTTCCGGCAGATTCTTAGCCTTATTTTGAAGGGCCAGTAAATAACGCCTGGTCAGGGCAATATATGTCTCCACTTCCTCCTTGGACCAGGACGCCAGTATTTCATT
Source organism: uncultured Lachnospiraceae bacterium (assembly GCA_910585555.1). GTDB lineage: Bacteria > Bacillota > Clostridia > Lachnospirales > Lachnospiraceae > UBA3282. Next base: position 7,080 of record CAJUFU010000091.1, read on the forward strand.
CTCCGCTTCAATCACAGCGCCCGCTGTCCGGCCTGCCAGACTTTTGCCCGCTTCTGTCAGACACACCTTCTTATGTCTGGAATCTACCGACTCTAAATAAACGATACCTTCCTTCTCAAGCTTTCTCAATGCGGAATTAACCGTCTGCTTACTCAGACCGCAGTTATGGCAGATATCTTTCAACATACAGCTGTCTCCATAATTGCAAATCGTATAAAGGACCTCAAATACACTATCCGAGAGTCCCTGTTTCCATGAGATCTCATGGTATACCGCTTCTATCTCTCCAATCAGATGATTAAAGCGCTTCATATCTTTGGAAATCATATTGAACATACTCCTTTCTCCGTGCAGGAATTCATCCCCGAACCTTGGCAGGTATCAGTACAAATAAAAGGTATGAAATCGTACTCCTTGCATCATAGTACGATTTCATACCAATGTCAACACCTTTTTCTCATTGCCGAAAATTTTCCACAGAGAAAGCATACATGTATCAGTAATATGGTTCATACATCTGCTCAATCACCGTAGGCCCGGCATCCACCTGGGTAATCAATGCCAGAATATCACCCGTATACTTGTAACGGTAATACACATCTTCCGGATAATCCGGGTCCTTCGTCCTCACCCAGAGGGTACGCTCTCTCTGCTCATCCTGGGTAAAATCATAAATGGATTTGCCATACTTCGTATAATCCATTCCCGCCATCTGTGCCACGGTAGGAAGCAGGTCACAATGTGAAATCGGCGCATTGGTCACCGGACTTTTTTCATGCACTTCGCCGGGCTGTTTGATGAAATAGATGATCTGCATCTCCTCTTTCCAATCCCCTCCATGATCTGCCGTGATAATGATTGTGGCATCATCATAGACTCCCAGCCTCTTTAACTCGTTCAAATACGCTTCCATGATTGTCATACAGCCCCTTGCCGTCTCCTCCACAGAAGTCTTCTCCTGATAATTTCCATTTACATCCGTATTAAACTCATGGGTTCCAATTAAATGCTGAAAGATAAAATAGTTGGCAGAATCATCCTCCTGCAGTCCATCTTCACGAAGTTTCGTATAGAAATCGCTGTTGGTATGGGCAATCCCCTGCCCCATATCCTGTACAATCAGACTGTATTCGCTGACATTGGTATAAAACTGTGTCTTCAATACATCCGGCACTATACGGTAACAGGACATCTTCGTCAATGTTTTTAGCAAAAGCCTGGTATCTACCTCCACTTCCCTGGGTTCATCCGTAATATTAGAGACTTTATCCCGCAAGATGCCGCACCCATTTCCTACCGTCAAAACATCAAAATCTGTGGTATATACATTCACCTGATAATGATTCTCATGCAGTTTTTGATAAAAATCTGTGGTCAGGTCGTCTTTCCAGATATTCCGGCACCATTCACTATTGGGAACCGTGGTATCTACTTCACCGCCCGTCAGCATATGTGCCAGTGAAGGAAATGTCCCATAATAGGTACAATCCGCATTGCTGTAATAGGTAAAGTCATGCAGGCAGTCCGCCCCGTCAGGATATACCGTAAGCATCTGCTGTAAATAAAGACTGCTGAAATAATCCAGTACAAAAACAATAATATTCTTGTCTGCCGAGACGGTATACTGGTCTTTTCCCCACAAGCGATCGTCCACTTTGGCCCGTTCATAAGCCTCATCAGGAGCCGTGACTAGAAGGGAAACAAACGCTGTCGCCTGCATACCGATCAAAAGAATCGACAAATACAAGACAACCTTCTCCCAAATCTCCCGTTTCCTTAAAGACAATATAATTACACCCACTAGAACTGCCAGCCAGATTAGCAGGTTCAAAATCCCCTGCGTGAGCGGTACGTGGTATCCGTCGGGATTTACTCCCAGCAGGTCCAGGTTCTTATTGAGGAACATCACCTGCAGATATCCTGCCACAGACAAAACAAAGAGGACCGACAGTACCATACTGTGAATCCTCTCTGGCAACAAAGTCAATACGACTGTAGATACAATGAGAATCCCTACAAAAATCATTGCCATATATCCTGCAAATTCTCCGTAGAGAAACGCAAATTCAGATACATTGGCAAAGAAAATTTCCGCCGGGCCAAAAACCAAGAGCATGAATCCCAGCAGAAAACTTACTATAAAACTCCATAACAACTTCTTTTTATCAAACATCTCTCCGTTCTGTTTTCCAATGGGATTCTACCACTAGTATTTCTTCATGGAAAACAGCCCTCCTCTTTTGATTTCCTAATTTATATGCAAACTATATATAAAGTGATTGTTTATTGCCTATAGTTGCTAATATTGGAAATATAT
>CAJUFU010000092.1:0-4657 GCA_910585555.1 uncultured Lachnospiraceae bacterium
TACGAGATAATGAGCGGTGACTGGAGTTCAGACGTGTGCTCTTCCGATCTCGTGATTTTGTAGTATATCTGTCTACGGATGAGGATTTGTTAACCTCTTGGGATATGGCCCAGGATAAGTTGCAGCGAAACAATCCCTTAAACCAGGATTTTGTCGCCAAACTGAAGGAGAAGGTCATGCTCCGGGATTTGGTGTCCATTAAGAGCTGTGTCTCCAATCTGTTCTTTCCCGGAAATGTCAATGTGGAGGATACACCCACTTATGAGATTGTGGGACTTTCCAGAGAATATCTGGAAAGCCATCAGGATGCTTTGTTAAGCGGCACATTGGATTATGATAAGCTGGTGGAACAACGAGGGATTATCATCGATGATGATGGCGACATGGTGAAAATCTATGGGCATTATGAAGCTGTAGTGGGAGACAGCGTGCAGATAGAAACCGATGAGGGAGAAAAGCTTCCGTTTCAGGTAATGGCAACGGTGGATTGGCAGGACAGACTTTATGGTGGATATTATATTTTTGTGCCGGAAGATTTATTGCCGGTTCTCAAAGTCCACACCACAAATTTCAATTCTGTACTGCGATTCAATACCGGTTTGGAAGATCGTCTGCAGGCGGATGATATTGTTTATGAAATCTGCGGCGAAAATCCGGGGCTGGCAGTTACTGGCATTGTGGAAGCTGTTTCGTTCTTCGAGCATGGCTTAAAAATATACGAGAAAATATTTTATGCAATTGTGGTATTTACCGGTGTTTTTGCCCTGCTTAATTTAAGCAATACGCTTTTGACGAGCTTGGCAGCCAGACAGCAGGAATTTGGTATGTTGCGTGCGGTCGGGCTGTCTGAGCAACAATTGTCAGAATTGCTGCGGGCAGAATCTTTTCACTACGTACTGACAACTGTGACCATTACGCTGACAATCGGGACCGCTATGGGATATATTTTGTGTCTAAGATTCAGCCGGGTTGGTCTGTTTGGGGAAATGGAGTATACATTTCCACTGCTGCCTGTGCTTATTTTCTTTGCGGCGCTTGCGGTGATTGCCTGGGGGTATTCTGTGCTGGCGGTTCGTTATTGTCAAAAAAGGTCACTTTCGGAATATGTGAAGGGGATGGAATAAATGACACATTATTTACGGAACGAAAAAAGTAATGAAACTTTTTAAAGTGCTGATTCGTATTCTTCATAGATGGTAAATTTTTATGAATTTCGAGGTAGGAGGAATGGGAAGATGAGTATCAGCGGTATTGAAACAGCAAGACACTTTACAGCTGGGTATGAGACAGGTAAAACCGCAAGAAATGGGGCAAAAGAAAGCTTTGCAAAGCAGGCGGCCGAAGCGGCACAGACAACGGGAAAGGCCACAGCCGTTCTGCATGGCGCCGATGAAGCATCGGGGGATACGGCGATACTTTCCTGCGCTGAGCTAGTGAGCGGCTCAACGATTTCCGTTTACAAGACACAGGAATTTGACCCGGAAAATCCTGTTTATAAGGTAAAAATATGGGATAGTGCGGGAAATGTGACAGAGCGGATGGTGGATGTGTCAAAGGTTGACCCAAAGAACTGTGACACGGCCGAGCTATATGCTTTTACAGCCAATCTAAAAGAAAGTGGAAAAGGCAGTTTCGAAGACACGGTATTGAAAGCTGTAGTTGCAAAGACCGTTAAGGATAGGGAAAGCGCTGGCGGTTCCTTTCACTTTTCAGAGAAGACAGATTGGACGAAAATTGTAAAAGATATTATGGATTCGGAGTATTGCTATGGAGATTTGAAGGGATATATGGAGTGGAAGCAGTTCTTAGATTATCTAACGGAGGAAAGATAGAAGCAGCTCAAGACGGGATAGGGAAGTAGTATAAAATTAGGTTTGAAAACCTGGCCCGCATAGATGTTAAAAGGGAACAAACGAGGGTGCAGCTTTCAGCTGTCTCGTCTGGTTCCCTTGTTGCATAGCAGTATGGATTTGAAGTAAGTTTGTTTGAATTACTTGCTTTCTGAAAAATAATTTTGACAAAGTTGTTCTCTATAGTCGTTATCGGAAAGAGCGCGTTTCGCTTCTTCATATTTTCCGGCATCCATCAGAGATTTAATAATATCAAAGCCTGCTTTAAGTCCCTCTTTACGACCAATTTCGCGCCATTCTTTTCGTTCACTTTTCATATGTTTTTCTTCGTCATATTCAAAAATACTCACTGCTATCGCCTCCGCACGATTCTTAGATAAGAAGTCAGATAGAATTCCATTTTTGATACAATCATCGACCTAATAACGATAAAAAATATATTTCTTTTCATTATAACATAAATTATGCGGCTTTGTAAAGCGTTTTTTACAAAAATTTGTATGACTGCAGGAAAGAGGAATCGTATTCCCTGTCTTGAAAAGATATGGCATTTGGGATAGAATACTATCTGTAAAGACAGTATTTTCTATTAGCGAGGTAACCAGATGCGTGAAATGGAGTTTAAGATGGAGCGCCCCGGCCTCTTAAAGGAGGGAGACAAGGTCACGGTGACGGAAGGGGTTCTTCCCAGCAACTATTATTATACGATTGATCCGGCTCTTGCGATGTCTGGTAATTTCCCTTTTCGTGAGCGGATGCTGGAACGAGAGGGAGTGGTGACAGAGATTATCGAAAACGCCAGAGGATTTTATGTGAAGGCAAGGTTTGGAGAGTCGTGAGGGTCTTTACAGAAGACGAGTCGAAACGCATGAAATAGCAAGGCGGGAAAAAAGAAAGCGAGGAAAATTATTATGTTAACTAAAGTAGCAACAGACAAGGCACCGGCGGCCATCGGTCCCTATTCTCAGGGCATTATCGCAGGAGATTTTCTCTTTGCGTCCGGTCAGATTCCGATTGACCCGGCCACGGGAGAGATTACCGGTAAAGATGTGACCGAGCAGGCGGAGCAGGCCATGAAGAATGTGGGTGCCATTCTGGCAGAGGCAGGCACAGATTATACAAAAGTAGTAAAGACAACTTGTTTCCTGGCGCAGATGGAAGATTTCGCTGCTTTTAACGCTGTGTATGAGAAGTATTTTACCGAGAAACCGGCACGCAGCTGCGTGGCAGTCAAGCAGCTTCCCAAAGATGTACTCTGCGAGGTGGAAGTAACGGCATATCTGAAATAGAAAGGGCTATTGGTTTACATAAAGTATGCAGAATGTTATTTTGATCGGAATGCCTGGTGCGGGAAAAAGCACTGTAGGCGTGGTTCTGGCCAAGAAGCTGGGGTATGCTTTTCTGGATGCAGATTTGGTGATTCAGAGCAGACAGGGGAAGCTTTTGCATGAAATTATCTCAGAACGGGGCGTGGAAGGGTTCTGGCAGGTGGAGGAGGCAGTGAACGAATCCATCCGGACGGACCGGACAGTGATTGCCACAGGCGGCAGTGCGGTCTATGGAGAGCGGGCTATGGCACATTATCAAGAGATTGGCACGATTGTGTATTTATCGCTGCCCCTTAAGGAGATCAGGCAGCGGCTGGGCGATTTGGACGAGCGGGGCGTGACGCTTAGAAAGGGACAGGATCTTGCCGGGCTTTACGAGGAGAGAGTACCTCTTTATGAAAAGTATGCCCATATTACGGTGGATTGTGAAAATTTATCTATACGGGAAATCGTGGAAAAAATTGCGAGAATGCTATAGGACGCATATTAACGTGAATCTATATACAGGAAGGAGCATGATTAACAAATGGACAAAAAGGCAATGTATAAATTATCATATGGACTGTTTGTCTTGACATCCGCAATGGATGGTAAGGACAGCGGCTGCATTATCAATACGGCACAGCAGGTGACTTCTGAGCCCAACAGAATCAGTATTGCGGTGAATAAATCTAACTTTACACACGACCTGGTAAAACAGAGTGGTAAATTCAATGTTTCCATCATCAGCCAGGCGGCGGAATTTGAACTGTTTAAGCATTTCGGCTTTCAGTCGGGGCGTGATGTGAATAAATTCGCAGATTATGCAGACTGTAAGCGCAGCGCCAATGGCCTGTATTATGTGACGGCCGGTATCAACAGCTATATCAGTGCTGTTGTGGAGAAAGAAGTGGATTTGGGCAGCCACACGCTGTTCATTGCTTCCGTGGAAGATATGGAAGTGCTTTCAGACACGCCGTCGGCTACTTATGAATACTATCAATCCTCCATCAAGCCCAAACCGGCACAGTCGGCTCAAACAGGAAAGACGGTTTGGCGCTGTACGGTCTGCGGTTATGTCTATGAAGGAGAGGAACTGCCCGCTGACTTTATCTGTCCGCTGTGTAAACATCCGGCTTCAGATTTCGAGAAAGTAACACAGTAGATTTCTGTCAGAAATGTTTGACGGAGGAAGTTATTGAAAAGTGAATGTAGAAGGAGTGTATCTTCATTAAGGATACATTCCTTTTTTATGGTATAGAAAATTGCTTCGGATTTACGAGGCTGCGAAGCAAATCTCGCAATCGAGCTTTGCTCGATTCTTTATATGGCGGACCACACCGCGTATGCAGGTCCGCAGAGCGGATTTTATATAATGATCAGAGAAGCAGATTACGTATTATATGAAATCGTATAAATTTAGAAAAAACAGCAGAAACTAATCGTAAAAATATGCCTGCACGGGTATCTTTGCGGTCTGGTGCTTTTTTTTTAAAGATA
>CAJUFU010000092.1:4667-9201 GCA_910585555.1 uncultured Lachnospiraceae bacterium
TATGCAGGAACTCTGGATGTGGAGGAAGGAATATGATGGATTATTTCAACGCTTTCTGGGTGGGCGGCGTAATCTGTGCTCTGGTACAGATTCTAATGGAAAAGACGAAGCTTCTGCCGGGACGCATTATGGTGCTGTTAGTCTGTACCGGCGCCGTGATCAGCTTCTTTGGGTGGTACGAGCCTTTTATGGAGTTTGCGGGTGCAGGCGCCAGCGTACCCCTGCTTGGTTATGGCAATATTTTGATGAAAGGCGTGCGGGAGGCTGTAGACCAAAGCGGCTTTATCGGCCTGTTCCAGGGCGGCTTTAAGACCGGCGCGGTGGGATGTTCTGCAGCGCTGGTGTTTGGATATCTGGCCAGCTTGGTATTTAAACCCAAGCCCAAAAAATAATTTTAAGAAAATTGAAGACAATTGACAGCCGGGTCCGTTATAGTAGACAGAGACGTGAGGGAAGGAGGTAGATAGTATCGGACGGGAAGAACAATTATCAGCGCTGATTGATTCTTATCAACATCTTGTTTTTTCTATCTGTTATAAGATGACTTCGGACTATTTTGCCTCCGAGGACCTGACGCAGGATACATTCCTTTCTGCCTATAAGCATCTTTCAGAGTTTGACGGCAAGTATGAGAAAGCATGGATCTGCAGGATTGCCACCAACAAATGTCTGGATTATCTGCAGAGTGCTGGGAGGCGCAGCATTCCGATGGCAGATGTGGGGATGGAAGAGGTTAGAGGGCCGGACGGCGCAGGTAACAGGACGATGGCACAAGGTATCCGGGAGGAACAGACACTGCGGCAGACACCAGAGAGCATTTGTCTGGAAAAAGAGGTGCGAGAGACACTGTTAGAAAGATGCCGGTCGTTAAAACCGCCCTATGATGAGATATCCAAGGCATATTATTACGATGAAATGGATATGGCGGAGATCGCAAAGAGCAGGGGTGCAAAGTTGAAAACGGTACAGACCCAGATTTATCGGGCCAGGAGCATGTTGCGTAAGATGTATATAAAGGAGAGAGGCGCATGATACATAATATAGAGGAAAAACAAAAAATGTATAAACGTCAGTCCCCTGACGCCGGGATGTTTAGCGAAGAGGAGCTTGCCAGGCTGATCGAACAGGTGGAAGAGCACCAGATGCTGCACGCGCCGGCGCATTTGAAGGAAAATGTGCTCTGTCAGGTAAGAAAACAGCGGCGGACGGCCCAGAAACTACAGCTTTTTTCCTATCGGGCTAAAGTTTTAACAGGCATGGCGGCGGCCCTGGCAGTGCTTTTCCTGGTGCCTGTGGGGGAGCGGGAGACAAATCCGGTTTCCGACAGTAATACCAAGCAGGTGTCCTGGCAGGAGGATGTGGACGAAATACAGAAGGAAGCCTTGGAAAGGCAGGAAAAGATAGAACAGACCTGGCAGAAATATCAGGAAGAGCAGGAGAAAGCGGAGGCCAGGGAAGCTTATTTTAATGATATTGAACATAGGATAAGAGGTTTAGCGCAGAGAATCTTTTGACAGTACAATCAAATAGGAGGAGTAAGACAATGAAGAAAAAGAAAAACAGATTTTGGTTATTTATCCTTTCCCTGGTTCCGGGAGCAGGACATATGTATATGGGATTTATGAAGGCCGGACTCAGCTTTATGCTTGGTTTCATGGTACTTTGTGTAATCGTTTCGATCACAGGCATCAGTGCCTTTGCGGTATTTCCGATTGTGATGTATGTTTACAGCTTTTTCCATGCCAACAATATCGGCGGATTGGATGATGAGAGCTTTGCAGCGATGGAGGATACATATCTTTTCGGACTTGACGGGGTTGGAAAACATCAGCTGACAATAGGTCAGAAGGGTAAAAAGGCGGTGGCAGTGGTACTTATCGTCGTTGGTTTGTATATGCTGTGGAATGTGATATTTGAAATCTTGCGGGGATTCTTTGGATGGGATAATCCAATCCTGAAAGCAGTGTATTATATCATGCGGGACGATATACCTAGGGCTGTGCTCGGGATTGCCGTCATCTGGTTTGGCATGGTGTTACTTCGCGGAAAGAAGACGGTAGACAGGCAGACTGAGGAAAACAGAGTTAAACAGATTGAGCAGCAGGATAATGTGAATATGTATGAAAAGTAATCCGCCGGTCATGGAGCAGACAACATTATCAAAAGGATTCGCATTATGAGGGGAGGAAGCGCACATGGACTGTGAAATACAGAAAAGAGAGGACAGAATGGAGAAAGAGAACAAAGTCATACAGACCAGGCGGGTAGGTTCTGTGACCTTTGGCTTGACCCTGATCTGCTTTGGCATCATGTTCCTGATACATATTGTAGTACCGGCACTGCGTTATGACATCATATTTCGTATGTGGCCCATTGTTTTTATCCTGCTGGGGATAGAAATCCTGGTAGAGAATTATAAAAGCAGTCAGGCGGAGTATAAATTGGTGTACGATTTTGCGGCAGTGATCATGCTGGCGATCATGCTCTTCTTTGCCATGATGCTGGCGGTTGTGGATTACGCTATGATGCATGGCGGCATTTGGATATAACAAGGAAGGTTACATTTCCTCGTAAGAAATATCCTGTTTTGAAAGAAATTGTCTGACGGCATTATCCCAGAGCGTGTCCGGCGTCTTATCCATAAGAAAAGTATGGAAAGAAGTGCCGGTCACCAGCATGAGGGTGGTGCCGTCATACTTGATGTTAAGGACAAAAGCCCGCACCTGCTGGGGCGTTACGGCAGTGTCTCCTTTTTGCAGGATGGAGGCGGTATGTTCCGGCATCAGATGCAGCACGAAACGAAAGGATGCAGGCGTGCGTTTCCCTTTAATCAAATCAAAGCAGATAGGCCGGAGTTTTTTCCAGGTGGACAGCTCATAGGGCCTGAGTTCCTGATCTTCCCACTCTTCCGTGGAATAAAAATCCCTGTTTTGGTGACCATCTATCATGAAGGTATTATAAGTACTAATGGCGGCCTCTTCCAGCAGAAAAGAGTCAAAATCCTCACTGCCAAGAAGCTTAGCCATAAATTGTTTCACATTAGTGATTTTTAAAGCAATCATAAGGAGTCCTTTCTATGAAGTAATCCAAACGCAACTTCAGCAAGAATTACGAAGTAATTCTTGAGATGCAGGCTGCTGAGCCTGCATGAGGTGAAAGCAACAGATGCTGTAATCCAAACGCAACTTCAACAAGAATTACGAAGTAATTCTTGAGATGCAGGCTGCTGAGCCTGCATCCAGTATATCACACATATCCATATAATAACAGGAAAAACTGAAATCCCTATTTACAACAAATAGCAATCCATGTTATCATAAGTGGTAATTAAAACTATGTGGAATGGTTGTGGAGGCTTTATGAGTTATAAAATTGTGGTAGACAGTTGCTGTGAACTGCCGGAGCAGTTAAAGAATGACAGGCGTTTTCAGAGTATCCCGCTTACGCTGGAAATTGGAGATTATGAAATACCTGATGATGAGACTTTTGGTCAGAAGGATTTTTTGAAGAGGGTAGCGGCCTATCCGCTCTGCCCAAAGTCTTCCTGCCCTTCTCCGGAAAAATACAGAGAGGCCTATCACGATGATGCTGAGGAAGTTTATGTGGTAACATTATCCTCCCATTTAAGCGGAAGTTATAACAGCGCAGAGCTTGGAAAGAGTCTTTATGAGGAGAAATACGGCGCCAAAAACATCCATGTAGTAGATTCGGAATCCGCCAGCTGCGGGGAGACCCAGCTTGCGATGAAAATAGTTGCATGTAAAGAAGCGGGACTTTCTTTTGAACAGACAGTGGAGGCAGTAGAAACTTTCAAAAGACAGATGCGCACGTATTTCGTTCTGGATAACTTAGAAACACTCCGCAAAAACGGGCGTTTGAGCAGTGTTAAGGCGTTGGTGGCATCCACCTTGAGCATTAAACCGGTAATGATAGGAAATCAGGGTGTCATCGAACAAAAGGGTCAGGCAATCGGTATCAATAAAGCCTTGGCGAAGCTGGCGGATGGCATTGTGGCTGACGTAGATAATCCCCAGGAGAGAACCCTGATGATCACTCACTGCAACTGCCCGGAGCGCGCCCAGTATGTACGAAAGCTGATGGAGAAAAGAGCTTCTTATAAAGACGTGGTCATCATGGATACAGCCGGAATCAGCAGCATGTATGCCAACGATGGCGGCGTGATTGTGACGCTTTAAAGGATTGCCTTTGGTGTCGCTTGTATCTTGTTAAAGCATAATAAACAAAGCCCCGAAGTAACCTGGAGGATTATTTCGGGGCTTTATAGATGCACGCTGCGAAAATTCCGCAAAAGAACAAAAGGCCCAATCACATGATTAGAACCTCAATCGGCGAAAAAACCAGCGCCAAAACCAGCACCACCTGTATAATCAGAATCGCAGGCATTCCATACAGAAAATACCAATGTCGTGTTTTGTGATGAAACAAGTGCATACCTGCGATGGAACCGATGCTGCCGCCGATGATGGCAAGTACGAACAGGGTAGATTCCGAGATCGGAAGAGCGTCGTGTAGG
>CAJUFU010000093.1 GCA_910585555.1 uncultured Lachnospiraceae bacterium
GTTGCCCACAACAGATTTTGAGTCTGCCTCGTCTGCCATTCCGACACACCAGCATTTCCAACAACCGACTTATATATTACCATAATCAAAGGTTGTTGGCAAGGATTTTCAACAAATTCTATAGCAAAAAATTATATGCGCAATCATTTAAAATCCCATCTTCTTATAAACCTCAAATCCATCCAGCGTCGCAAAATAATCCTTAGGCGTCTCAGCCCGTCTAATCAACTGCACGCTGCCATCCTCTTTCAACAAAAGTTCTGCCGATTTCAGTTTTCCATTATAATTATATCCCATAGCATAACCATGGGCGCCTGTATCATGAATCACCAGATAGTCCCCTTTATCAATCCGCGGCAGCTTCCTGTCAATGGCGAACTTATCGTTATTCTCACACAAAGCTCCCACCACATCATAGATATGATCACAGGGCGCTTCCTCCTTGCCCAGCACGGTGATATGATGATAAGCGCCATACATGGCCGGACGCATCAGATTCACCGCGCAGGCATCCACCCCAATATACTCCTTATGCGTATGTTTTTCATGAATAGCCTGTGTCACCAATGCGCCATACGGTCCCGTCATGAACCGCCCCATCTCTGTGTAAATCGCCGTATTCCCCATTCCTGCAGGTACAAGCACCTCATCATAAACCTGATGCACACTTTCCCCGATCACCCTGATGTCATTGGCTGTCTGTCCGGGTTCATAGGCAATTCCCACCCCGCCGGAAAGATTGATGAATTCTATCTGTACGCCTACCTTTTCTTTCACCTGCACAGCCACCTCAAAAAGCTGTCTGGCAAGCTGGGGATAATACTCATTTGTCACCGTATTACTGGCTAAGAAAGCATGAAGTCCGAAATGTTTTACCCCTTTCTCTTTCAGAATCCGGTAGCCCTCGAAAAGCTGTTGTGTGGTAAATCCATACTTGGAATCGCCGGGATTGTCCATGATACCGTTGCTCATCTGAAACACGCCGCCGGGATTATAACGACAGCTCATCTTTTCCGGGAGTTTCCCCAAAATTTTCTCCACAAACTCTATATGAGTGATATCATCCAGATTAATGATACCGCCCACTTTTGCGCAGTACGCATACTCTTGTGCGGGCGTATCGTTGGAAGAAAACATGATATCATCCCCATTGATTCCCAGCGCATCACTGAGCATCAATTCTGTCAGTGATGAACAATCGCATCCTGCCCCATACTCATGCAGAATCTGCATCAGGAAAGGATTGGGACATGCCTTTACCGCAAAATACTCCTTAAACCCCTTATTCCAGGCAAACGCCTCCTGTACAGCCTGAGCGTTCTGACGAAGCCCCCGCTCGTCGTAGATATGAAAAGGGGTGGGATAGGTCTTAACAATCTCTTCCACCTGCTCTTTTGTTACAAATGGTAGTTTACTCATGACACACAATTCTCCTCTCGTACTCCTATATATTCTCAATCTGCCAATCCACCGGTTCTACACCGTTAGCCTTTAAGAATTCATTACACTGGCTAAAATGCCTGCACCCGAAAAATCCCCTGTATGCTGACAATGGACTCGGATGGGGCGCCTTTAAGATCAAATGCTTCGGGTTCGTCAACATGGGAATCTTACTCTGCGCCGGCCTTCCCCATAACAAATATACAATCGGCCTGTCCTGCTCATTTACCGCCTGTATCACCGCATCCGTAAAATGTTCCCATCCCTTTCCCTGGTGGGAATTTGCCTGGTGGGCCCTTACTGTCAGCACCGTATTCAGCAGTAGAACACCTTGGTCTGCCCACTTTTGCAGATAACCGTTGTTGGGAACATAGCACCCCAGATCGTCATGCAGTTCCTGATAAATATTCTGCAAGGAAGGCGGAATCTCCCTTTGGTCCGGCAGCACTGAAAAGCTCATGCCGTGGGCCTGGTGCTCGTTATGGTAGGGATCCTGCCCTAAGAGCAGTACTTTTACTTTATTGAGAGGCGTGAAATGAAAGGCATTAAAAATATCCTCCGAAGGCGGATAAACCACCCTCTTGTTATACTCTTCACGCACAAAAGTATACAGCTCCTTATAATATGGTTTGCGAAATTCCTCCTTTAATGCCTCTGCCCAATCGTTTGTCAACATTGCCATGGTAAGGTTCTCCTTTTTCCTCATTTAGCTGCATCATACACTGTCACTGTCTTTTCCTCAAAAAGGGCACAGAACAACTTCTCTGTTCCTATGCCCCTTTGCATACCTCTCAGATTTTAAAATTCTTCTATAAACGCACCGATATCCCCCTATCCTGCAGATACTTTTTCAAATCTCGTATTTCCATTTCTTTAAAATGAAATAAGGATGCCGCAAGCGCCGCGTCTGCTTTTCCCTGTGTAAAAGCTTCGTAGAAATGCTCCATCGTGCCTGCTCCGCCTGATGCAATGACCGGTATAGATACATTCTCCGACACAGCCCTAGTCAATTCCAGATCATAACCGGCTTTCGTGCCGTCTCCGTCCATACTGGTCAAAAGTATTTCTCCCGCACCTAACCTGTCAGCTTCCATGGCCCATTCTACCGCATCAATGCCCATATCCACCCGGCCGCCGTTTTTATAGATGCTAAAGCCTTCTCCATCCGGCCGGCGCTTGGCATCGATTGCAACCACCACACACTGACTGCCGAATTTATCGGCCGCGTCACTGATCAGCCGCGGATTCATAATCGCCGCGGAATTGACAGACACCTTATCGGCACCCTCCCGCAAGATTGCCCTAAAATCCTCCACTGTGCGGATACCGCCGCCCACTGTAAAGGGGATAAACACCTTCTCCGCCACCTTACGTACCATCTCAACCGCCGTAGTTCTGGCGTCGGAAGATGCCGTGATATCCAAAAAGACCAGCTCATCCGCCCCGGATTTATCATAAGCGGCGCCAACCTCCGCCGGGTCACCCGCATCTTTAAAATTGATGAAATTAACACCTTTGACTACCCTGCCATTCTTCACATCCAGACAGGGAATGATACGCTTCGTGTGCATGTGTCTTACTCCATTTTCTATATTTCCATAAAATTCTGCAATATCTTCATGCCTACATCTGAGCTCTTCTCCGGATGGAACTGACAGGCAAAGAGATTATCTTTCTCTACCGAAGCGTGAATCTCAACGCCATACTCTGTAGTCGCCTTTACAACCCCTGCTTCCTGCGCCTGCAGATAATAAGAATGTACAAAATATACATAGGCTCCCTCAGGGACACCTGCAAAAAGCCTGCCCCTGGAAGGATACTGCAAAGAATTCCAGCCGATATGGGGAATCTTCAAATCGTCTTTCTCTGGAATCCGCAAAATACTGCCCTTTAAAAGACCAAGTCCCTCTACACCCGGCGCCTCCTCACTGTTCTCAAACATCAACTGCAATCCCAGACAGATTCCCAGAAAGGGAATCTCTCTGCAGGATACTGTACGAATCACATCCACCAATCCGTAGCTTGACAACTTATCCATGGCATCGCCAAACGCTCCAACCCCCGGCAGTATCACATGATCTGCCGTAAGGATTGTATCTGCATCCCTTGTCACTGCCGCCTCATATCCCAGTGATGCTATCGCTTTCTCTACACTGCGGATATTGCCCGCATCATAATCAATTATCGCTACCATCTGCCTGCTCCACATCTTCCAGTCTTGAGATAATTTCCTCCTCCTCTGTCAGGACATCCTGCTTCACCTCTGGTAAATCTCCCTCCGCGCCATAGGCCACACCATTGATAATGTCATATAACCTCTGTGAATACGTCACATCATCTTCTGATGCGATAATATCCAACGCATCCGTTTCAGATACGCCAAAATCTGCAGACAAACAATCCACAATCTGCTCATAACGCTCTCTGACCGGCCCTTCAACATTATACTTCTCCGCCTGCGGCTGCAAGGTCTGATACCGTTCCACACCGCTGATCAAAGCATCTAACGCCTCTATCCGCATCCCCATCCTGTTATAATTCTCGTAGGAAGTAATTTTTCTGTCCATCTGTAATACAAGACTGCTCTTCTTAAACAGCGCCTCTTCTTCTTCGTTCAGCTGCTTACCATACAAAAGATCATACACATCCCCATAATACCCATAATCATATGCTATTTTCGCATCATTTTTTTGCAGGTACATAGGCAGGAAGGAGGAGAGCAGAATAATACTTGCCGCAATCGTGCCGCAGAACAGGAATACTGAAATAACCTTCTTCTTAGAAAGTTTTTTCTCCGGCACTGCCAATTCTTCTTCCCCGGTGTCCTCTCCCTTTTTCTTCTTTTTCTTTCTTTTGGACTTCTTTTCCTTCTTTTCGATCTCTTCTAACTCTTCACCGTCTTCGGTTATTTCTTCTACTTCTCCCTTTCCTTTCTTGCCCTTCTTTTTCTTCTTATCTTTCTTTCCTTTTTTCTTGGAACCTTTCTTGTCCTCGTCACTGAGTTCCTGCAGAATTTCTTTATTCTCTTCTGTAAGACTGCCCATTTGCATTGTATCATTCCAAAGTGCATCTTCGTCTTCCGCTACAGGCTTTTCATCCTCATCGCTGTCAAACAAAAGGGACATTAACTTTGCGCCAAAACTTTGTTTCTCAGGCTTTTCTTCCTCTTTCTCCTGGGTGGTTTCCAGCAAGTCCTCTAAGCCACCCTGCTGGGTATCCTCAGACCCTGCCTCTTGATTGGCACCTTTCTTTTTCCTGGGCTTCTTCTCCCTTTTCTTTCGTCTTCTCTTCTCCTTCTTCTCTTTTGGATTCTCCTTCTCGTCCGAATCCCCTGATGAAACCTCCCGAATCCCTGCCGCCTCTCCTGCGTCATTGTCCTCCGAAAAGAAGCTAAACGAATCATTATCGCTTTCACCCAGCATAGCCAGCATATCGTCATCTGCAGAGACACCCTGCTCTGATTTCTCTAACAAATCACTAATCTCTGAAAGATCATCATCATGACCCATGCCTGCTAAAAGTGCTGAAAGATCATCATCTTGGTCCCCGGCATCCTCCAAAGCAAAATCATCCGAAAGATTCTGTCCATCATCCATCTGCATAGAATCTTCGCCACCAAGATTCTCACCGCTTAAGAGACGGTCTATATCCTCTTCTGACATCGGCCCTTCTTCCAACGCCAAATCATCCAATGACAATTCTTCATCCATACCATCCATAAAACTGTCCAAATCATCCGTCATGGACTCTTCTCCTAAATTATCCAATAATATATCCTCTGTCTGATTCTCCCCTGCACCAAGATTATCAAGACCTAAACCACCCAATCCAGCTTCCCCGGCCTCAAGCTCATCCAAGGTCAAATCTTCCAGACCATCTTCCATTCCAAAACTATCTAAACTCAAATCATCTGTCCCGGCATCACTCTGTCCCAGGTCTCCCAACGCCAAATCATCTAACGAAAAATCGCCAGCTGGTTGTTCTTCTGCTCCAAAGCTGTCCGCGTCCAAGTCTGTTAGGCCTGCTTCTCCCGCATTAAGATCATCTAACGTCAAATCCGATAGACCGGTATCCTCCTGACCCAATCCGCCTGCCAACAAATCATCCAACGATAAATCGCCAGACATTCCTTCATCCTGCCCTGTATCTCCCACTTCCAGATTATCCAAGGACATGTCATTTATGACAGATTCTTCTCCCATTTGATTCTCATCTGTCCCGAAATTATCCAGGCCGAAGCTGTCTACGTCTAAATCTGTCAGACCGCTTTCCTCTGTTCCAAAGCTGTCCAGTCCTAAGTCTGTCACTCCACTGTTCTCTGTTCCGAGACTGTCCAGATTTAAGTCTTCCAAACCGTTGCCTGCCGTCCCCAGACTATCCATGCCTACATCTGTCAGACCGCTGCCTTCTGTTCCAAAGCTGTCCAGACTTAAATCTTCCAGACCGTTGCCTGCCGTCCCCAGACTATCCATGCCTACATCTGTCAGACCGCTGCTTTCTGTCCCGAAGCTGTCCAACCCTAAGTCCGCAAGATCACTGTCTCCTGTCCCGAAACCGTCAATGCCTGCATCCGTCAGACCGTTGCCTTCCATCCCGAAGCTGTCCAACTCTAAGTCCGCAAGACCACTGTCTCCCGTCCCCAGACTATCCATGCCTGCATCCGTCAAACCACTGTCTGCTGTTCCGAAACTATCCAGCCCTAAGTCTGCCACTCCGCTGTCTGCCGTTCCAAAACTATCCAGACTTAAGTCTTCCAGACCGTTGCCTTCCGTTCCCAGACTATCCAGCCCTGCATCCGTCAGACCACTGTCTCCCGTTCCGAAGCTATCCAGTCCTAAGTCTGCCACTCCGCTGTCTGCCGTTCCAAAACTGTCCAGACTTAAGTCTTCCAGACCGCTGCCTTCCGTTCCCAGACTATCCAGTCCTAAGTCCGCAAGACCACTGTCTCCCGTTCCGAAACTATCCAGTCCTAAATCTGCCGCCCCGCTGTCTGCCGTTCCCAGACTATCCAGCCCTAAATCCGTCAGACCGTTGCTTCCCGTTTCAAAACTGTCCATGCCTAGATCACTTTGGCCGCTTTCTTCCATTCCAAGGCGATCTGTGCCAATATCGCTTACGCCGCTTTGCCCCATTCCGAGAGTATCCATGCCTAAATCTGCCAAGCTGGTATCTTCCCGCCCTAATCCGCTTAACGATAAATCATCCAACGAAAAATCACTGGACATTCCCTCATCCTGACCCAAATTTGGTATTGTAGAATCAGCTAAAGATAAGTCCTCCAATTCAGACCCCTCTCCAGCATGATCATATGCCATATCTACTGGCTGATTATCTCCAGCCCCAAAGTCTGCCGGATTCTCGTTTCCCGCAGGTTCCGCTGCTTGCTTCTTCTCACCGCCCAGAGTACCCATAGACATGAGCATCTCTTCGATTTCCTCGGGTGACATTGCTTTATTTGTATTACCGCTGCCTGACTGGTTTTTCCGGACACCATCACTTTCCAATAAATCGGCCGAAGAACCGCCTGCCGATGCATCCTCCCGTGGGGATGTACTGGTTTTCTTGTCAGACTTACCACCATTCAAAATTGATTCCAGCAAACTATCTAAATATTCTTCACTTGAGCTCATAACTTCTCTCCAAAATACTTTTTATGTCTCATTTTATCACATATTGGATTAATTAACAAATCCATTTATCAGAAAATCCACAGGGTCCTCTTTTATGCCTACACCTCTGTCTACAATCTCCTCGCCCAATTGGTACACCAGCGGGTGTATACGATACATAAAGGCTTTCTGATTATAAAATACTATCTTTTC
Organism: uncultured Lachnospiraceae bacterium; assembly: GCA_910585555.1. GTDB lineage: Bacteria > Bacillota > Clostridia > Lachnospirales > Lachnospiraceae > UBA3282. The sequence continues at coordinate 7,263 of CAJUFU010000093.1, forward strand.
AAAAGGGAACCTGATAATCTTCGGATATTCTAAACCAACTCCCAGTTCCAACACACATAACCTTTTATTCACCGTACCCTGCAGCCATTTTGTATATGTCTCCCATTGATCAAGATATCCCTGTTCTGCATACCTGCTCACTCCCAATTGATTGAAACGCAGCTTTTCTCCGCATGTCTTACAGACCGGTTCCTGTAAATCTGCCAAAGACATTTCTCCACGGTAGTATCTCACCACTGATTCATAACTTTCTAAAGGCATATCCGACAGTACTCCTGCACAATTCTGATCACATTGCATTTTACGAAATCCGCCGCAAGGTGTCACAATCCTCTGCTCATCAAAATCTGCCTCATAAATCCGATCATCCATACACAATGAGACCACAAAATAATTTTTATCTTTTACCAGTCCTGCTAATACATCATAAGCTTTTTTCCATCTATCCTTCTGCTTCTGCAACAGTATCATCTTCTGTAAAAAGGGTATCACCCAGATTTGCTCTGCATTTTCTCTGATTTCCTGCTCAATCTCCTGATATCTTACATCCTGCAAAAGAACCTCCCAATCATACTGGAAATCCTCCCCCAGTCCAATCAGTATTAATTGCGCATCATCCACTTTTTCCGTTAGTTCCTTTATCTTGTCATTCATCCGCTATCCTTGTCTGCGCGTCCATATCGCTGCACAAAGTAAAAGCCGGGAATTTCCCGGCCCTTACGTATTGGTATATGCTGCTTACTTATTTAAGACCAGATCATCAACGACTCTCACCAAATTTCCAATCTCCGGTTTAGAAAGCTGTGCATTAGCACCGAGAGCTTCACCTTTTCTCATCATATCTTCATTAACCAGAGATGAGAAGATAATAATCGGAATATCTTTTGTCTCATCATCGGACTTCACCAGCTTAGTCAAACGATGTCCATCCATCAACGGCATCTCAATATCCGTAATAATACACTGTACATGATCGTTCAGCGTTCCTTCCTTCTTACACTCCTGAATAACATCATACGCCTGCTGACCATTTTCAGTGTGAATCAAATTCACATAGCCTGCCTTATGTAAAGATTCCACAATCAACTTATTCAACAACGGTGAATCTTCTGCAATCAAAATCGGCACATCGATTCTCTGTCTCTCGCCCAGTTCCTCAATATCTGTAATCTTAAGTCCAGTTTCAGGATTGATGTCTGTCACAATCTTCTCGAAATCCAGAATGATAATCAATCTGTCATCAAACTTGATAATACCGGTGGAAACACCATCCTCTGAAGTTGAAACCGTAGAACCCGGCTTAATAATTTCTCTCCATGATACACGATGAATCCCAACCACAGAATCCACATGGAAAGCAATATCTAACTTATTAAAGTTAGTAACAATAAACAATCCGCCTGGCTCCGACACGCCCCTCTGCAAACAATTCTTTAAGTCAATCGCTGTAATCATCGTATCACGCGGCATAAAAATACCTTCAATACTAGGATGCGCATTAGGAACCGGTGTCACTGTCTGATAATTAATAATTTCCTTAATCTTTGCAACATTGATACCATATGCATTTCCATCCAGTTTAAATTCAAGCACTTCCAACTCATTTGTTCCGTTTTCAAGAAGAATCTTCGTATCCATGCAATCCACCTCACGTTATATATTTAGACAATACCTTTTTAATCTATCAGATTGCACATACATTTCATACAATTTAAACAAAAGAACACTGCAATCTCAGATTTATCTTATTATATCATAAAAAAATCAAAAAAAAAACACTAATTACATTTTTTTGTAAATAGTGTTGATTTTTTTTTAAAATGTCTGACATACCCTCAAAACCGAACCTGAATCTCTACCTTATCTCTATCTTTCCTGACTCCTGT
>CAJUFU010000094.1 GCA_910585555.1 uncultured Lachnospiraceae bacterium
TTCCGTTTTCTACCTTGAGGCAATATTTGTTGGTATCAATATCCCAATTCGGAACGGACAGCTTTTTCCGTCCTTCGCCGTCCCACTCCGCCTTCCCTACCTGATTGCCGTACTCGTCATACAGGGTAAGGTCGTAATCACAGCCCTCCGGCATATCCAGATAAACCTCGACGCCAAAGTAATTGCGCTGGAAGTTCGGAAATGGGATGGTGAAGTTATAGAAATCCACATCCTTTTTATCGCTGAGGCTTCCTTTCAGGCTGCTGGTCTCATCCTTGATCAGGAAGTTTAAGTCAAGAAACGCGTTGCCCTTATCCTTGTCATAAATCTCATAGGTGGTGTTCGGTCTGCGGAACGTATTGTTGCTACTGAGGGTGCAAGTGTCCTCCCGCAGTTCCACGTTCTTAAGCCTGCTCTTATGTATTACCCCGTTCGCATCGACACAAGCATTCATTTCTTTTCTTGACATAAAGAATATCGGTCTTTTACTGAAAGCCGCTCCCCATGTGGAACCTTGTTCCTTTACGTTACTGATCTCCATTGCTGACATTCCTCCATTGTTTTCAATTATTTATCACACAGCCTCCAGACACCCTATAACCTTTTCAATTTCTCCAAAAATACTGTATAAAACTCCCTTTCTTTCAAGCGCGCCTGCTGTTCCTCCATACTTCTAACTTTGCCGGGTTCTAAGGGATGGTCAAAATCATATAAAGCCTTCTGAGTTGCCCGTATTGCCGACTCTACGGAATTACCCAAAATATCATTACTATGCAACAATCCATAATAATTGGCTATAGCCTGCTGTATATACATTTGTGTTATATGTGTCCTTCCATTCTTGGTTTCACCCAGTCCGTTTACTCCCACTTCTTTTACCGTCTCCATCCAGGCATCTTTTACAGATTCCGGCGCATTCGGCCCGGCACTTTGCAACACACGTTCCTCAAAATCTGTTTCTGCCATTCTCCGGATTTGTTCCTCGTCTTTTTCCCCGCACTCGGTCACTTTATCCTGTGCTGATTTCTTCGCCACAGTTTCTATGCTATTTTTCTCATAAACAGCCGAAACCGCTTCCTTTGCTATGCTGGCCTTATCATATTGTTCGTTCGTTTCCTGCTCCATCAACTTACGTTTCAGGGCGCTTTCCTCAACAATCTGCATATATTCGGCTCTCCGCTTTCTCTTTTCCTCCTGTTCTGCTTCAAACTGCCGCTGTGCTGCTTCAGTCGGGCCGGATATTCCACCACCACTTGTTATACAGGTATGAGCAATCTCCCCATCTTCATCCAGAACAAGTATGTAAGAACGTATTCTATTGGGTCTCTTTGTCGCCTCTTTCTCTGTAATAAATGTCTCGACTCTTTCCATTACCTGTTTTGCAAGCGTCGGGTCGCTCTTCATTTTTTCTTCCAGTGCAGGCGGTACAACGATCGATTTTTTCCCAAGAGTGGATACTGCCCTTGCCTGTACAGATGAGTCTGTCATTTTAGGTGCCGGCCCGGTTGGCTTCCAGTCTAAAATAGATTCCTCAACTTTATTGCGGAAAAAATCATCATGCGGAAAATCCAGCCTTTCCCATGTACCCTGTGATATCTTATATCCATCCATTACATGATAACAGGCTCCGGGAAATCTCGTCTGCCACATATCTTTGAAACTTATTCCCGATACATCCTGCTGACCTGCAGCTTTTGCCGCCGCAAGTTCCGCAAAACCCACGCCTCCGTTTGTGCCTGCCGCCGCGTTCTTTCGGTACTGCCCTGAAAGATAATTCTCTCCCCATTTACCTGTTACGCCTAAATCCATCTTCACTTTTCCTTTCTTCTGTCTTTTCTGCGCAATATCAACTACTGCTTCATAGAGTCTGTCGGCAGGCGCATCCTCTTTTCCAACCCGGATTGCACCAAGTGACTATTCGATTGCACCAAATGACTATACATTTTATAAGATCACTACCGCCCGGAACTTTTTTTCATCACAGGAAACAGCAAAATCGCCACCGTATTTATCTACCACTGCCTTTACATTCATAAGGCCAACACCATGTATCCCTCCATCGGGATCCGGCACAATACCGTCCGTGATCTGTACTTTTTTTGTCACAGGATTCTTTATGGAACAGATCATCCTCCCATCCTCCTGCACCAGCTTGATGGATATGACGGCCTTCCGCCCTTCCTGCACTACCTTCGCGCACTCACGAATGGCGTTATCCAGCAGATTGGAGAGCAGAATCACAGTCTCTTCCTCATTCAGCTTAAGCCCTCCCATATCTCCCACCTTAAAGATCATGGATACTCCCTGCTCCCTTGCGGCATGAAATTTCTGGTTTAAGACTGCGTCCACCACGGGATGGTTCGTATTGACCGCCGCCATCTCCACAGATATGCTCTCCGTCAGCCGCTCCGCCAGTGCGGCGGCGGCCTGTGTATCACTTTCCTTTAACAACACCTGTATTGTTCTGATCTGGTTTTTATAGTCGTGCAGTTTCCGCCCCTGCCTTTCATAGACCGCCTGCATATCCCGGTAATGCGCAAGCTGGCTCTCTGTCTTTCTTGCGGATTCTACACCCTCCCGCAGTTTCTTCCCCTTTTCCAATATCTCCTGAAGAAGCCAGATCACAAGAAAGTTGACCACAACCAGTCCGGCAGATATAAAGATGTTTACTACCTGCGTTCCCACCGCATTTCCATACTGATAAAACATCATTAAAATGGCCGACAGCGTAAACAGAGGCATCAGACTGAGTTTCATCCATTCCCTATTCGTCAGTTCTTTATAATCCGCGCTGTCCTTCCATAATCTGCGTAAAATAAAAAGAACAGCAAACCAGAGTCCTTTCGCTGATACAATCCATACCCATTCCTTCCCTTCTTTCGCCGTTTCCTGCATCTCCCATAAGTGCATCAGACAGTACGCTACAAAATCTACCTGAAACATCATGCTGTAGTTGATCATGGAAAAAAATAAATCCTGTCCACACCCGGCTTTATAGATAATCCTGCCAAGCAAAATATAGCCCAGCGCAAACAATGGCAATTTCCACATGCCAATCAGATAGCCGATAGTTGACAAAGCAAACGTCATGCCCAGATATGCCAAAAATCTGTATTGATAGACAGCCCCCTTTTTCGTTTTCCTTCTTCCGAGAAAGGTGTCAAAGAAGAAGGCGCTTCCAAATCCCTCCATAATAATCGTAAGCAAAAGCACCCACGTTTTCCCTTCCCTCATCACTCCGCCCCCTTAAACAGCGTATACTGCCGCTTCACTTCCGGGTATCTCGACTTCGGGACGGATATCTCCTTTCCCGTTGTCAGAACCATGACATAACTGCTGATCTTCTCGATATAGCGCATGTTAATCAGAAAGCTCTGATGTATCCGCACAAAACCCATTCCTTTTAACTCCCGCTCCAACTCATCCATCTTCTTATAGATACTATAAGTCTGTCCTGTCGTATAAAACACGTTTTTATGTCTGCTGGTTTCAATATAGATGATATCATCCACGCGCAGGCACATATTTCCTTCCACGAAACCAAACTTTACCACCTGCTCCTCCTGCCGGATTTCCCGCAAGATATCATCCACACACTCTGAAAGCGTCCGTTCCAGATCATCCTTCAAAAGAAAGCGGCTTGCCTTCACCTTATACCCTTCCAGCACATAATTCATATACGCGGTCACCAACACAATATGCACCTTCGGACATTCCGCTTTGATCCGCTTTGCCGTTTCCAGTCCATCCGGTCCAACCATATTGATGTCAAGAAACACGATGCCGCATTCCCGTATATATCCCATATTCCCGCACAGTTCCGCACCGGAACCATACTCCTTTATCTCAAAATCCTGCCCACAGTTTCTAAGCAGTGCTCTCAGTGTATCCCTGTCCGATCTGTTGTCATCACAGACTGCTATCTTCATCTTTTTCTCCATTTCTGCGCTGTTTTCTGCGCATGAACGAGTTTGTGTCAAGCAACGCGCAGACACAAATCTCGGGATTGAAAATTTTAATTTTCAATCTTTCCCTCAATTCCAGATTGTTTTCCGTCATAGATTATATCGGATTATAACGTTTTATACCAAACAGTGCTGCACTAAACTCCCATTTATTGCACCAAATGACTATAAACCCAGGACAGATACTCCCAGGCGACTGTTTCACAAAACGGTACATAACCGATACAAGAACGGCCGTGTAAGCACATTAACTCTGATGTTCCCAATAGGCGCCTCCCAAAAAACAGGCAAAAAGAAAGCACCTCCGAAGAGATGCCCTGCATCAACCCAATACTCTGTTTTTTACTTACGCAGTATTTTATCCATATCCTTCCCTCTGGCAAGCTCGTCAATCAGCTTATCCAGATAGCGTATCTCCTGCATCAGCGGTTCTTCGATATCCTCCACCCTGACGCCACAGACCACGCCTTTTATCAGTTTCCTGTTCTCATTTAATTCCGGGGCATCCCGGAAGAAGTCCCCATAAACTACCGGCTGCTCCAGCATCTTTTCCAGTTCCGGCTGGCTGTATCCTGTAAGCCACCGGATGATCTCATCAACCTCCTGCCTTGTCCTTCCCTTTCTCTCTGCTTTTTTGACAAGCAGGCCGTACACTTTTGAAAAATCCATCTGATATACTTTCTCATTCCCCATACAATACACCTCTCTGATACCTGCTCCTGACAACGCTCCTGCCATCCTGGCTGCATCAGCGTTTGCCGTCCGAAAAAGCGGCGGCTTCCTTTACCCATCCAATCAGTTCATCATCAATTTCTTCTGTCCCGGAGATCAGGACATGGTGTGTCCAGCGTCCGGGGTACGGCTCCACCGCCGCATCTATGCGCTGGGATTCCAAACAGTATCCCAGCCCGAAAGTCACCACAATATAAGCCTCCGGCCGCTCCTTCGCTTTCCGCACCGGAAGGAAAGAAATAAAAGCAAAATTATGCCGGTTGGAAAAAGCGATCTGCGTTTTCTGCACTTTGACCTTCACGCGGTCCACCTCTGAAAAAAGTTTTTCTTCAAAAGCCTCATACAGCGGCAATGCCTCCGGTTTGCTGTCGAAAAAATATAGTACATCCTGTTCCATTCTCCGCACCTTCCAAAACTTTTCATAATCCTACGGGTGGTTCCCCGTCTCATAACACCATCTGGCTATATCGGAGACCAGCTCCACCGGAACCGGCCTGCTATACGGAAGCTGTATAGTTCCCTTACTGGTCCTGTATTCTTTCAGACGCCCAGAAAACTCTTCAACAGCCTTCGGCCCCGGATACAGCCCGGCGTGTTTTTTAAACCCGGCGAAATGGATAATGTTATGCTCCTTCCAATAAGTCGGCATACTCCACGAAATCCTCTCTTCCGCCTCCGGCAGCGCCAAGCGGATTGCTTCCCTTATTTTCCTCAGATACTCCTGTACCTCTTCCGGCTGTGCCATAATATATTCATCCACCGTTTCCGGCGCTTTCCCGCAGTAGTGGTCCTGTTCCTTCCTCTTAAAAGTACGCCCGCACTTTGGACACGTCCACATCCTTCATCCCTCCTGCCTCATTCCCGTTCCCTGACTGTCACCTGAACACTGTCCCCCGGCTGCTTCCCTATCCGGGAACGGATATCTTTACGCACGCCTATGATATAACACACGCTCCCGTCAGCGTTCTTTACTCCCATATTTACAACACTGCCATCATACGGCTCCCCGTCAAATGTGGCATGTACCTTCACTCTTCCCCGCCCAAACTCTTTCCTGATATCATAGGGGAAAATGACATATGCACCGCCTGTGTCCCCCGCTTCATAGAGCAGGGATTCATATTCATAAATTTTTCCATTCACTGCCTGCACCATCCAATCTGTTTTATACAGTATAACATGGGTTCTGCCTGGCTAAAAGGACAAAATCCCCATTGGGCGGAGCTTTCCTGCCTTATCCCAATAACGTTTGTACCTTTCCGGCTGTGCCGCTGTCCCAAACAGGAACTTCATTCACCGGCATCCATTTTACGACATTGATCTTTCCGATGCCCCCATAGTTCATCTTTCCGGTTTTCCTACAGACTCACGTTCCACCATTTCTACACTGATTGCCACATTTTCTGTCAAACTGTTTCTATGAGATAAGCGATAAATCAACCGCTGAACCGCCCGTTTTCCCATCAATTCCTTATTTACATTTACTGTTGTCAACTTTGGACATATTTTTTCACATATATCAATATTATCAAAACCTACAATAGAAATATCTTCAGGAATCTTATACCCCAATATCTGCAAAGCAACCATCAGAGAAATCGCCACCCTATCATTAGAACATACGAATACTTCCGGCATAGTCTCATGTCTTTTTATCAATTCTACAATCTCTTTGTTGTTATTGGAAAGTACCGCCTCTTCCATACCTTCCAGTATGGAATATTTGTCAATATAGGAATCCCTCTGCTCCCACGAGCTAACCCCTAAAAACGTTGATAATGCCTCCCGATATCCCAAATAGCGCTCCTTAATGCTGAGAGAATAACTCAGTTCACCATAAAAACCTATCTTCGTAAATCCCTTTTCCAGAAGGTACTTGACCAACATATAGCTTCCATGCTTATTATCCGTAATAATACTGTCAATATTTTCTACCATGGAAGCATGATCTACCAGCACTATCTGTGTATGCATTCTACAAATTTTTTCGATATTTTTATCCTTAATCTTTCCGATTACGATAACCCCTGACACCCGCCGCTGCATAATGATTGTGGGAACCTCAAAATCATCATCATCGAAAAAATTCATGAGCGCATCATAACCATTTTTTTTGGCTTCTTCCACTACGCCAAGTAAAACTTTTCCATAGAAATCCATATCCACAGAATAACGTTTATGCATCATCACACAAATATTTGTTCTCGAAAATGTACGATAAAATTTTTCCTTTGTCTCCAAATATCCCAATTCTTCTGCTGTTCTTAAAATCTTTATCCGCGTCTCATCACTGATTCCTGGCTTATTATTCAAAGCAAGCGATACAGCATTCACTGATATTCCATGGATATGAGCAATATCTTTCATCGTAACTTTCACAGCGCCATCCTCATCTCGACTTTAAAAATTTGCAACACCTATTGATTCAAATACTTTCTAAGAGAATATCCTTTCCAGGGTTCATTGTCAATAACAGATATACCCCTTTTTGTGACAGGATAATTCCTACGTTTAAATTTTCCTGTTTTTCCAAAATCCCGAATCAGTGTAGCACAGTCCCATAAATATTCCTTTACTACAAGCTTTCGTTTTATTATTATTTCATGTCACGTTTGGCCGACTTTTTCCTCCTATACACCCAGATACGCATAGATATCTTCTAATTCGATTTCCGCCAAGCAGATACTGTTATCCGCTGCTCCATAATAAATTTTGATACAATTCTCTTCCAAGAGCGCTCCGCAGGTAAATACCACCTGCCCGAAAAATCCCTCTTTCTCATACTCCATTTCCGGTTCTAACAGCGGCTGTTTTGACTTGGCAATAATTCTGCCGGGATCTTTCAAGTCCAACAGAAAAACTCCCAGACAGTACCGGTTGTTTTTGTCTGCCGCATGGTAAATCTTAATCCAACCCTTTTCCGTCTTAAGGGGCGGCGCGCCTCCACCAATCCGCCCGCCTTCCCAGCCATCTTCTATGCCATAGAAATGGCGATGGCGTCCCCAATAAATCAGGTCTTTTGATTCGGAGAGCCACATATCCGGAGAGCCGATTCCTTTGGGAACCGGGCGGTTAAAACAATAATATTTTCCTCCTATCTTTTCCGGGAAAATTGTTACATCTTTATTTTCCGGCAGAAAAATATTCCCTTGCCGTTCATACGTTTCAAAATCTTTTGTGGAAATCAAAGCCGTTGATGCTCCTTTGGAAGACACCGCTGTATAATTTATATAATAGACGTCCCCAATTTTTGTAATCCTCGGATCCTCCATCCCCCAACACTCATCTACTGCATCCGGCATAATCACTGGCGCATCCTCTATAGTAAAATGAATTCCGTCTTTCGAACGTGCAATGCGCAGATGAGACAATGTCGTCAGCCATACAACATTGCTGTTTGCATCATTTCCCCACGTAATGGTTCTTGAATCACTGAAGCAGTATTCCGGATATTCCGACTTGATAATGTTTACAATTTCAAATACACTCTTACCCTCCTTTTCCCCGATTATCGGTACCTTCACGTAACCGTCTTTTGCATCAACTGCCTCTGCAACGCGGCACAATAAAATATATTCATCTTTATATTTTGTGACTCCGCAGTTAAATACCCCTTTCACC
>CAJUFU010000095.1 GCA_910585555.1 uncultured Lachnospiraceae bacterium
ACGTTGCGAACGTATCGCTCTCCCAACTGAGCTATATCCCCCTAAAGAAGATTATAGCACGCAGAAAATAAAAAGCAACAACAAATTGGAAGACATTCATGCCTCCGCCAGTGCAAGAAGAAATTCCAAAAACCGTTCCACGCCTCCGCCGCAGTGCACAACCCCTTCGGGTCTTGCTCCTGACACCATGGAAACATCAAAGAAATCCCCCTCCTTTGTGAGCTCTGTCATCATAAAGCTGTCACTTCCGAAGATTCCCTCCTCAATCCCCACGAACTCGTCTCCCCAGAAAGCACAGTCCTTTGCGCTTATAACCTTATCCTCTGCAGGTGACACTGCCCCGCGCATTTCCTGCTCTCTGTCTTCCTGAATTTTCTTTAGAATAGCATCCACATTATCGCTTTTGCTGCTGATGCCCACTTCCAGGTACTTGGCATCACAGGTGGGCTTTACCGCTAACCCATACTGCGCTCCGATTCTTATGGCAAGTTCCATAAGTCCTTTTAACCCGCCGCCGATTCCATGACTGCGTAACTTGCCTTTGAGCAAATCCAATTCATTCTCCTGCATAAACAGATTATCCCCCCGAAAGGCCTCCGGCATCAGATCAATCTTACAGTAATTGGGCCTGCTGAACACAATATCCGTATCAAAATCATATTTTTGTTTCAATGCCATATGTATTTCAAAACAAATCCTGTGAATCTTCTCAAGGCAGGCAGCGTCAGGCAGCCTATCCTGGAATACATAAGGTTCCCCTTTTTGAAACCCATAGTTGAAGGCTCCTCTGCCCAGCCCCAGATAGAGGTTTTCCAGTTCTTTCTCTGTAAAATACTGGGCAATGCCGCCGCCTGCTATGTTCTCGATGGTGGTGCCGCTGACGATCACCAGCTTGACGCCCCTGTGCAAAAGAGGCTTCATAGCCGCTGCCGCTTCCCCCGCCGGAGCCTTCCGGGACAGCACCGCCGTGCCGTCCCAGTCAAAAAATACTGCTTTGTAGTTCTTATATTCTCTATGTCTCTCCAAGTTATCCTCCTTCTGCCGCCCCGCTGTCTGTCTGCGAAAACCAGTCCATGCAGGCGGCACCCTTCCTTCAACATGTTGTCTTTCCATTATAAGCATCGAAAGACAAAACAGGCTTCGCCGCCTTCTTCCAGTTCTACCTTTTCCCCATAAACAGTAAAGTCTATTTTCCCCCCGGGATTGTAACATTTGATCAGAGAAAAAACCGCCTCTTTATCCGTCACGGACACGCCCAATACACAGCCCCGATATTTTACTTTGAAGGAATAGCTTTCCCAGGCTTTTGGCAATACCGGCGCAAAGCGCAGTACCCCGCCCTGACAGCGCATTCCGCCAAAACCGTTCACCACCGCCTGCCAGGTGCCCGCCATATTGGCCGCATGAATGCCCGCATAGAAGTTATTATGATAATCGTCCAAATCCATCCGCGCCGACTGCATGAAGTATGCATAAGCTTCCTCCACATAGCCGATGCCGCAGGCCACAATCCCAAAGATACAGGTAGAGAGGGAGGAATGGTGCAAGGTCACCTCTTTGTAGAAGTCATAGTTCCTCCTGATCTCTTCTTGGGTAAAAAGATTGCTGTGCAGGTACAGCCCCAGCACGGCGTCCGCCTGTTTGGACATCCGATGGCGCATGATGAACAAGGGATGGTAATTCTCATAAAGCCAGGCCCTCTTCTCTGCCGGAATCTTCTCCTCATCCCAGGGCTTTCTCATCAGGAAACCGTCGTCCATAGGGTAAATCCCACGCTTTTCCTCATAGGGGAAATACATCTTCTCCACAATCTCATCCCACAACGTCAGCTCGCTTTCTGCAAAGCCAATCTTTTCCTGCAGTCTCTCGTATGCCGCCGGCTCCTCCTTCCTAAGCCGCCGCAGGGCCTGCGCCGCATCCCGCAGATGCTCCCTGGCCATCAGGTTGGTATAAAAGTTGTTGTCCACCAACACATTGTATTCATCCGGCCCTGTCACACAGCAAATGCAGTACTTTCCCCCTTTGCATTCGGCAAAGCTCCCCACATCCGCCCAGATTCTGGCCGTCTCAGCCAACAGCTCTGCGCCTTTTTCTATCCAATACTCCTTATCCCCCGTCACCTGCAAGTATAAGGAGAGGGCATAGGCAATGTCCGCGTTGATATGATACTGGGCAGTCCCCAGTGGATAGTAGGTGGACGCTTCCTCCCCGTTGATGGTCCGCCAGGGAAACAGTGCCCCTTTGTCATGCCCCAGTACCCGTGCCCGCGCCCTGGCCTGTTCAAGTGTGTGATACCTATAGTCCAGCAGCTTTTTAGCCGTCTCCGGCTCCGTGTAAATCAGCATTGGCAGTACATACATCTCCGTATCCCAAAAGTAGTGTCCCTCGTAGCCTTCCCCGGATAAGCCCTTGGCTCCCATGCCGGTCTTACCGCTTCTGCCCGCCGACTGGAAAATATGGAACTGGTTGAAGCGCAGTCCCTGCACCAAGGCACTGCCGTCCGCCGCCTCTATCCCAATATCCGCAATCTCCCAGAACTTGGCAAGACACTCTGCCTGCAGCTGTTCCAACTTCTCATAACCGGTCTCCCCAGCTCTTTGTAATTCCCGGTGCACAAAGCCTTTCAGCGCCTCCCGGTCCATATCCAGAGAGGTGGCGTAGCAGATCATCTTATCCAGAATGACCCTTTCTCCCCTGGCGGCTTCCGTCTCCAACACACAGACGGCTTCCAGCTCTCCCTCAGTCTGCTCCCTGCAGACATCTCGGTCTTCGGCCCGCCTCTCACTCTGTCCCCCGGAGAGCACTTCCCGGTCCCCGCCGCTCCCCGGCGCCCTCCCGGAATCCTCCTGCACATTCAGCCTGTGACTACTGCCGCACCCCACCGTAAGCCGGCTGGTCTGCGTTGTGCCCTCATAATAAAGAAGGTTCTGTTCCCGCTCCAATCGTTCCATTTCCAGTTTCCGCCCGAAGGGACCGTAGTCCACAATGGGGTTGGTCTTCCTGGTATGATTCTCCACATCCGCCTGCAGCTTGGATACGAACCGCACCTTCCCTGTAAAATTCAAAGGTGTCACCTCATACCGGGCAGCCATGATATGCTCCATGGCAAAAGATACCAGCCGCTTCGTCCTGATCCGCACTGCTTTTCCAGAAGGAGACGTCCACACAAGGCTTCTTTCCAGAAATCCCTCTTTCATATGCAGCACCCGGGCATACTCTGTGACACACCCCCGCTCCATATGAAATTCCTCCCCATCAATGAAAAGCTTCGTCTCTTTTAAATTGGGCAGGTTCAATAAGGATTGACTGTATGCCGGAGAACCGAAGTTGGCCTCCCCGTACCGAATTTTCTCACTCTCATAAAACCCGTTCACGAAGTTCCCCTCAAGCCCCGTATCCACATCAAAATCATAGGCTTCCTCAAAAGTACCCCTGGTGCCGATATACCCATTGGACAAAGAAAACGTGGTCTCATTGCGGTAATTCGTCTTCCTGTCAAACGCCTCTTCCGTAACCGTCCACTCCGCAACCGGATAAATAGGTTTCTTGCCTGTAATCATAATAACCTCCCTCTCTTACAATACTTCTTACCCTTTCACTGCTCCTGCCGTCAAACTCTCCACCACCTGCTTTTGCAGAACGATAAACAACAGAATGGTGGGCAGTACCGTCATCACCACCGCCGCAAACAGCGCCGAATAGTTATTGGCAAAGGTTCCCATATAATAATTCAGGGCAATGGGCACTGTTCTTGCCGAGTCCCCGCTGGTCAGCATCAGTGCGAAATAGAACTCATTCCAGGTATTGATAAACTGTAACAGCGCTATGGTCACCAGCCCCGGCTTGGCTAACGGCAGAATGATACGCAGGAATGTCTGCAGGAAAGAAGCCCCGTCAATATAGGCGGATTCCTCCAATGCTGTAGAGATTGTCTTATAATAACTGACCATCACAAAGAACGACATGGGAATGCCCATGGCCGAATACACGATGACCAGCCCTGCCTTAGTGTCAAAAATATGCAGCTTTTGAAAGATGGCAAACAGCGGCTGTGAGATGGCCTGGGCAGGTAGCATAAGAGACGCTGAAATCAAAAGTACGATGAACGTTTTTAACTTAAAACGGAATCTGGAAATGATATAAGCGCACATGGCCACCAAAATTACCGTTACCAACACACTGATGCCCACGATAATGACACTGTTCAAAAAGTATCTGGCAATCGGGGCATATTGAAAAGCTGCCCTGTAATTATCCAGGTTAAAAGAGGAGGGCCAGGAAAGGGCAGAAGAATTGATTTCCGCATAGGTCTTAAATGAACTAAGTCCCGCCCACAGAATGGGCCCCACCGCCAGCAGTGTAAAAAAGATCAGAAACAGATATTTTGCAATTTTAGCCGCATAAAGAACGCCTTGTGGTGTTTTTTTCATCTATCTTCCATCCTCCTCTCCGGCTTTTGTCATAAACAGACGTTGTATCAAGAGCACCAGTGAAATGCCGATCACAATCTGAATCACCCCCACAGCATTGGCTTTGCCATAATTATTTTCTAGGGTCGCCGCCTTATACAGATAGATTGGCAGATTTAAGGTACTGCTGCCGGGACCGCCCTTTGTGGTCATATAGATAATGTCAAACTGAGACACCATAGCCACAGAGGCAAGGGTAACGCAAGTACCAAAAATATTTTTCATCAGCGGCAGTGTAATATACCGGTCCACCTGCCATGGCTTCGCCCCATCCACCCGGGCAGCCTCATAGATTTCCTGATCTATCGCCCCCATTTCCGCCAGGAAAATGATGGTGTTAAAACCGGAATACAGAATCCAGGTAAAGGTGACTGTCCAGAATGCATATTTGGAATTGCCAAACAGATTGGGCACCTGCCCCATATCCATCCCCAGCTTTTCCCACAAGGGCTTTACCACACCGAAACTGGGATTTAACAGCAGGGTAAACATCACGCCGGTTGCCGCCGTAGGCACGATATTCGGAATCATATAGGCCGTCCGCACAATCTTCCAGCCCCTGGGCTTCCTTCTGAGTACCAGCGCCATCATAAGTCCCAGCGTCACATGGAACGTGGACTGTAAGAATACCCAGACCAGTGTGTTCTTAATAGATATCCGAAACCCCTCGTCCCCGAAGATTGCCACAAAATTCTTAAGTCCCGTAAATTCCGGGGGCGAAAAAGTGGTATAGTCACATAAAGAGGTATACAGCACCGTCACAATCGGCGCCGCATAGACAAGGGCAAACAGCAGCATACACGGAACGGTAAACAGGGTAATCCACAGCCCTTTATTTTTAATCCTCATGAACCTTCTCCTTCCCGATACATTGGTTTTTTAAAAGCGAGAGGGCTGTCAAAGCAGCCCCCGCCATACTCTATTCCTGATTTTTCTTAGCTGATTCGGACAGCTTATCGCAAAACTCTTCCGGTGTGATATTTCCATAGGCAAGCTCAGGAAGTTCTGTGGAAAAAGTATCTATGGTATTCTGATACCAGTAAGCCTGATTCTGGCCGTAAGTGACTTTCGCCTGATTCTGAATCTCCAGCACCTGTGCCATCAGCGGATCGCTCTCGGTCAGGGCAGAGGGAATCTCAAGATCATTGGACACCGGCTGTAAGCCTGTCATCTCCAGCGCTTTGATCTGGTTCTCGGGCTTTGTCTCGAATTTCAGGAAATCAACGGCCGCCTTAATCTTCTCTTCCTCCGAAGCACCTACCATATCGCCGGGTGTGGGCACCATTTCCATACCGTTTCCGGGCATCAGCATGATACCGACCTTGTCATAAAATCCTTCCGGCGCCTTCTCTGTCTCAGAAAAATCCGGTATCATCCAAGGACCGTTGGGGAACATTGCCACCTCCCCATTGAAGAAATGTGTTGCCATCGGGTCATATTTGCCGCCCACTGCATCCGCCGTGGTATATTCCTGGAACATTCTCTGCACTGTCTGCGCCGCCTCAACTACCTCCGGCGTATTAAAATCTGTGGGATACATACTGTTCATCCACTGATTTCCCGCTTCCCCGTTGGTGCCGATTAACGCGCTCATCCACAGATTGGTCAGCCATCCGGAATCCGCCGTATCCATGCCTACCGGTGTGATGCCGGCCGCTTTCAATTTGTCACAGGCTTCAAAGAAACTATCCCAGTCTGCATAGGCTGTTTCCGGCGCCTCAATACCCGCCTGTGCAAACAAATCTTTATTATAGTAGATATAGGATATTTCTTTGGAAACCGGCACACCATATATCTTCCCATCCACCGTATTAAATTCCAAAGATGTCTCGTCAAACAGGGCTTTCCACTCAGGGTCTGCATCGAAATATGGTGTCAGGTCCGCCACTTTTCCTGATTTCGCCGCCAGTTCCGTGATATTGTTTCCGCCGTTGAACACGATATCCGGAAGATCTCCGCTGGAGATCAGCAGCTTGATTTTCTGGTTAAAAGCATCTGTTGTGGGTATCTCCTCAAAGTGAAATTCCACGTTCTTGCCTTCCTCCGTCTGCTGGAAAGCCTCAAACAGATACGCATAGTATTCCGCCGCATAGTCCGTTCCCACGTGATAGTTAATCACATCAAGCACAATCTTTTCATCGGAAGAAGTCTCCCCGCCCTGCGCCGTTGTCTCATCTGCTTTCGTCTGCTGCGGCGCACTGCTTTCGCCGCCCCCAGTGTTCCCGCAGGCTGTCAGCCCAAACACCATCAAGCCGCTGAGCGCCAGCCCTAAAACTCTGTTTCCTGTCTTCTTTTTCATATGTTTTCCCTCATTTCTGCGCTGCTTTTGCCTAAATCTATCCAGGCAGTGAATATGACCACTCTGTGCCAGACAGCGCTTTGGCACAAATCCTGCGGCCGCTTGGCAGAGCCTGCTTAAGAGTTGTCCGCAAGAATGTCTGTTTGCTGTGATAAGGAAATTGTATCCCCTTCGTCCCTGTATTTGAATAAAATGCCTTGTTGCAATATTACATTATTTTATCATCCTTTGTCCCGTTTTTATCCGAAAGCGATAGGTTTTACAACCTTCTTTTACTATCATGCTCTCTTCTTTAAAAATTTTGCTCACTTAGCAAAGCACATTGAAGAGGTATCTTAAATATGAGATGATAGACGCAGGATGATACGCTTTTATCCCAAGAATTGTTTCCGCCAATGTAACGTAAACCCACTTGGAGATCGATATGCAATTAAAAACAAAACCACAAAACACAAACAAAATCATATCCCTGCGCGCCTTTATTACCATGGCAATCTGTTTGACCGTAACAGTCATTTTGGTGCTTTCCGGGATGTTTTATTATAACAAGACTGCCCGTATCCTAATGGAAAACTATGAAAAATCGTTTACTTCCCAGCTCAGTCAGGTCAACCAGAAAATTTCCGATCAGATTGCCGCTGTGGATTCCGTGGCGCCCTTATTCTTATCCGATATGCTGCTCCTAAGCATACTGGAATCTCCTGATTCCTCGCAGATTGGATATGAGACCAAACTGGCCATCGAAAAGCAGATGTCCTCCATGTATCACAGGACCTCCATCGCCAGTCATAATTTCACAGATTCCATCTTTATCATCAGTAAGGACAACACCCTGTTCCATATTTATACCTCTGGCTCTTTTGAACCTTATGGGAAACAGAATGAGGCCCTGCTTGCAGACCTGGACAAAACCCGCACCAATCT
>CAJUFU010000096.1:0-213 GCA_910585555.1 uncultured Lachnospiraceae bacterium
GCACAATCATCGCTTCGGGGGTAGCGGCGCTGGTCGGATTTCAGGGAATGTTAAATATCGCTGTGGCTACCGGTGCAAGTCCTAATACAGGAATTCCACTGCCGTTTGTCAGTTATGGTCTGACTTCGTTAGTGAGTCTTTACATTGGGGTAGGATTTGTACTGAATGTACGACTACAATGCAAAAAAATGACAGGGGTGTAGGCTATGAATA
>CAJUFU010000096.1:223-7661 GCA_910585555.1 uncultured Lachnospiraceae bacterium
ACATGATGCAAAGAAAAAACTGATGCAGAATTTCTGCATCGCTTATCGGGGGATTTTGAGTAAGAATGAACTTTATGCGACCGGTACAACGGGACGTCTGATCGAAGAGGTGACGAATCTGACGATTCACAAATATTTGGCGGGACATCTGGGCGGCGCCCAGCAGATTGGGGCGCAGATCGAGCACAACCAGATCGATCTGGTTATCTTTTTACGCGACCCTCTGTACCCGAAATCTCATGAGCCGGATGTCAACAATGTTGTAATGTTATGTGACCGGCATAATATTCCGCTGGCCACGAATCTGGCATCGGCGGAACTGTTGATCAAATCACTCGACAGAGGGGACCTTGAGTGGCGTGAAATGTACAAATAGTAAGCATAAACTAAAGATAAGCGCGGCGCTTATGGCAGTGCTTCTTAGTATGACAGGGTGTGGCAGCACCAAATATGACATGCCCTATTCGACGACAGACAGTGTCAGTAGTTTCCAGCTTTTAAATGTTGCAAACAAAGAGACCGTTGAGCCCTTTGCGGCTGATTTGTGTGTGGCGGCCAAAGATGTTCCTGCTTCCGGGATTAGTATGCCCGATGTGGGGGCGGCAGCACTTTTTGATACCAAGAGCCTGGACACGCTCTATGCTAAGAACGTGCATAACCAGATGAATCCGGCCAGTCTGACCAAGGTGATGACAGCACTTGTGGCGTTAAAATATGGTTCTCCGGACGATGTGTATGAGGCTTCGGAGAATGTGAAGATTACGGAATCAGGCGCCGTTTTGTGTGGTTTAAAGCCGGGGGATAAGATGACATTAGATCAGGCCCTCCACATTCTGCTCATGTATTCGGCCAACGATGTTGCCATTTTGATTGCAGAGGGAGTTTCGGGCGGTTCGGTAGATGATTTTGTGACGATGATGAACGAAGAGGCTGCGAAGATAGGCGCAACGAATTGTCATTTCTTAAATCCCAACGGATTGACGCAGGAGGGGCATTATGTCACGGCCTATGATCTTTATCTCATCTTCCAGGAAGCACTGCAGTACAAGCTGTTCAATGAGATCATACAGACCAGTTCTTACAATACCGTGTATATGGATGCCAATGGAGCGGATAAGCCTTTGGAAATAGAAAATACCAACCTTTATCTGCGGGGGGCCTATGAGATGCCGTCCAATGTGACTGTGGTGGGCGGCAAGACCGGGACCACCAGTGCGGCAGGGCATTGCCTGATTCTATTGTCAAGAAGCAGCAGCGGGACACCCTATATTTCTGTGATACTGAAAGACGATTCCAGAGAGAAGCTTTACGGGGATATGACCGCACTTTTGGAAATTGCGAAATAAAGAAGGGAATATACTTTTATAGTTGTTTTTTTGGAAGGTTTCCCTTATAATAATGTGTAGATGGAAATCATACAGGGCTGTATCAATATTTTACTTTAGGAGGGTTTTACCATGGTTCAATTCATTGTAGGCAAAAAGGGAAAAGGAAAGACCAAGCATCTACTTGATAAAGTAAATAAGGAAATAAAGGACGTACAGGGAAATGTTGTATATTTAGATAAGAGCACCAAGCATATGTTTGAACTGAACAACAAGATCAGGCTGATTGACGTGCCGGAGTATTTGGTTACAAACAGTGATGAATTTCTTGGATTTGTCTGCGGCATTATTTCACAGGATCATGATTTGCAGCAGATGTATTTCGATAGTTTTTTGAAGATTGCCTGTCTGGAGGCAGAAGGTCTTGACACAGTGATTGCCAAGATTGAGAAAATCAGCGAAAAATTCCATGTAGATTTTGTGATAAGTATATCTTTGGATGAGAGTGAACTGCCCGAAAATGTTCGCTCTAACATTATCGTTTCTTTGTAAACAATATACATACTCCAGAATGGAATTCCATAGATGCCCCGTAGCTTGCTGCGGGGTATTTCTGCATGACTATATGATGTAAGATTGAAAGAAGGAGACAAACTGTAAGTGGCTGATAATCGCAATAAGATAACGAAGTATAGAAGGCCGGTCAATTTAAATATCGGTATGGTGATTTTTGCCGTGATCTTTATCTATGTGGTGATCTGTGTGGTCATGTATTTTAAGACAGATCATATTGTAGGGTATAGTGTTATGGAAGGGTCGCTTACCTCCAATAATATTTATAAGGGAATCGCCCTGCGGGATGAGGAGGTTGTTACCAGCCAGGATGCCGGTTATATCAATTATTTTGCAAGAGAAGGGGAACGGGCTGCGGTAGGAAATCTAATCTATACGGTGGATGAGACAGGCCGCCTCTCCGATTATATCAAAGCCAGTGAGAGCGGAGAGAATTCTCTGTCAGAATCAGATCTGGCAGAGTTAAAAACAGAGATTACTTCGTTTACAAATCGTTTTGACTGCAGAGAGTTTGGGGATGTTTACAACTTTAAACACAACGTGGAGGGCACCGTATTAAAACTTGCCAATTATAACATTTTGGAAAATGCAGACGCTTTAAATGATGCCTCCGGTACTTCCCTGATCAATTACCGTTATGCAGGGAATAGTGGAATCGTTGTATTATCCACGGATGGTTATGAGAAGCTGACTCTGCAGGATATGAAGGCGGAATACTTTGATGAGGAAAATTACGAAAAGAAGTATTTTATAAACAACGATCTGGTGGCATCTGGGGATCCCGTCTATAAATTATCCAAAAGTGAAGACTGGTCCATCGTGATCAAGGCGGAGAAAGAGCTTCTGGATATGCTGGAGGAAGAGGAATACGATTATGTGGAGGTGCGTTTTTTAAAGAATCAGTATACGGCCTGGGGTAATGTGGATATCTTTACCAACGAAGAAGGGGACAGTTTTGTGTCTCTTACCTTCACCAATTCTATGATAACCTTTTGCAGCGACCGGTTTATTGATATAGAGCTTCTTTTGAAAGAGGAGAAGGGGCTTAAGATTCCAAATACATCCATTGTGCAAAAAGAATTCTTCATTGTTCCGAAAGAGTATGTCACCAAAGGCGGCAAACGGGGAGAGTACGGTGTTTTGTTGGAGACCTATGATGACGATGGAAATGCCGCTACACAGTTCGTAGAGACACCCATTTATCATGAGACCGAGACGGAGTATTATCTGGATGATACGGTGCTGCGGGCGGGCAATTATATTATCAAGCCGGAGTCTACCGAGAAATACGCAATCAGTCATACCGGTTCCCTGACCGGGGTGTATAATATCAACAAAGGGTATGCGGACTTTAAAGAAATCAGTATTTTATATGATAACGAAGAATATTCGGTGGTGAAGTCCAACACCATGTATGGATTAAATGTGTATGACCATATTGTACTGGATGCCTCTATGGTAGGAGATAATGAGTTTATCTATGAGTAGAGGACCGTGCTTTATGGCGCTGGAAGTTAGCAATTACAAAATATAAGGGGTTGTATCTATGAAAGACAGAATAGGGGAAAATCTGGACAGGGTAAGGGAGCATATGGAAAGGGCCTGCAGGGAGAGCGGACGCGCCGTCACGTCAGTGAAGCTGATTGCCGTGAGTAAGACAAAGCCGCTTGCGGATTTGCAAAAAGCCTATGCTAACGGCTGCCGGGATTTTGGAGAGAACAAGGTGCAGGAACTGGTAGAGAAATCGGAACAGATGCCGGGAGATGTCAGATGGCACATGATTGGACATCTGCAGCGTAATAAAGTAAAATATATCGTGGATAAAGTGTATTTGATTCACAGCGTGGATTCCGTGCGGCTGGCGGAAGAAATCAGCAAGGAAGCCGTAAAGAAACATGTGACAGTCAACATCCTTCTGGAAGTCAATGTGGCTGGGGAGGAGAGTAAATTTGGGACCTCCTGCGAGGAGGCAGCCCGCATGGTGGAAGAAATTTCCAAATTGCCGGGAATCTGTGTCAAAGGCTTGATGACTATAGCGCCTTATGTTGAAAATGCAGAAGAAAACAGACTATACTTTGCAAAATTAAAACAAATTTATGTTGACATAATACATAAAAACATCGATAATGTTTGTATGGAAGAACTTTCTATGGGTATGACCGGAGACTATGAAGTTGCGATAACAGAGGGTGCGACATATGTCAGAGTTGGAACAGGCATTTTTGGAGAAAGACATTACGATGTTGTTTAGTATACATAAGTTGAGAAATAAGAACAAGTCAGACAGACATGGAGGATGCAGTAATGAGTGTGATGGATAAGTTTTTAAATGCCATGAAGCTGAACGATGAAGAGGATGATGGATACTATGACGATGACTTTTATGATGATGAACCGGAACCGATTAAGAAACCGAGTCAGATAAAAGATAATTCTTCTATGGAAGAGGATAAGGGCATTCGAAAAGTAACACCGAAAGTGACGCCTATGCCCAAGTCTAAGAAAATGCCGGGAACGGGGATGGAAGTCTGTGTGATCAAGCCTACTACGGTGGAGGATGCCAGGGAGATTACGGAAACACTTTTGGCAAACAGGACGGTGGTGCTTAATCTGGAAGGGCTGGATGTGGATATTGCCCAGAGAATCATTGATTTTACTTCTGGTTCCTGCTTCGCTATGTCTGGCAACCTGCAGAAGATTTCTCATTATATTTTTATCATCACACCGGCAAGTGTGGATATTTCCGGAGATTTCCAGGAGATATTGTCAGGTTCCTTTGATGTACCGATTGATAATGGGTTTTAATAGAGGGCACCGGTAGTGACAGGAATTATGTAAGAAGGATAAGATACTTTTAGATTTGACTTCCTGGCAGTCGTTGTCAGGAAGTTTATTAACATAAGGATGTCTGGCGAAGCCTGGCATCCGTTGTTCATGTACAAGGAAGGCAGGACGAAGATGGCAAACCGAATGACCATAAATTATGAGAAAAAAACATGTTATGATATTGTATTTACCAGAGATTTTGACTTACTGCTGGACGAACTGCAGGCTTTCGACATAGAGAACCGGAGAGCAGCGGTGATTGCAGATACGAATACGGCGGCACTGTTTGGGGATACTGTGAAAGGACTGCTTGAGGGACACTGCAAGAAGGTGATTCTCCATGTGTTTCAAGCCGGCGAGGCGAATAAAACACTGGATACGGTGAAGGAAATCTATAAGGATTTGATTGAAGAGCAGTTTGACCGTAAGGATTTGTTAATAGCGCTTGGGGGCGGGGTGGTAGGAGATATCACCGGATATGCGGCGGCCACTTATCTGCGGGGCATTGATTTTATCCAGATTCCAACTACCTTGATCGCACAGTCCGACAGTAGTATTGGCGGCAAGACAGGGGTAGATTTTGACGGTTATAAGAATATGGTGGGCGCCTTCTATATGCCGAAACTAGTCTATATGAATATCGGAGCCTTGAAGGAACTGGATGACAGACAGTTCTATGCAGGATTTGCCGAGGTGATGAAACATGGGCTGATCAAGGACGCCGCCTTTTATGAATGGCTCTTGGATAATATGTACGAGATTCATGACAGGGACCTGGAAGTTTTAGAGGAGATGATTATAAGAAGCTGCAGTGTCAAAAAGCTGGTGGTGGAGAAGGACCCTACGGAGAAGGGTGACAGAGCACTTTTGAATTTCGGACATACCATAGGACATGCAATCGAGAAGGCTATGAAGTTTGAAATGCTGCATGGAGAATGTATCTCTCTTGGCATGGTGGCGGCCGCCTATATTTCCTGGAAACATAACTGGCTGTCCATGGAGGAATACTATGAAGTGAGGGATATGTTCGTACCTTTCAATCTGCCGATCAGCATTGACGCGATAGACCCGGAAGAGATTGTAAGGCTGACGAAATCCGATAAGAAGATGGAGGCCGGACAGATTAAGTTCGTTCTGCTTAAAAAAGTCGGCAAGGCTGTTATCGATAGAAATGTTACCGAAGCAGAGATATTGGATGCTGTCAAAGAGATTTATTTTAGTGATGAGGATATGCGGGAATGAGCCTGAAAAAGAAATTGTTTTTATTTCTGGATTTTTTGATGATTACCGGTTTGATCACCCTGGATCAGTATACGAAATATCTGGCGGTCATTCATTTGAAGGATAAACCGGCTTTCAATATCTTAAGCGGTGTACTGGAGTTAAATTATCTGGAAAACCAGGGGGCAGCTTTTGGGATGCTGCCAAATCAGAAGGTTTTCTTTATCTTTGTGGCGTTCGTGATCATAAGTGTGGTCGGCTATGTGCTCTATAAGATGCCGGATAAGAAGAAGTATACGAAGCTGCATTTCTTATTCAGTTTGATCGTGGCCGGTTCTATTGGCAACATGATTGACAGGATAAGATATGATTATGTGGTGGATTTCATCTATTTTGTAAGGCTTAATTTCCCAATCTTTAATGTGGCGGATATCTATGTTTCCGTTTCGGCCGTGGTTTTGATTATTCTATTGCTGTTTGTATATAAAGAGAAAGACCTCTATTTTATCAGTTTTAAGCAGAAAGGATACCGGGAATTCAAGTAAAGAGAGAACCTATGGAACAGTTTACCTATCAGATTGGGATTGAGGAGGATGAGGCGCGCCTTGATAAGTGGATGAGCAGTGCGCTTACAGATCTTTCCCGCTCCTATATTCAGAAATGTATAAAAGACGGGAAGGTGTTTGTCAATGATATCCCGAGGAAAGCCAGTTACCGTCTTAAGGTGGATGACGAAATTGTATTTCAGATTCCGGAGGCTGTGGAACCTTCCGTCTGTGCAGAGAACATTCCTTTATCTATACTCTATGAGGATGATGATGTCTTGGTCATCGATAAGCCCAAGGGGATGGTGGTGCATCCTGCGCCTGGGCATTACAGCGGCACCTTAGTCAATGCGGTGCTGTATCACTGTAAGGGACAGCTTTCGGGAATTAACGGGGTCCTGCGGCCAGGTATTGTACATAGGATTGACAAAGATACCACAGGTTCCTTGGTTGTATGCAAGAATGACCGGTCTCACAGGGATATTGCCAGCCAGTTAAAGAAGCATTCCGTGACCAGAAGTTATCGGGCGATTGTTCATGGCGTTTTGGAGGCGGATGCTGGTACAATAGACGCTTCCATTGGCAGAGATGAAAAGGACCGCAGGCGTATGGCTGTCAATGAGAAAAATGGCAAAGCCGCCGTCACACATTATCAGGTATTAAAGCGTTTTCGAGAACATACCTATATAGAGTGCAGGTTAGAGACTGGGCGCACGCATCAGATCAGAGTGCATATGACTTCCATTGGGCATCCACTTTTGGGAGATGAAGTGTATGGAAGCCGAAAAACGCCTTTTCGGTTGGAAGGACAGACCCTTCATGCATATGTACTTGGTTTTATGCACCCGGATACCCAAAAATATTTGGAGGTAAAGGCGCCTTTACCAGCGTATTTTGAACATTTGCTTGAGATTTTATAAAGTACTTTACTGCGAGTAGAGAGCATAA
>CAJUFU010000097.1 GCA_910585555.1 uncultured Lachnospiraceae bacterium
AAACTGGACTTGTCGTTAATATCCTTATATAATCCCTCAATATCTGTCAAAAACACCAGCTTGTCCGCTCCCACTGCTTTGGCAACCGCACAGGCCGCATCGTCGGCATTGATATT
Organism: uncultured Lachnospiraceae bacterium; assembly: GCA_910585555.1. GTDB lineage: Bacteria > Bacillota > Clostridia > Lachnospirales > Lachnospiraceae > UBA3282. Next base: position 117 of record CAJUFU010000097.1, read on the forward strand.
ATAAGTCTGGAACTGGTCATCCAGCCCAATGGGCGCAACCACAGGAAGGAAATCTTTCTCCAGAAGATCATAGAGCACCTTCGGGTCCACTTTGGTTATCTCCCCCACATAACCAATGTCCTCTCCATCCGCATATTTCTTATCACACTGCAAAAGGCCGCCGTCCTTACCGCTGATACCCACAGCCCTGACGCCCAGCTCACTGACCATGCGGACCAGATCTTTGTTGACTTTATTAAGGACCATCTCTGCAATCTCCATGGTCTCGTCATCCGTCACCCGCAGACCGTTCACAAACCTGGCTTCCTTACCCACCTTGCCAACCCAGCGGCTGATCTCCTTGCCGCCGCCATGCACAATGATCGGCTTAAAACCCACCAGCTTTAAAAGTGTCACATCCTTAATCACATTGCGCTGCAGTTCCTCGTTGCTCATGGCACTGCCGCCGTATTTGACCACGATAATCTTCCGGTTAAATTTCTGAATATAAGGAAGCGCCTCTATTAAGACCTCCGCCTTCTCCAGGATTTTGTTCATCTCCTGCTGTTCCATGCTGATTCCTCTTTTCTATCTTGTTATGTCTCTTTCTCCTGTTGTCAGATTCCCTGCTGTTTTCCTAGCTGCGGTAATCCGCATTGATTTTCACGTAATCGTAAGTCAAATCGCATCCCCAGGCGGCTGCGCTCTCTTCTCCCCGCTTCATATCCACGATCACCCGCACTTCCGGCGCCGAGAGAATCTTCGTTGCCGCTTCCTCATCATAGTCCGTCAGCATACCATCCTTGCAGATCTGCATCCGCCTCTCATCGCTTTCACAGTAAATATCCACCTGCTGCGGGTCAAAATCCACCCCCGAATAGCCCAGCGCGCACATAATCCGCCCCACATTGGCATCATGGCCATAAATCATGGCTTTGGTAAGACTGGAGCAGACTACGGCTTTACTCAAAGTCCGGGCCTCCTGCTTGTCGGCCGCATGAATGACTTTGGTCTCAAACAACGCCGTAGCGCCCTCTCCGTCCCCGGCCATCTTCTTAGCCAGGGTGGTATCTATATAGTTAAGGGCTTCCTTGAATTTCTCATAATCTTCATTCTTTTCCGTAATCTTTGGATTTCCCGCAAGGCCGTTTGCCAAAACCACCAGTGTATCGTTGGTGGAGGTATCTCCGTCCACCGAGATCATATTGAAGGTGTCCACCACGTCTTCCCGCAGTGCCTCCTGCAAAAGTTCTTTGGAAATCGCCAGATCTGTGGTCACAAAAGCCAGCATGGTGCACATATTGGGATGAATCATACCGGACCCCTTGCACATACCGCCCACAGTCACCTTCTTACCGCCAATCTCTATCTCCACTGCCGCCTGCTTTGGCACCGTATCCGTAGTCATCATGGCCTCCACCGCCGCCTGTCCGGCTTCCAGCGTATCCGCCTTGACTGCGGCCAGCTTCTCGATACCGTCCATAATCTTCTGCACCGGAAGCTGCCAGCCGATTACCCCTGTGGACGCCACCAGCACCGCATCTTCCGGGATATCCAAAACCTGGGCCGCCTTTGCCGCCGTCTGTCTGCAGCAGTCATATCCCTGCTTGCCCGTGCAGGCGTTGGCAATCCCTGCATTGACAATGACAGCCTGGGCATAAGGAGAATGTTCCACCACTTCCTTATCCCACAATACCGGCGCCGCCTTCACCACATTACTGGTAAAAACACCCGCCGCCACACAAGGCACCTTGCTGTAAATCATGGACATATCTTTCCTGTTCTGGTATTTAATCGACGCCTCCACACCGGCCGCCTCAAATCCCTGCGCTGCCGTAACGCCGCCTTCTATCACTTTCATATAAAGCCTCCCTGTTTCTTGCCAAACTTTTACACCATCAACCAATATACATCAAATCCAGGCCAATTGCAACTTGCGTTGTCTGTAGATTTGAGCCTGCATACCTTCTATTCGAGCGGCCCATCTGCTTACAGCTCCTCCCCCAGCACCTTCTCCAACCCCATAATCATCGTATTGACAAAGGAAATCGCCGTAGGGTCCTTACACATATTCAGCAGAAGGAACCTGATATTTCTCTCAAAATTATCTGGCAGCACTTTACATTCTTTCACACAGATATCCAAAAGCCTCTTTTCCCCGGGATGAAGCTTCTCGTTCATGGCAAAAATCACATCGAAATAAGAGTCCATAAATTTGTGTACTTCTCTGTTGATACTGATCACATCCCCGCGCTTCATGGCCCTGGTTATCTGTTCCAGATAGGTATTGATACCATATTTGATCAGCTGCATATTGAGACTGATAATGTTGTGCTTCAGTGCCTGCGGATATCTAACCATATATTTCTGCTTGGCATCCCCTATCTTGCCGCCTTTGTCATAGGCGATGCGGCCGGTCAGCAGACTATGCCACATACAGGTCGTATATCCCCCCTGGGCCTTATGGCCCTCCACAACTTCCGCCACGGCCGCAAGAAACTCATCCGTATTGCGGTAGATGATATTCAGTGTCATCCCATCTTCCACAATACAGTTATCCGTATATTCCCTGTAGCAGCAGCCAAGCTCCATACGGCTGCAGTATTTCCCAAGTACCGCCTTTCTCTGCTCCACGGGAATCTGTTCTTTCCAATAGACATAAACATCATAATCCGAGTACTTATCGTTCTTCTTGATTGCGCGGGAACCGCCGATTGCCATCGACTCTACCTGCGCAAATTTGGCAAATTCATTAAAAATCTCCTGTACTACCATCTATTGCCCTCCGATATTACTTTTCTATGATTTCCTCCCAAACACTTTCCTTAAAACCCGGAAATACACCCTGATTGGTCACAAGAAGCGGCCTTTTCACCAACATGCCGTCGGTGGCAAGAAGGGCAAGCTGTTCCTCCTCGCTCATGGCCGGAAGTTTGTCTTTCAATGCCATCTCCTTATAGAGCAGACCGCTGGTGTTAAAGAACCGCTTAAGCGGCAGACCGCTCTTTTCATACCAGTTCTTTAGTTCATCTGCGGTGGGATTTTCTTCTTTCATAGGGCGTTTCTCATAGTCGATGCCCTTTTCGTCAAGCCACTTTAATGCCTTCTGGCAGGTGGAGCATTTCGCATAATAAAGTACTGTGGGTTTCATGTCCGCTTCCTCCGTTTTTCTTTCTATTCTAACAATACCTTCCATATATTTGCAACCCAAAGTATTTTGCTTCGTAAATAACTTTGCGAGGTCCGTTTCGCGGCCTTGCATAAGCGGAAGAATTTCATAATACGATAAAAAGTACCGCCTGGAAACTTGTTAAAAGTTTCATAAAGCGGTACTTTCCTGTTCTATCTCTTTTATTATCCTACTTCTTCTCTCACTTCTCGATAGCCTTAAACGCTGCCGCCTGCGCTGTCATGCCTCTCTCGGAAGCCAGTCTTTCAATGGAGGAAGCCCCAAAGAATCCATCGATCTCAGGAACATTCTTGATCACATAAGCGGCATCTTCCGGGTCAGCGATCGGACCGCCGTGACAGATTACCATGATATCCGGATTCACTTCACGCCCGGCCTTGATGATCTCGCGAATCTTCACACAGCAGTCATCCAGGGTCAGCGCGGTCTCCGCCCCGATGGAGCCCTTCGTGGTCAGTCCCATATGAGCAACCAAAATATCCGCTCCTGCCTGCGCCATCGCTTTTGCCTGCTCCGGGTCAAACACATAAGGGCAGGTGAGCATATCCAGGTTATGAGCCTCCCGAATCATATCCACTTCCAGACCGTATCCCATGCCGGTCTCTTCCAGATTCGCTCTGAATTTACCGTCAATCAAGCCTACGGTAGGGAAGTTCTGTACACCGTTAAAGCCCTGGTCTTTCAGCTGTTTCAAGAAAATATCCATCACCCGGAAAGGGTCTGTCCCGCACACACCGGCCAATACCGGCGTTTTCTTTACGATAGGAAGCACTTCCTGCCCCATCTCCTGCACGATCGCATTGGCATCTCCATAGGCCAGAAGTCCTGACAAAGACCCACGTCCAGCCATCCTAAAACGTCCGGAATTGTAAATAATCAGCATATCTACGTCTGCTTTTTCACTGCATTTCGCGGTAATGCCTGTGCCGGCGCCAACGCCCACCAGAATCTTTCCCTGGCTCACCTGTGCCCTGAAATCAGCCATAATCTCACTTCTTGTCTTTCTTAACATACCCTTGTTCCTCCTTATGATTTTATTTGTCTTTTCCTTTTTCCATCAGATCAAGCAATTTCTGCGCCGCCAGCTCGGCAAACGCCGGGGCAAACACCCCTGTGTGAATCATGTAAGGCGTGATTCCCAACTTTTCCACTAGCGTCTTTACATACAAAAATTCTTTCCCTTTTGTATCAAAAGTTCCGGCTATTGCAATTGTTTTCATACTCTGCTTACTCCTTTCCCTTTTCCCACCTGCCAGTGCATCTAAAAAGAGGCAGAACCTACTGTTAATACTTAGATTCTACCCCTTTGCCCTGCCTTGGTAAATGTTGTTATATTATTTCTTCTTGTGTTTATATATCTTCTCCCTATTTGCTATATTTTCTTTCCTTGTGTTTATATGCTATTTAGGTTTTAAACACTATTTTGTGATACTCCCCCGGCGTTAACCCGGTGCGCTTTTTGAACATCTTACTGAACTGAACATAGTCCGTATATCCCACCGCCTGTGCAATCTCTTTATAGGGGGCGCTGCTGTTTGCCAGTAATTCTCTGGCTTTATTGACCCGATAAGTCACCAGATATTCCGTAAAAGAAATCCCCATCTCCTTTTTAAACCGCACACTCAGATAGGAGGGGGAAACATGCGCCACCAAAGCCAAATCCCCCAATTGTATTTCCTTCATATAATGCTCTTCTATGTATTTCTTTACAAATTCCGTATAATCTCCCGCATTCCAATTCCCGTTTATGATCTTCACCATGGGGTCGTTCTCATCAAAACTGCCGTAACTTTTGAATGCTTTTGTGGTATTATAAATCGCACGTTCCGCCGGAATCCGTTCGAACGTAGAACCCCCTATGTAGCCCTGACAGGAGGTATTCTGATAAATGTACTGCATATCCACCGGCGTACTGGCAGGACCGGCATAAATCATACGAAGCGCATTTCGCTCTTCACATACGGAAAAGATATGCTCCGTCATCCTTTTGGCTTCCTGAATGGAAATGGCATGTTTGGCTCCCAAAAATCCGCCCTTGGTAAGTCCCAGATGCACGCAGACCACATCCGCTCCCGCTTCCAACATGCTCTCGGCCTCCTCCTTGGTGGTGACAAAGGCCACCGTAAAAAGTTCCAGATAACGGGCAAGCCTCACTGCCTCCACCTCTCTGGCATAGGTGTTTCCATCCTCTTCTAACGCCTCTCTGAACTTCCCGTCAATCAAGGACAGGGTGGGAAAATTGACAATCCCCGAAAAACCGTTTTCTTTGATACGCTTCAGGTAATCATAGATATGGATTCCAGGGTCCGTGGCGAACAGACCAAAAAGAACCGGGACATCCCGAATAATGGGCAAAAGCTCTTTCGTTCCCAGTTCCATCACAATATGATTGCTGTTTCCATGGCAAAAATAACTGGCATAAGAACTGCGCCCCATCACACGATATTTGCCAGCGCTTAATGCCAGCAGAAAGTCGGCGCCGCCCATTGCCGCATACTTCGCCGTCATACCGGACCCCACTGCCGCCCCTACAATATGTCCATTTACCTTTACCTGTGCATGTAAACGACGTAAAATCGTATTCCTGTCCATAAGCGTCCCGCTCTCTTCCGAAGCAGACCTTTACAGGGCGCTTCTCACAGTGCCCTGCCGCCTGTCTTCCAGTTATTCAGAGGAAACCGCCTCGCCAGCCGCCGCTTCTACACCCTCCGGCATCCCCACATTTGTTTCCGCATTTTCAGCAGCTTCCTTAGGATCCTCATATTCTTTCTCTTCCTCTTCGCCCCAGAGGGAATCCCACTCTTCATGCTCCTTATTCATGTTGATGGCCGCCATGTTCTTGGCCATCTTGTAGATGTCCATATTAAAATCCATCAGTTTTTTCTCATCCTGGGCAGGCACTTTGTCTCCCCGGCTGATTCTTCTGGCAATCTCCAGGCACTTGGCCATCTCCTCGCCGTACTCGGCCATGGCATCGGCCTGCTGCTCGGCAGCCACACTGTTAAAAATCCCCATTTCCTGTTCTGTCAAGTCACTTAAGACTTTCTCATTCTTCTTAATCTGCCCGGAAAGGGCGTCAATCTGTCCTTGCAGTTCCTTCTCTCTTGCCAGGTATTCCTCTGACAGTTCAAACGTCACACCCAGCATTTCACTTTTTTCCTGGGCTTTCTCCATCCTCTTGCGGTTCTCGTCCCGCTGTTTGACATAGTCGCTGCGCTGGCCTCTTAAGAGACTCAGCTGCTGCCTGTAGGCTTTCTGTGCTTCCCCGATTTTCATAGTATCACCCTTTTTGTTAAATATCGGCAAAATCCCGGAGATTCCTAACATCGAAACCTCCGGGATTTCCTTTTATCTCACGTTTTAATTGATACTTAAACCGGCACTTGCATATCCAGCAACCGTATTAATCAGCGTCAATCCACTTGCCGTCGCTGAAAATACCAGCATCAGCCTGGTCTGCGCCGTCACCGGAATATTGAGTCCTGTAAGCGCGCCATTTAACAATGTTCCAACGGATATGATACCGGAAAGTGCCGGTGACAGACTGATTAATGTTCCGGCAATCGGTGTAAATACATTGTTTGGTGTGGCTGACTGGTAAATCTGCGCATTTACCGTAACTGTGGAACCCACTAAGGAAAGCGCCGCCGTTGTGCTGAAAAATGCGCTAAACGAAGTGATGATACCTGCACGGGGAACTTGGAATGCAAAGTTCGAAAGCGTACCGCTGGCATTTGTAATATCGATAGAAGAGCCTAACAGGGTAAGCCCCTGCGCACTGCTTCCAAACCCTACAAAGGCGGGAAGTCCTGCCAGTCCCCCGGCAACTGTTGTCAGAGAAACCGGCAGCCCTGATGCAAAGGGAATGATTGCTCCTGTACCGGCAGCGCCTGTCGGGCCTGTGGGACCTGTGGCTCCGGTAGGGCCCGTTGCCCCAGTCGGACCTGTCGCCCCGTCGGCTCCGGTCGCTCCCGTGTGACCCGTTGCCCCAGTCGGACCTGTAGCTCCATCGGCTCCGGTCGCTCCCGTGGAACCTGTTGCCCCAGTCGGACCT
>CAJUFU010000098.1 GCA_910585555.1 uncultured Lachnospiraceae bacterium
AACCCGTGTTACCGCCGTGAAAGGGCGATGTCTTAACCGCTTGACCATGGAGCCTCAACGAATGATATGATATCATACTCCGTCAAGTTTGGCAAGGGAAACCTATGATTTTTTTCTTGTTTTTTCTTGTACTGACAGAACATGCATGTTATATTGTTTTTATTCGTTACCAGTAAGCTTTATCCTATTAAAATTCGTATTTTTACATATATTATAGAGGAGTTCCCATGGAATTACATGAAACGGTCTTTTTTCCTATAGAAATCATCGGCACCATAGCCTTTGCCTCTTCCGGCGCTATGGTCGCTGTTCGCAAAAAGCTGGATTTATTCGGCATTATCGTGCTCGGCGTTATCACTGCCGTGGGCGGCGGCATGATCAGGGACCTGTTGATTGGCAGTATCCCTCCCACGATGTTCTACCATCCGGTCTACGTGTTAACTGCCTTTTTAACGGTACTCATCATGTTCCTATTGTTCCGCTTCCGGCCCATTTTACTGGAAAGCCGGTATATGGATACTTATGAAAAGGTCATGAACATCCTGGACGCTGTGGGCCTTGGCGCTTTCACGGTGATCGGTGTGGACACCGGTGTGAATGCCGGTTACGGTGCATACCACTTCCTCATTATCTTTCTTGGCGTCATCACGGGAATCGGCGGCGGTATTCTGCGGGATATCATGGCCGGTGAGACTCCCTTTGTCTTAAAAAAGCATATATACGCCTGTGCGTCTATCTCCGGTGCATGTCTGTATGTGGTTCTTCTGCAGTTTACCCACGCAGATTATGCTATGATGTTTGGCGCTTTTCTGGTAATCGCTGTCCGTATGCTGGCCAGTCATTACCGGTGGAATCTGCCTAGTATTAAGCGGGACTGAGTCTGCCATTTTAACATTCTATTTTACTTTTCTTTCCATCTAATCTTCTCTAAATCATCATTCTATGAAATAAAATCCTAAAAGGGAAATCATTTCGGGGCGTCTGCTTCGTTATATACATATGAGGGGACATCCTCAGGAGGAATCATCTTGACGCGTGAAGATAAATTGATACAAAGAATTGAGCAGGGAGACCTGGGTGCGGCAGATGAATTGATTGCCATGTTCTACCCGGAGATTCTGCGCTATTGTCTCTGGCACGCTCCCAACCGCAGTCTGGCGGAGGACGCGGCGCAGGAAACGTTTCTGAAAGTCATACGCTATTTTGACCGCTATACGCACAAGGGGCAGTTTAAGGCTTTCTTGTATCAGGTTGCCGCCAATACCTGCATCGATATGAGGCGCAAGAACCGCTGCCCCGATGTGTCTTTGGAAGATTCGGCCATTGAACCTGTGTACGCAGAACCGGCTTTTGATGCCATCCATGCAGATATGGCCTTAAGACAGCTGATTGGCAGTCTGCCAAAAGACCTGCAGGAGATTGTTCTTTTACGGTTTGGACAGGATTTGACTTTGCAAGAAATTGCCAAGATACTGCATATGCCGCTTAGAACCGTGCAGTCTAAGCTGCGCCGGGCACTTAAAAAACTAAAGGCTCAAATTCACTGAGCAGATCTGAAAAGCTGCTTATCAAAAATGAGCCGATCGCATTTTCTAAAAAACTTTGGAAGGAGGGTTATTGTGAATTATGAAATTTTGGAAAACAAGCTAAAACAGACATTGCAGCAAGTCCCCGCTGTGATCGATAACAGCCATTTAGAGAGCACACTTTCCCTGGCCCGAAAAGAGGCTTGTCTAAGGCAAAGGCGGGAACGGATTTCCTTTGCGGGCTTTTTGATTAGGCAGATGACCTTTATGGGCTGGAAAGTCTGGACGGTACAGGGAATTTTTCTTGGCATCCTAAACGCTGTTCTTTCCCGTTTTTACGGATATCATATCTCCCTGCAGACTATGGTAAAGCTGCTGTTTTGCCTGTCCATTCTGGTTTTTATGACTGTTCTGCCCCTGCTTTACCGGTCTGTCCGTTATCAAATGCAGGAAATAGAAGCGGCAACCCGCTTTTCCTGTGTAAAACTGCTGCTGGCCAGACTGTTTATCATCAGCATCGGAGACGTCCTGCTGTTATGCGGCATTTTCCTCTCCACAGTCCTAAAGACTACATTGCCCGCAGGCAGTACTATATTATACTTGTGCTTTCCGTTTCTTCTAGCAGGCAGCGGATGCCTGTATATGCTCAGACATTTTGCGCCCAGACATTTTTTTATGGGAAGCCTGTTTTTCTGCTTCTTCTTAATGCTGGTATTTTGTATCATTCCAAACCAATATATGCTTTTATCTTTGCCCTCTTTGACTCTGGTCTGGATTATGATATGTGCCCTGCTCTTTGCCTTCTGTATATGGCAGTTTCGCCATATCGTGAAGGACTCGTCCTTTACGGAGGCGCAGCTCATCGTATAAGGGAACATTAAGAAATGCTAGAGGCGGCAGAGAACGCCGCCTAAGCGTTTCTAAATGTTCTGGAGAATGCCCTTATAGAGGGCATTCTCCGCAACAAAAATATTATGATTATGGAGAACATTATGGAATTATATATGGAACATATTTCGAAGCAATTTAAAGATTTAAAGGCAGTGGATGATGTATCCTTGCGCATCACGCCCGGCGTATGGGGGCTTTTGGGCGCGAACGGTGCCGGAAAGACAACCCTCATGCGGATGATTGCAGGTATTATGAAACCCTCCGGCGGAGAGATTTTATACGATGGGATTCCCATCCATACCCTGAAAGAAAGCTACCGGGATGTGTTTGGCTATCTGCCCCAGGAATTTGGATTTTATCCGGAATTCACCGTAAAAGACTATCTGGAATATGTGGCGGTCTTAAAAGGGCTTACGCCCAAAGACAGCAAGCGCAGAATCCATGAGCTTTTGGAGCAAATGACCCTATCCCATGTCAAAAACAAAAAAATCGCAAAATTATCAGGCGGCATGAAACGCCGAGTGGGCATCGCACAGGCCCTGTTAAACGAGCCTGAGGTGCTAATCTTAGACGAACCTACCAGCGGACTTGACCCGGGTGAAAGGGTCCGGTTCCGCAACCTGCTCTCCGAATTTGCCCATGACCGCATTGTCCTGATCTCCACACACATTGTCTCGGATGTGGAATATATCGCCACCCAAAATGCGGTGATGAAGGGCGGGAAGCTTGTGGCCCAGGGAACCACCGAGGAATTGGTAAGGCTGGTGGAGGGCAAAGTTTGGACAACCCAGATTCCCGTAGACCGTCTGCCGGCCTATGAACACAAGCTGCAGATTGTAAATATCCGTAACGAAGATGCGGGGCAGATTTCTATCCGTTATCTTGCCGCCAAACCTTATACCGAAGATTCCGTGCCTGCATCACCGCATTTGGAGGACTTGTACTTATGGATGTTCCCGCAGAAAAATACTGACAGGAGGTGAGTGCCATGCGCTTATTGAAATTAGAAATGAAACGAATCCTAAAGACCAGACTGACGATCATCCTGCTATTATTATCCTTCCTCTTTTCCTTTCTGTTGGCGTGGCTACCTATTACCTTTTCCTACAACAGCTATACCGACGCAGAAGGAAAGGAAGTCGTACTGCAGGGTTTAGCGTCAATCGCTTACGAAAAAGACCTGCAGGCTGATATTGCAGGAACGGTTACCTCAGAAAAGATACGCAGAGCAGTGGAAGATTATCAAGCCTGTCTGCGAAAATATGGGGTGGAAGTTTCCTATGATCTGCCGGAAGGCGTCTATGAGACAGAAATCCTGCCCTACGCCCCGCTGTTACACGGTATCAGGGAAGTCTTTGCCAATCCGGATACGGGAATCGCTCCCACCATCATGGAAATCGACCCGAATCAGATTGATGACTACTACCATGTATGCGAAAATCGTATTGCATCCCTGATGAAGCAGGAGCAGAAAAAACATCCTGCGGCGCAAAATGCCGCCATAAACCTTTATGGCAAAGTGCAAAAGCCCTACCAGTTTTTCCCCGGCTACAGCACTGACGCCATGGATTATCAGATTATCCTTGCCTTTTTGATCGTGCTCTTTACCGCAGTGATTGCCGCGCCCGTTTTTACTTCCGATTACCAGACCGGAGCTGACGATATCTTCCGCTGTACCAAATACGGTAAAGAAAGATTTGCCATGATAAAAATTCTTTCCCTGTTTATCATCAGCGGAGCGGCATACGCTCTGTGTACCACGATTTATATCCTTGTCTCCGACAGCCTCTGGGGATGGGAATGTACCAAAACTTCCATGCAGATGCTATATTCCGCCATCAATCTGCCGGACATGAATATAGGCCAGCTGCAAGGTTTTATCGCAATATCGGGGTTTCTTGGCATACTGGCCGTTATCAGCTTTACTTTGTTTTTATCCTCACGGATAAGAAATATGGCAGCCAGCCTCTCCGTGGCGCTTTTGTTTTGCATTTTGCCAATCATCGTCTATATGATTCTGCCCCAGGAAATCGGCCAATGGATTTACAGTATTCTTCCCGCCGGGGGAACCGGCCTGCAGACCAGCATCCTGTATGCCGCCGCAGAATTTGACTTCTGGAATATCGGAAACGCAGCCATATGGCTTCCTTACGTCATGATCGGCGCCTCTGTGATCGAGATTCCGCTGTTTGCCTTTTTAACAGTCACTTCTTATTCGAAGCATAAGACTTAAATACGAAAAGCTGTAACATTTCACCGGTTATCATAGAAAGCCAGCTCCGATACCACCATAAAGGGGCTGGCTTTCTATGCTCCGGCACCGCAAAGCGGAACGAACCTCTTATGTAAGGCTGCCCCATTAACCTCCCTCTCCCCAGTAACTGTCTTCTTCATAATAGCTCTCATATCTTTCCGGGTATATGGTCTCCTCTCCCTCCACTTCTACCGCATAGGAATTTATCACCTCCGCCACTTCCCCGTCTTCCATGATTTCTTCCTGCCAGCGCCAAACCTCGGCCCCTTCCGGCACTTCTAATTCCGGCGGTATATCTTCCGTAAACAAAACCTCTTCCGTCAACCTGCCCTGCATCACGAACTGTCCGTCCACATACCGGTAAATCGCCCAACTGTGGGAGGCGGCCCAATTGCGCCAAGAGCTGCGCACCAGCTGATGCTTGACATCGATCGCAGGGTCGCCAATCCCGGCAAAGGTAGGGGAAAACGCATACCTGCCGGATGCCTGCTCCCAAATCCACCCATACTTATAAGTAAGCATCTGGGTTCCATAGCTGCCGGCTTCCAATACAATATCCTTTACACCGTCAAAATTGATATCCTCAAACGTCATCCTGTTTCTGATGCCGGCACAGAATCCATATCCTTCCTCCGGTCTCAGTTCATAGACAGTTTCTCCGTCCGCAACCCGAATCCAAGCCTCCGTATCCGTCAGATTCATCCCCTCTTCCTGATCGGAAGCCTCTGAAAACCGATCTATGATAAAACACTCCGCCACACAATCCTTATCTTTCCTGCGCTGATAGATGCCCAGATATCTATTCTCTTGGCCCATTCCCGACAAGGAGACCATCTTGTTAAAGTCATCACATACCGTATAATTACCGGCACCGTAATCTTCCTCCTCAAACCCGGCCGTCTTCTTATAAAACTCCAGGTAAAGAGCAAGCCCTTCCCTTTGAAGCAGGGGAGATAACTCCCGCACATCCAAAATACGGCTTGTGATTTCCTCCAAATGGGTAAGGTTCTCCACAAAACATAAATCCGTATCCTTATCGATCAAACCCTCTATCCGCTCAAGCCCAGAGCCGTCTATGGCTGTTTCCCCACGTACCTGGATGGATATATCCTCTAAAACCAATTCCTTTAACGTATCTATCCCGGCCGCATCATCCAGCCAAAATCTCTGCGTCTCCTCTGCTTTCGTATCCGGCTTTACTGTGATTGTTTCCACCCCGGAATCCTGTAAAAGCCGAAGTAACGCCTCATACTTTCCTTCCCGGTATCCATACAGCGTCACAGCTTTAATCTGTTTGGGAAACCCCGCTCCCTCCGGAAGCGTTCCTGTCACATCGGACACATCTGAATTAGCAAAAAGATACACTTCCGTTGCGCCTGTCAGATAGGTAAGGGCGCGCGCCGGAAATGTGCCTGCATCGCTCTCCACAGCCACACTGCCATGATGCTTCGTAAGTGCCTGCAGATCTTCCTCCCGCCATTCTCTTAAATCCTTAGAAAAATATACCGTGATACTTTGGACGCTGTCCCAATCATACCATTCACGCATAAGGGCAAGCTCTTCCCCACTGTGTATGGTAAGAAAATAGGCCTGTAAGTTTCCCTTTGCGGCCTCAATCTCCTCCCCGCTTCCGAAATCCCTTTCCGTCTCTGATTCCTCATGGCGCTGTGCCTGGCCGCAACCGCCGGAAAGGCAGACTGCAAATATCATAAAAAGCAACATAAATTTCTTCCGGTTTCTTATGAATATTCCCCCAAATACACCCATGAAACACCTCCCAACCGGTTTATCCCTTATATATGCACCTATTCTATCATAGCCAGAACGGTTTTTCCATGATACACAAACAATCTGCGTCTGCTGCACAAAAGCCTCCCGGAGATTCCGATTACCGAAACCTCCGGGAGACTTTATATGACTTTTATTTATGCAATTTTAATTCTAAATCCTTTATATCCGAATCTTAATCGGTCAACAGAGCCATTCTGTCAGGGTCATCCGCAAATACTTCTTTTGCATTCTCCTTTGTCACAACGACAGGGGGCAGTTCGTAAATAGGAACATCAATTACGCCATTGTTTGCCGTCACATCGGTTGCCGGCATTCCGTTGCCGCCTAACAGGCTGTCAATAATAGAAACGGTCTCACCCACAAGCGCGTTGGTGGGTTTCGCAACTGTGGAATACTGTCTGCCGGACCATACCCACTCCACAGATTCATTTTCCGCATCCAGCCCTGACACTACGGGAATCGGCTGTCCCGCATTCTCACAGGATGTGATGATTGCACGGGCAATACCATCGTTGGGGGAAAGTACGCCGTCAATCTCAATGTCCGAATAGTTGCCGGCAAGGATGGCATCCATACGTGACTGTGCTTTCGAGTTATCCCAGTCAACTGTCGCACACTGTGTGAAATCTGTCTGTCCTGACACAACAACCAGGGTGCCGTCATCAATCAGCGGTTGCAGTACTGACATTGCGCCTTTGAAGAAATTCGGTGCGTTGGGGTCTGCCGGGCCGCCGCCAAAAAGTTCAATAGGTAATTGCGAAACAAGTTCAAAATCTTGATTCCAATAGGGTAAAGGCCCG
>CAJUFU010000099.1 GCA_910585555.1 uncultured Lachnospiraceae bacterium
AAATGTACATGGCAAAAACCACTACAAATGCGATGGTTGCACTTATAATGGATTTGAGCACCTGCCATCCTATGTAATCACTCCGAAAATAGCTTCCTATGGCCACATTCTTTTTACCTTCGTTAGCTTCATAGGAGGCCATCTGAGTCATCAGGATGATTCTCTCTTCGTTTAGCATACAAATCTCCAATGCCCGGTCAAATTAGTTCAAGAACCTCATCTTTGGATTTTCTTTCTGATCTTTCTTCGGCTCAGGTTTCTTGACTTCCGGTTTTTTAATACTGCTGTTTAGCTGGTTTGCCATGTTGTTTTTGCATTTTCCGCAGAAACGTCCTGTCAAAATGACAGCGCCGCAATTCTCACAAGTCAAAGTAATCCCGGACTCTGCACTGAGTTCCAGACGTTCTTCCCTAAGCCACTGATGAATCTGGTTCGTAGATACATCACAAGCTTCGGATACCTGCGGGATTGACGCATGTGCATTGTCCCGAATATAGGTCTTAACTTCCTGGAACTTCTCCTCTAATGCCTCTCTGCAGCTCATACAGATTGGCGGCCCAGACACATAGTTAAAAAGATTTCCGCATTTTCTGCAATTTCTTACATTCATACTTTATCCTCCTGCTGGCAATTTTGTTTCATACACCCCTGCCTATGGCAAGTGTTATGAAATAAATTCGTTTCACTCCCGCTTTTCTCAATTCCAAACTCATGGCATCTATGGTACTCCCCGTTGTATAGATGTCGTCGATAATTATAATCGTATCTAATTTTACATCATTACGGCAGATTTTGAAAGCCCTTTTCAAATTATTTTGTCTCTCCTGCGCAGATAATTCTTTCATGGGCGCTGTTTTGCGCACTCTGCAAATCAAATCAGCAGCTACAGGAATACCCGTAAGCGCCGAAAGTTCTCTGGCTAACCTCTCTGCCTGGTTGTATCCTCTCTGATGGCATCTGCTTTTATGAATGGGTACGGGCACCAATGCATCGGGATGGCATCCGGCAATAAAAGCCCTGCATCTTAGGGCCATGCAGAATGCATAGTAGGCCGCATATTCCTGTCTCCCCTTATACTTGAAGCGATAAAGAGAATCCGAAACATCCTGGTATTGATAAAGTGCCAGTCCCCGGTCAAACAAATGCCTGTGCACACCGCAGTCATGACAGTATTCCTGTTCCTCATGTGTAAGCGGTTTGCCGCACTTTAGACAGTAAGGCTGCTCTATGTATGTAAACGTCTGCTCGCAGGATGCGCAGACAAGGCTGCCAAAAGGAGCGACGGGACGGTCGCAGACGGGACAGCGTCTGGGGAACAGAAGATTTAAGAAAAGTTCCCGAAGTGATTTTATGAAGTTCATGATAGAATTATTCCTTTCCAGACCTTCCGGCCTGTCTGCACGAAATCTGAACCATTTGCTATTGTGTTGTCTGGGGAATCAATTCCCTGATTCGTTCCGCAAGTCCAGTATAGCGGCGGTTCTGATAATTATTCGCCACCATTTCACGAAGGGTCTCCCGGCTGCCCAGGATAGTGACACAGTTCTTGGCACGCGTCACCCCCGTGTAGAGAAGATTTCGATTAAACAACATGCGTGGACCGGCAAGCAGCGGCATAATTACCGCCGGATATTCACTGCCCTGGGATTTGTGGATGGTGACAGCATAAGCCAGCTCTATCTCGTCAAGCTGTGCGTACTGATAAGTCACCCGGCGGTGCTCATCATACTCCACCACCACCTCCCGTGAATAATCGTCGATAGACAGAATCATACCGATATCACCGTTAAAGATACCGCTCCCTTTATCAATCGGAATGCCGTACTTACTGACCACTTCCCATTCCAGCTGATAATTATTCTTGATCTGCATAATCTTATCCTGCTCTCTGAAAAGGGTATCTCCTGCCTGACATTCCCTTTTTTGATCAGAAGGCGGATTCAGATATCTTTGCAGAATTTTATTAAGGACTTCCACCCCGAGTTTGCCCTTGCGCATGGGGGTCAACACCTGAATTTCGTAAGGCTTGGTCCCCACATAGGGAGGTAGTTTATTTAATATTAACTGTATCATATGTTTGTAGATAACATTCGTGTCATTTCTTTCCAAAAAGAAGAAATCTTTGCTTTTGTTATCCAGTGCAAGTTCTTCTCCCGCATGAATCCTGTGGGCATTTAATACAATGTCGCTCTCCTTAGCCTGTCTGAATATCTTTTCTAACACCACCGTCTGAAAGCGGCCGCTCTGCATCAAATCCTGTAATACCTGTCCGGCGCCCACTGAGGGAAGCTGGTTCACATCGCCCACCATAATCAGTCTTGTCCCCACAGAGATCGCCTTAAGCAACGCCTGAAAAAGAAAAATGTCTACCATGGACATTTCATCTACAATGATCACATCCGCTTCCAGAGGATTTTCCTCATTTCGCTCAAAACGTGCTGCCCTTGTCCCCTCGGCGACAGCCCCGTTCAGTTCCAGAAGCCTGTGTATTGTGCGGGATTCATATCCGGTAGCCTCCGTCATACGTTTGGCCGCCCTTCCTGTAGGCGCCGCCAGGAAAATATCCATCTGCTGTGATAGAAAATATCGTATGATCGCATTGATGGTAGTGGTTTTTCCAGTACCCGGCCCCCCTGACAGGATAAGAATTCCATGACGCATACACTCAAGCACTGACCGTTTCTGCAGCTCGTCCAATTCTATATCAAGCTCCGCCTCCACCCGGTCAATCTTTGACAAAATAATATCCTCCTCGGCAGGCAGTAACTCTTCGGTGATATTCAGATCATGCAGCATCTTTGCGCAGTTGAGCTCGGCATAATAATAATTAGCGGCATAAACTTTGCGCTCACTCTCCCCTGGCTCCGGCATTTTCATGACTAGTTTCTTATCCATCGCTAAATTCTGCAGCTGTGGCTCCATCAGCTCAGGCGCAATCCCCAGCAGTTCTCCCGCCCGTTCAAGAAGCCTGTTTGCAGGCAGATAGCAATGCCCGCCCGAACCTGCCTGCTGCAGCGTATAAAGAATCCCGCTGCGAATCCGATAATCGGAATCCGTGTGAATACCTATTTTCGCCGCAATCTCATCTGCAATTCGAAAACCAATCCCATGGATGTCTTCCGCCAAACGATAAGGGTTCTCCTTGAGAATACCATAGAGATTCAAACCGTATGTCTCATAAATGCGGATGGCCAATGTATTGGAGATACCATATGTCTGCAGGAAAGTCATCGCCTCCCTGGCGTCTGCCTTCTCATGGACTATGACCGCGATTTCCTGTGCCTTGCGTGTGCTGATTCCTTTCACCTCGGCAAGTCTCTCCGGCTCCTCTTCGATAATCCGGTAAGTATCTGCTCCAAACATTTTCACAATCCGGGCCGCTAAAGCTTCTCCCACACCCTTGATGGCGCCGGAGCCAAGATAACGCTCTATACTCACCACATCATCCGGCGGCAATATCTTATAGTTCTCAATTTTAAACTGTCTGCCATATACCTGATGGGTGATATACTCTCCCTGCGCCTCGATGGTCTCCCCCTGGTCCGTGGTCTTAAAGAAACCCACGCAGGTAACCTCCTCCCCATCGCTGATCAGGTTCAGTACTGTGTAACCGTTGTCATGATTCCGGTATATAATGTGTTCTATATAACCTTTGATTGTTTCCATGGTCTATTCCTGTTCTTTTCCCTGCCCGCCGGCCGGCACAGCAGATTGTTCTACCTTCAAAAGACTTTCTGCCAGACACACAAGAACGGACTGCCTTTCAAAGCAGTCCGTCGTGTTATCTGTCACTACTATCAAAGATTGTAGTTACGTTTCGCCTGTTCATATAACATTTGCGCCAGGGAGTTAGAACCCTGAGATGCGGTTTGCTGTGAAATTTCCTGAACAAAAGAATCTTTAAAGAAATCAACCATATTGGAGGCGTATCCGTCATCGTCCTCCCCGAAAAGATCTACGCTCTTTTGCATCTCCTTGTAGACCTGCTCCCACAGATAGGATTCAAACTGTTTGCAGGCATCAAAGAGCGCTTCGTTCTCTTTTGCTTTCGCTGATTCCTCAAGCTGCTTTTGCAGATTCTCCGTGGCTACACGGTTTGTGTCTGTCATGTAATCTGTATAATTGGATAAGCCTGTGAGATCATTCATGATTTTGTCCTCATTGTTATAATTTGTTTGTATAGGGTGTTGTATAGTACGCAGTGCCACTCGAAGCCTTCGGCTTCTTCGTGTTCCGGGCTTCGCCCTATCACTGAGCTTGCCTTTCGGCAAACTCGGCAATCTAACAAAATTGTCAGCAAGCTGCCATTTTGTTATCTTACATTTTGGCACTGCTCATGCTAACGCTTCAGGTTGTTAGCTACTTCGAGCATGGAGTCGGAGGTGGTGATGGATTTGGAGTTCATCTCATAGGCACGTTGTGCTACGATCAGGTTGACCATCTCATTTGCTACATGCACGTTAGAACCTTCCAGATATCCCTGTATGATTCTGCTCTTTGTCACTTCTCCATTGGTTTCCTCGTTGATGACACGGCCGCTGGCATCCGTGGGGGTAAAGAGGGTATCGCCAACTCTCTTAAGGCCGCCGGGATTGCTGAACTGGTAAGTGCCAATCTTTACACCGATAGGAACCGGATTGTTGGTCCCGTCAGGATAGCAGATTTCTCCATCTTCGGAAATCGCCAACTTGCTTGCAACATATGTTCTGTTCAGGACAATGGGTCTTGCCTGGGCGTCTAATACCGGCAGGCCGTCAGAATTGGTCAGGGTCATACGGTTGTCACTGCCGATTGCCCATGTAAAATCTCCGTTTCTTGTATAATAGTTCTCGCCGTCCTCACCGCGTACTGCAAAGAAGCCTTCTCCCTCAATAGCAAAAGCCGTATCGCTGTCAGAGTCCAGCAGGCTTCCCTGGGTAAAAATAGAGTTAATGGAAGAAGTACGAACGCCAAGTCCCACCTGAGAACTGGTCGGTTTCGGATCTCCATTTGCTGTGGTGGTAACTGTCTGAAGGTTCTGGTACAGCAGTGATTTAAACTGCGTCACCTGCGCCTTATATCCCATAGAATTGACGTTAGCAAGATTGTTTGCTATCGTGTCTACATTTACCTGCTGTGCATTCATGCCGGTTGCGCCCGACCATAAACTTCTAACCATAATTTACCGCCTCCTGTACACTTGTTTAATTCAATCTGCCTAACTGACTCACTGCCTGATCAAGTGTGTCATCGTAAGTAGTGATAACTTTCTGATTGCTCTCATACTGTCTCTGCAAGGTTATCATGTTAACCATCTCTGTTACAACGGAAATGTTTGACATTTCCAGATAGCCTGCGTAAATCTGCGACTCCACTTCCTCTGTCTCCGTGGCCCCCTCTACAGGCTGGAAATAGTTCTCGCCAAAGCGCTCCAAATAATTGTAATCCTCAAAGTCCGTGAGACCTATGGTCGCCACAGCGGCGCCCTCCTGGGTGATATTGCCGTTATGGTCAATGCTCACCGGCAGTCCCGTATCCATCCTAATCCGCCGGCCATTCTCATCCAGCACGAAATCACCGTCCTGGGTCACCAAATAGCCTTGCACATTCATCGTGAAATTACCGTCTCTCGTATATTTCGTAGAAGTCTCTCCCGCCTTGTTGGTATATTCCACCGCAAAGAAACCTCTGTCAGAAATTGCCAGATCAAATTGATTCCCTGTGGATTTGATGGGACCTACCGAGTAATCTACATAATTCTCACCAATTTTGACACCCAGATTCATACCCGTTCTTGTGACCCGGCGCTCCAGGTAATCTTCATTGTTGGGATTATTCAACTCGTTCTCATCAACGGCTCTGTTCCTTGCCATCGGCCTGGGAAGATTCCCTGGTTCCGACAAGTCTTTAATCTTGTATGCCAGCACTGTATCAAAAGCCTGGCTGGTCGTTCCCTCTTTCTTAAATCCATTGGTGGTGGAGTTAGCCAGATTGTTCGCCAGCACATCCATTCTGTGCTGCTCGTTGAGCATCCCCGTATACGCTGTATACAATCCTTTAAGCATCCGTATTCCCTCTCTTTATCAATCTTCGCGGTATCCCGCCAGAAATTCCACATATTTACCAGTACCGATGGCTACCGCTGTCATCGGATCCTCAGCTGTCATCGTATTGATACCTGTCTTAGCTGCAATCAAATCCTCCAATCCGCGCAACAGACTGCCGCCGCCAGTAAGAACAATTCCCCTGTCTGCAATATCCGCCGCCAGTTCCGGGGGCGTTTTCTCCAAAACGCTGTGTATCGTCTCCACGATCTGCACCGTGGTCTCATGCAAAGCTTCCTCTGTTTCTTCGGAAGATACTTTCACGGTTCTGGGCAGTCCCGTCACCAGATTACGGCCCCTGACGTCCATATAGTCTACTTCCGGTCTCTTATAGGCAGAACCGATTTTAATCTTTAAATCCTCCGCTGTCCGCTCACCAATCAGCAGGTTATGTTTCTTACGCATATAGCGTACGATTGCCTCATCAAAATCATCCCCGGCAATCTTGATCGATGCGCTGACTACCGTACCGCCCAGAGAAATCACTGCGATATCGGAAGTACCGCCGCCGATATCCACGATCATGTTGCCGCAGGGCTTGG
>CAJUFU010000100.1:0-5784 GCA_910585555.1 uncultured Lachnospiraceae bacterium
TGGAGTTCAGACGTGTGCTCTTCCGATCTCAAATTGTATTACCGTAAATTATAATGGAAGCGTTGGAGAGGCCTTTTATCAATCAAAGCCATTTTGGGCGTCTGATGATGTAAATGTTTTATATGCAAAAGATTTCTGGAAAATGAATAAGTATATCGCAATGTTTCTCATAACTGTGATGAAAGCCAATAAGTATCGTTTTGGGTATGGAAGAAAATGGACCATAGAGAAAATGAAAGAGACAATAATAAAACTGCCGAGCCGGGCAGATGGGGCGCCAGATTTTATATATATGGAAAAATATATAAAATCCTTGCCTTATAGTGATAGAATTTAAAATGTTTCATAAAGCACAGTGAGGAGCGGAGCATGAAAGATAAGAAGATTAGGCTTGTGGTTACGGATTTGGACGGTACTTTGCTGAATGACAGGAAGGAAGTGCCGGCGGGATTTGAAGAGTGGGTATGCAGTCATCCGGAGATTAGAACTGTGATTGCCAGCGGCAGGCAGTATTATAATATGTATAAGCTTTTTCCGAAGGCGGCAGAGAAACTGGTATTTATAGCGGATAATGGCGGTCTGGTGGCCGATCGGGGTGAATTTATTTATGTCAATACGATGAGGCCGGAAACAGTGGAGGCATGTGTGGAGCGTTTTTATGGGAAAGACGGGCACAGTGTTATTTTGTGTGGTGAGAAGTCGGCCTATATGAAACATGGCAGCCCACAGCTGGAGAAAAACGCGCATATGTACTATGAGAGGCTGGAATTTACGGAAGATCTGGCAGGATGTATGGTAAAGGACAGAATCATTAAACTGGCGGTGTTTATTGAAGATCACAACGCTGTCACTTACTATGCCGGTCTGCAGGATATACCGGACGGCGTGAAGGTGGTGCTGTCAGGGGACTGTTGGCTGGATATTGCAAACGAAGAGGTGAGCAAAGGCGCGGCGTTGCAGTTTTTACAGAGCCGCTGTCAGATAGAGCCTGCCGTGTGTATGGCCTTTGGGGATTTTCTGAATGATGAGAGTATGATGCGGCAATGTGCGGAGAGTTATGCCATGAGCAACGCCCATCCCGGCTTAAAGGAAGTGGCAAAGTACATTGCGCCGTCTAATGAGGAGGCAGGGGTGATGAAAGTACTGGAAAATCTTAGAAGCGAATAAAGAGTTTCCATAAATTCTAAATAAAAGGGAGTGTAATGATGCAGACGCAGATTCCGATGCTCAATGAGGACAAAGAGGATATTTTATCGCAGGTGGAGTGTTTCGCGCTGGACATGGACGGCACCATTTATCTGGGGGAGCAGTGGATAGACGGCGCTAAGGAGTTCCTTGCACAGATTGAAGAGTCCGGCAGAAACTATGTTTTCCTGACAAACAATTCCTCTAAAAATGCGGCCGTTTATGTGGAGAAACTGGGACAGATGGGACTTACAGTGGGGGAGGAGAAGATCATTACCTCCGGGCAGGCCGCCATTTATTATCTGAAGAAGCATTTTCCGGAAAGCAGGGTATTTCTTCTGGGCAATCCTTTGCTTAAAGAGGAATTTGTACAGGCGGGCATCTGTCTTGAGGAGGAACATCCGGACGTGGTGGTAACGGCTTTTGATACCAGTCTTGATTATGCAAAGCTGTGCAGAGTCTGTGACCATGTGCGGGCCGGTATCCCCTATATTGCCACACATCCGGATTATAACTGCCCTACGGAAGACGGGTTTATTCCGGATGTGGGTGCGATACATGCTTTTATTCATGCATCGGCCTTTCGCTATCCTGACCGGATAATCGGCAAGCCGAATGAGGATATCATAGAATATTTGACTACTAGAGTCAAAACCGAGCGGGCACACATTGCCATGGTGGGAGACAGGCTGTATACGGATATTGTGGCGGGCAGAAACCATGGGCTTAAGAGTGTGTTGGTCTTAAGCGGGGAAGCGTCCATGGAAGATGTGAAGGTTTCTGAGACCGTACCGCATCTGATTTTTCAATCGGTGCGGGAGATGATACCCTTGCTGAAAAGCCGGAGGATAGATGCATGAATGTTTTTTGGCAGTAAAAGTAAGAAACTGTGCAAAATACATAAATAGGCTGTGTAATTTCTGGTTAAAATGGCAAAAATGAGTAATAAGTGAAATAACCTCTTGCAAAAATTGTGGTTAGGTTATATACTTAACCCAAGAAAGCGGAAACGTTACCGGTGACGATACCGAAACTGTTACCGATAAGGTTTCCAAAACCAAACAACTAACTTTAATCTATTGAAAGGGAGAGAAAAGATCATGAAAAAGAAAATTGTTAGTACAATACTTTGTGCGGCGATGATTTCTACCATGTTAGCAGGCTGCGGCGGCGGTTCTGATAACGGCGGTGCATCGCAGGCTCCGGCAGCAGACGATTCTGCAACAGAGGCTCCGGCAGCAGACGATTCTGCAACAGAGGCTCCGGCAACAGACGATTCTGCAGCGGAAGCTCCGGCTGCAGGCGGCGGTTCGGTTTACTGGCTGAACTTCAAGCCCGAGTCCGATGAAGTGTTACAGGAGGTCGCAAAGGATTACACCACAAAGACTGGTGTGGAAGTAAAGGTAGTTACCGCAGCTTCCGGCACATATTCCACAACACTGTTATCTGAAATGGACAAATCCGCACCTCCGACATTGTTTATCATCGGTAATCAGGCAGGCGTAAAAGACTGGAAAGACTACGCTTTGGATTTGACAGGTACACCGATTGCCAACGAGCTGAACACAGACGCTTATAACCTTTATGATGAGACCGGCAAGTTAGTTTCCATCGGTTACTGCTATGAGTGCTACGGCATCATCGTAAATCCTGACTTGATTGAAAAAGCAGGCCATACCATGGATGAGATCAAGAATTTTGAAGGATTAAAGACAGTGGCAGAGGACATTCACGCACGCGCAGGCGAGCTTGGGTTTGACGCTTTTAGTTCCTCCGACATGGATGATTCTTCTTCCTGGAGATTTACAGGACATATGGCTAACCTTGAGTATTACTACGAGCAGGAGGGAACACCCTGGACAGAGTGTCCGGCAACCATCTCCGGCAAGTACCTGGATAACTTCAAGAACCTGTATGACCTTTGCATCAACAACAGCCTGACAGATCCCAAGGAGTTAGCTACCGGCGGACATGATGCGGAGAACGAGTTCAAGACAGGAAAGGCAGCATTCTTTGTAAACGGTTCCTGGGAATATGAAGCGGTGAAGGGCGATGTACCGAACGCTACCATGATTCCTTATTACTGCGGCGTTGAAGGCGAGGAAAAGGCAGGCTTAAACTGCGGTACAGAGAACTGCTGGGCAATCAACAGCAAGGCTTCCGCAGAAGATCAGCAGGCTACCATGGACTTTATGGTTTGGTGTGTGACAGATCCTGACGCTTCCCGTAAGTTAGTGGATACCTTCGGTGTTATGCCTTATAAGTCAGCAGCAGAGTCCACCAACGGATTTTTGGCAGCAGCTGACAAATATACGGCTGACGGATGCTATGTCATGAACTGGGCAACCAACTTCCAGCCGAATGTAGATTCCTATCGTGCTACATTGGTAAGTGCTCTGAATCAGTACAATGCAGATCAGTCCGATGCAAACTGGGAGACAGTACGCACAGCATTTGTGGATGGCTGGGCAGCAGAGTATAATGCGGTCAACAACTAATCAGAGATTGAGAGACAAGAAAGAACCATAATACTGATGTATCAAACAGGTGGCGGAGCGGGCGTTTTATCCGCTCCGCCCTTTTCTTATTTCAAAACAACCAGGAGGTGATACCATGAAAAGCAAAAAAAATGCTAACACGAATTCCCTTCAAAAGGCTACAAGACGCTGGGGCGTTCTCTTTATGGGGCCTGTGCTGATTGCCTTTATCATTGGATTTGTTTGGCCCTTTATCCAGGGTATCTGGCTGTCTATGTGTCAGTTCCGCTTGATTTCTGATGCAAAATTCATTGGCTTTGGTAACTATGTGAAGACTTTTCAGGATGCTTCTTTCCGTCATGCGTTCTGGTATACGGCAATGTTCGCCATTGTATCGCTTGTCATAATCAATGTGCTGGCGTTTATCGTGGCGTATATCCTGACGCTGGGCATTAAGGGCAGCAACCTGTATCGTACCGTATTCTTTATGCCGAACTTGATCGGCGGTATCGTTTTGGGCTACATCTGGTCGATGATTTTCGATGGTATACTTGGCCGTTATCAGACTTCCATTTTGTTAGAAAGTAAATACGGCTTCTGGGGATTGATCATTCTGATGTGCTGGCAGCAGATCGGTTATATGATGATCATCTACATTGCAGGGCTGCAGAATGTGCCCGGAGATATTCTGGAGGCGGCACGCATCGATGGCGCGACTTCCATGCAGACCTTGTTTAAGGTAACGATTCCTAATGTAATGAGCTCCTTTACAATCTGTATCTTCCTCTCTCTGACAAACGGCTTCAAGCTGTTTGACCAGAACCTGGCGTTGACAGGAGGCCAGCCGTTTATCATTCAGCCAGGCGGAACGACCGTCAAGACGACAGAAATGCTGGCGCTCAATATTTACAATACCTTCTACAGTTCCAACACGACTTCCCAGGGTGTGGCACAGGCAAAGGCAGTTATTTTCTTCATTCTGGTGGCAGGACTGGGTCTGCTTCAGCTTAGCTATACACGTAAGAAGGAGGTGCAGCAGTAATGAATAAGAAGACGATTTCTGCCGCAAACCGGCACAAAACAATTCTTTCCGTGATATTGGCCGTGGTCAGCATTCTCTATGTACTTCCGGTGCTGGCAGTAGTGCTCAACTCTTTTAAACAGAATACTTTTGTAAAAACCGATACTTTTGCGCTTCCCACCGGGGAGATGAGCGCTGGTTTTGACAATTTTGTAAAGGGTATGACTTTTGGTAACTATCCCTTTGTAAATAGTGTGTTATACAGTGTTTTGATTACGTTACTCTCCACATTTTTAATTTTACTTTGTACCTCCATGGCGGCATGGTATATCGAGAGAGTAAATTCTCTTTTCTGTAAGGCAGTTTATTTCCTGTGTGTGTTCTCCATGGTGGTGCCTTTTCAGATGGTAATGTTCCCGCTTTCTAAAACGGCGGATAAACTGCATCTGAATACACCTTGGACGATTCCGATCGTCTACTTAGGATTTGGTGCCGGGCTTGCCATCTTCATGTTTGTGGGATTCGTGAAAGCGGTTCCGCTGGAAGTGGAAGAGGCGGCGTCTATCGACGGATGCGGACCGGTGCGGATATTCTTTCAGGTAGTTGTGCCCATGTTAAAGCCGACCATGATTTCTGTAGGTATTCTGGAGATCATGTGGGTGTGGAACGATTATCTGCTGCCGGTATTAGTGCTTGATATCAATAAATACCGCACGATTCCCATTCATATCCAGTATCTGAAAGGTAGTTACGGTACGGTGGATTTGGGTGCAACGATGGCGCTTATCCTGATGAGCATTATTCCTGTTATCATTTTCTATCTGTCCTGTCAGAAGTATATCATCAAAGGTGTGGCAGCGGGTGCGGTAAAGGGTTAACCGTGTGTCCTTTGCAGGCTTTGAGAAAGCAGCGATATAGACAGTGCGTCCTTAGAGCATGATCAGGGAGAAAGCCTCTGATCATGCTTGCTATTTTATAGTAAATATTGTAAAATTCGTATAGAAATCGATTTCCGAACAGATTCGGAACGGTTGACAGGAAAGGAAATGTGGATGTTATGAGAAAGAGCGGTGTTTTGCTGCCAGTTTCCGCTATTCCGTC
>CAJUFU010000100.1:5794-6196 GCA_910585555.1 uncultured Lachnospiraceae bacterium
ATTTTCCAAAGAGGCATATACCTTTATCGATCTGTTAGAAGAAGCGGGGCAGTCTTATTGGCAGATATTGCCGCTTGGCCCCACGGGCTACGGGGATTCGCCCTATCAGTCTTTCTCTACTTTTGCAGGGAATCCCTATTATATTGACTTAGAGTCGCTTGTGGGGGCGGGTTATCTGACGAAAGAGGATTGTGAGCAGTATGATTTCGGGGATGACGATGCTTATGTGGATTATGAAAAGATTTATCTGTCCCGGTTTAAGGTGTTAAAGAAAGCGTTTCAAAACAGCCAGATTAAGAAGGATGAAGCGTATCAGAAGTTTACGCAGGAGAATGCTTATTGGCTGGAGGATTACGCCCTTTATATGGCGGTGAAGAATGCCTTCGGCGGCAAGAGCTGGGC
>CAJUFU010000101.1:0-1075 GCA_910585555.1 uncultured Lachnospiraceae bacterium
TCTTTGACTCGCTTGAGAAGTAGTACTCATTTTTCAGCCCTCCATTTATCATAATTATATATAATAATAAAACTATATTATTGTGTGACACAACACACGACTGTAGTATACCATAGAATCCATAACTCGACTAGTAAGTTTTTCAAAAAAATGTAATAAAATAAGAAATAAAATACACCGCAATATTTAGGGGAGAAAAATACTCCAGATATAACGGCATATCCATCCGAACGTGCGCTCCTTAACCGCTCCATCCGTGTAAACGGCATAGCGTTTGATCATCTGTCCATTCAGATAATAGGATACCGCCCCCACTTCCGTATGGTCTGCAACCGGCGCTGCAAGCGTCTTCTCCACCTGCGTTCTCACCTCCACCTTATCCTTCTCACAAAGAAGATAGGGGAGCGTCTTTTCATGCGCTTCCATCACCACCGGTATCTCTGCCGCGCCGTAAGGCGTTCCAGGATTTCCTGCAATGCCGTTGGTCACCGGTATCTTGTCAAAGGTCTTCTCCTCATAAATATCCTGATACTGATAGTTCTCCATACCATATGCGGCCAGCGTTTTCATATCGCTCCATTTATAACTCCTGTTATTTGGCCACCCACAGGCCAACAATGCCACCGTAAAGGTACGTCCCTCACTGTCCAATGCTCCCACATAACAATAACCGGCGTTATTTGTAAATCCTGTTTTGCCTGAAAGCGCTTCTTTCATCATCCCCAGAAATGTATTGTGATTGTTGCAGTGAAAGCTTCTGCTCCCCTCTAAGTTATGAAAATCATAACTGATCGTCCTGGTAATCTCAAGAAACTGCTCCTTGGCCGGGGAATCTGTCACGCAGTAGGCCATGATCTTAGCCAAATCCGTGGCCGTGGTAGAATGTATTTTGCCACTGTCATTCACCACCGCATCCAGACCGTTTGGCGTGATAAAATATGTATCATAACACCCGATATCTCTTGCTTTCTGATTCATCATGGCCGCAAACCCTTCCACACTGCCGCCCACAGCCTCCGCAATCACCACCGCAGAGTCGTTGTGGGATTCTAACATCAAAGAATACAATAAATCC
>CAJUFU010000101.1:1085-5729 GCA_910585555.1 uncultured Lachnospiraceae bacterium
AACGATACTGCTCTCCCTGTTTCACATGAAGCTTTACCTTGGGCATACTGGCGGCATAGGCGGATACCTGCGCCGCATCCTCCAGATTGCCATATTCCAACGCCACAATACAGGTCATAATCTTGGTGGTACTGGCCATAGGCAGTATCTCCTCCGGATTTTTGCCGTAAAGAACCCTGCCGCTGTCCGCATCCATCAAAACGGCGGCTTTGGCATGAAGCTGCAACTCCTCTTTTTGTTCTGCCCCATAGACGCTGTACGGCGGCTTAATAGCCCCAAAGAGAAGCGTGCCTGCCAAGAAAAGAAGCCGGATGCTTCTATGGTAGGAATGCCCCCTGCCTCTCTTATGCTTGGTCCTGACATAGAGTGGAAAATGCTTTGCAGATATGCTGTAGACGCCCAATAAAATAACAATCGTTACGATTAATTGCAAGAAAAAAGTACCCATATAATGCCTCTGTCTTCTGACTCCTTACATATATATGCGCACTTTGCAAATCCTTGAACCACTGTCTCTAAAATCCTGCCGGGACATTGTACTGTGGGCCGTAACCCATGTCCTCTTATCCTCAGATATCCAGCTGCATCTGTACCTCAGATTCCGCCTGTTGTTTAAACTCCTCAATCTGTACTGCACTCAGCTCCGGCAGTTCCTCAATAGATTTCACCCCAAAACTTCTAAGGAACTGTTCCGTCGTGCCAAATAGAAGAGGCCGCCCCGGGGCATCCATTCTGCCCACCTCCATAATCAGATCAAACTCCAAAAGCCTGTTGACCGCATGGTCGCAACTGACACCTCTCACTTTTTCTATTTCCAGTCTGGTAATCGGCTGTTTATACGCTATGATGGATAATGTCTCCAAAAGTGTGTCTGTGAGCACAAACTTTTTAGGCGTCTTTGCTATCTTGATCAGATATTCATACAGTTCGCTTTTGGTACACATCTGCACCGCATCTTCTAACGTAGTAAGGCCGATTCCTCTATCCTGTTTCTGATACTCTGATGCCATCTCGTCAAGCAGTTTCCTTGTAGTATCCTTATCCTCCTCAATCACGGCGGCAAGCCTGTCAATCTCCACCGAGTCTCCCATCGTAAACAGAATCGCCTCGAGTACCGCCTTCGCCTTGTCTTTCTCCATATCTTATCCCTCTTACTCCCCAATCCGTCAGCCCAGTGATGTCAGCTGCACAGGCCCGTTATCTGCCGTCTCATTGGCCGTGATGATGATATCGGAGAAAGTGTCCTCCTGTTCAATACCGATCCGGCCCGTCTTAATCATTTCCAGAATCACCAGGAAAGTGACGATAACCTCCATCTTACTGTGCTGTTTTTCCAGCAGTCTGCGGAAACTGAATGTCTTATGGCTGCGCACATAAGCTTCCACATAAGTTGTCTTTAAATCCAAGTCTATCTCGTCCTTCTCAATCTTGCCGAACGTACTCCTGACAGGGTCGATCTTGTCCACCTGGCGCTTCATCATCTGCTTAAAAATCTCATGGAGCCTCTGCAGTGTCAGATCACCAATCAATTCTTCATAGTCCACCGGCTGCCTGTACTGCTCCACTTCCGCCGGAAGCGTCGGCGGTTTGTAAAGACTGCGCTGTGCATCCACCATACGGTCCCGCAGTTCATAGGACATATATTTGCACATCTTATATTCCAAAAGTTTCTCCACCAGTTCTGCCCTGGGGTCCTGCTCCTCCCCTGCTTCATCCACTTCCTTGGGCAGAAGCATTTTACACTTGATATCAATCAAGGTTGCCGCCATGACCAAAAATTCACTCATGACGTTCATATCCTCTGTCTCCATCTGCCGTATATATTCCAAATACTGCTCTGTAATCTCCACGATGGGAATATCATAGATATCCACTTTATTCTTATCAATCAGATGCAGCAGAAGGTCCAAGGGACCCTCGAACACCTCAAGCTTCACAGGTATTGCCATAACAGCCTGTCCTCTCTAACATACTACTTGTCCGGTTTAAAATCGATCACCACCAGTTCTCCCGGATTAAAAACCCGCAGAGGAATGGTGTGCGTCCCAAGGCCCCGGCTTAAGATCATGGTACTCTTTCCTTCCGAAAAGCGGCCGCCGTCATATTTCGGAAACAGTGTCAGACTCGGAGAGAGCACACCGCCAAACACCGGCAGTCTCATGATGCCGCCATGCACATGACCAGACACCACCAAATCGGCCCCCCATCTGGCATATTCCTGGAAATATACCGGATTATGGGCAATTAAAATCTGAAAGGCATCCTCTCTGGGTTCTCCCAAAAGTTTTGTAAGATACCCTGCTTCCATGGGCTTCTTGTGGAAATGTTTATAATACTGCCTGTCAATCTGCACCCCGCAGACATCCATATGAAGAGCCGGCAGATAAGTCCGCTCATTCAAAAGAGGTACAATCCCCGCCGCTTTCAGTCCTGTCAAGTAGCCTTCATACATCCCGGGATACTGCTCCGGATAAAGCCCCAGACGATACTCATGATTTCCCATGCCATAGTGAATTCTGTACTTTCCGGCCAGTTTCTGCATCAACATAAGTGCCGGACTATAATCATGCCCTGCCGTGGCAGTCAGCATATCGCCCGCTACAAGAATCTCATCGGGTGCAAGTTCGTCAATCTTTAGAAGCAGTCTTTCGTTATCCCTGCCAAAAGACTTATTATGTAAGTCCGATAAGAGCACCATCCTGCAAGGCTTCATGATCTTATCGGACCTGATCTCATAGGAAACCGTCACAAACCGGTTACAATCCAGGGCGGTCACCAACAGACAGATAATACCCATCAATATAATACAGACTATCATTCCTTCCCACATACGCGATCTCCGTCTACTCTGCCTGCTCATGACATTACAACTTATAAAGTATATCACAAACCCCGTACACACTGCAATCGGCGAACTTTTGTTCTGTAATTACGGGCTTGCACAGATAAGAGCCGCAGGCGGCTTAGTTCTCCTGCCGTCTGCATATCTCATCGACTCATCAGATACAATCCCCACACCTTTTTATAATAATCCTTATAATCCGCCTTATCCACGCCTTTGGCTGCCAGAATGGATACACTGCCGATGCGGGTCCCGTTTAGCTTATATACCGCTTCCCCTATCGCATCCCCTTCTGCAACTGGTGCCGCCACCACACCTGGCAGGCTGATTTCTTTCTGAATATCATTTAAGTTGCTTCCCGTGGTGTCCAGATAATGGAAGGGTTCTGCATAAGTCAGATTCACCGTATCCTCTATACCGCCCTCCACTCTCTGGGCCGGCAGGGCATCCTGGTTCTCATCTGTATACATCTGACTCACACTATAACCATAGCTCAGCAACGACATGGCATCCTGAAACCGGCTCTTATTGTCCGGTGCCGCCATAACCACGGCAATCAGTTCTATATCATCCTTGTTTGCGGTAGCCGACAGACAATAGAGAGCCTTGGAAGTGGAACCGGTCTTTAGCCCTGTGGTCCACTCATATTGTTTTAAAAGCTTATTGGTACTGGCCAGCGTAAACGTACTGGTTCCCTGTGCCGTCCGGTGCTCGATATCCTCCATCCAGATGGTGGTATAATCGAAGACCTCCGGATACTTCGTAATCAGTTCCCTGGACATAACTGCCACATCCTTAGCCGACGTATAATGATCATCGGAATCCGTCAAACCGCAGCAATCCTCAAAATGTGTATTCTGCATCCCCAGACTCTCCGCCTTCTCATTCATCAATTTGACAAACTCCGATTCGCTTCCCGCTATGTACTCCGCCACCGCCACGCTGGCATCATTGCCGCTGGCCACCGCGATACACTTGATCATGGTCTCAAGCGTCTGCGTCTCCCCCTCTTCCAGATAGACTTGCGAGCCGCCCATAGACTTTGCATAAGCGCTGGTTGTCACCTGATCTTCCAGATGAATCCTGCCGTTCTTTAAGTGCTCAAAAATAATCAGTAATGTCATGATCTTCGTGATGCTGGCCGGACTTCTTTTCTTGTCCGCATCCTGTTCACAGATCACCTGCCCCGTAGACGCCTCCATTACCACGAAGGAAGGCGCGGACACTTCCGGCGCCGCATGAGCCGGTATGGTCATGCTGTGGAACATGGTATTTGAGACAATACACCCAAGTAAAAGCCATACAATAATCCGCTGAATTTTTCTGCGCAAACTATGTCACCCCTAGGAT
Source organism: uncultured Lachnospiraceae bacterium (assembly GCA_910585555.1). Lineage (GTDB taxonomy): Bacteria > Bacillota > Clostridia > Lachnospirales > Lachnospiraceae > UBA3282. The sequence goes on from CAJUFU010000101.1 coordinate 5,278, forward strand.
TTCTTATTTACTATATTTATTATGTATTGTCTTGGGATATGACTGGGAAGTGATTTTCACGCTCTCTTCTCTGCGATAAGCAGACTTTCTTTTCGATAAGCAGACTTGTAATGCTTCGCATTCCAAGTTCGCGTTGCTCGTCAGAAACCAGAGAGCGTATTTGCTCATGCAAGCATGGCAATACGCTCTCTGGCTTCTGACTCTGCTTATCCCGCAAAAAAACAGACCCAAATCCTGTTTGAGTCTGTTTTCCATGTCTTAGTTGTATTTGCGCTTTCTTGCTGCTTCGGATTTTTTCTTGCGTCTTACGCTGGGTTTCTCGTAATGCTCTCTCTTACGAATCTCCTGCTGAATACCGGCTTTCGCACAGCTTCTCTTAAAACGACGTAACGCACTATCCAAAGTCTCGTTTTCTTTTACGATTACGTTTGACATTCCCGCACCTGACCTCC
>CAJUFU010000102.1 GCA_910585555.1 uncultured Lachnospiraceae bacterium
GTCAGAAGATCGGTTCCTGCAAAGGGCAGTGACGCTGTATAGGTTTCCTCTCCGTGATTGAGCAGGAATACAAACTCGCCCTCTTCATTGACTCTCTTAGTCACTTCTATGGCATCGGGTGTCTTCATAATGGGCAGGATACCTGCTTCCGCACAGACTTCCTTCATGAAATTCCGATAAAATTCCTCGTTCGACTGTGTGGCCACATAATAGCCTAATCCTTTTCCAAAAGCATGTTTCGTCAGCACAGGCATGTCGGCGTAGAAATCTTTCTCATAGGCGCTGAGCACTTTGGCGCCTTCCGGATACAAAAGATCGCAGAGCATGACGGCGGGGTAGGTCTTTCCTTTATAGGTAAAGCTGTTTTGCATCTCTTTGGGCAGCGCATCCTCTTCTTCCACCCAGATACCCAGAATATCCCGCAGTTTGCCAGGATAGCCGCCCACGGTTACCAGGTCGTGTTCATCCACGTAACCGCTGAAAAAGGTGGTCAGGAAGTGTCCGCCGTTCTTTACGTAGTCACGAAGTTTTTCATCATAGCCGGACTTGACCATATAGAGTACGGGCGCAATCACCAGGGAGTAGGCAGACAAATCGTCCTCTACGCCGATCATGTCCACGGGGATGTTCTGGTTGTGGAGCGCCTTATAATAGTGAAGTACTTCTTTGCAGTAATCCAGGTAGATAGAGGGGCCTGCAGAGTAGGAGACGGCCCACCAGTTGTCCCAGTCAAAGAGGATGGCCGCCTTGGCATCGCATCTTGCGCCAAGGGTTTTGGAGCCAAGTCTGTCAAGTTCTGCACCAAGCTGGCTCACTTCCCGGAACACTCGGGTGTTCTCATGTCCTGCATGATCGATGACTGCGCCGTGATATTTTTCACAGGCACCGATACTTCTTTTCATCTGGAAGAACATCACAGTATCTGCGCCGTGGGCGACGGCCTGATAACTTAAAAGCCGCATGACGCCGGGACGTTTGAGCATATTGTAAGGATGCCAGTTGGTCACGGAAGGGGTCTGCTCCATTAACGCGAAGGGTTTGCCTTGCTTTAAACCTCTCATCAGGTCGTGGCGCATGGCGGTCTCTTCTAAAGACGTGTCGTTGTCGGGATAGTTATCCCAGGAGATAAAGTCCATGTATTTGGCCCACATCTGGTAATCCAGAGGCTGATAGGTGCCCATCAGGTTGGTGGTGATGGGAATATCCGGCGTAATGGCATGGACGGCGTCATATTCCAGCCGGTAAGCGTTTAAGATGCTCTCTGAATTAAAACGATTGTAATCCAGGGAGATGCCCTGAAACATGGTACGGTCATTGCCAAAGTGTTCAGAAAGGTCGTTGGGTACAACGATATCCTCGAAATCATAGAAAGTGTGCCCCCAGAAGGCGGTGTCCCAGACCCGGTTGACTTCGTCTATGGTCTTATATTTTTGTTTCAGCCATTCCCGGAATTTCTTTTCACAGTTTTCGCAGTAGCATATTCCGCCATACTCGTTGGAGATATGCCAGGCGACGATATTGTCATATTCTTTGTAGCGCTGGGCCAGTGTTGCGGCCAGGGCGGGGGCATATTTCTGGTAGGTGGGACTGTTGGGACAGGAATTGTGCCTGCCGCCGAATTTGCGTTTCATGCCGTTTTTCTCCACGCGCAGGATGTCGGGATGTTTTCTGGCCATCCAGGCGGGATGGGCGCCTGTGGAAGTGGCGAGACATACCTTAAGTCCATGGGTTTTTACCAATTCCATGATTTTGTCCAATTTTTCGAAATGATAGGTGTCATCATCGGACTGTAAAGCGGCCCAGCTAAAGACATTGAGGGTGACAATATCGATATGGGCCAGCTTAAAAAGCCGCATATCCTCTTCCCAAGTCTCCTCCGGCCATTGTTCAGGATTGTAGTCTCCGCCATAGGGAATCTTTGTTATCTTTTCATGTGCGATCATAGCTACCTCTCTTTCCAAAAAAGGAACCAGGGAAATTGCCCTGATTCCTTCCTCTTTTACCGCATGTTAACTGATTGACGTAAAAAGGCTTAGTTGGTAGTAGTAGAAGCAGTAGTCTGTGCTGCTTCCTCAGCCATCTTATCGAACTTCTCCATAACAGCGTCATAAGTCTGTTTGGAAATCTCCGGCAGTTTGCCGCCCCAGGTCTTTTCAGCCTGTTCATAGCCCTTCTTGAAAGCATCGCGCATATCCTCGATCTTACTCGGATCGCCGCCGGTCAGAGCTTTGGCAAAATCGATGATTCTGTCAGAAGTCTGGTTGACACCCCAGTAACCGTCCTCAGCGATATCCTTCTGCGCCTGCAGTTTCGTTGCCTCATCCACCTCAAACTTGCCGCTTGCCAGGAAACGCCACATATCATTGGCATTGTTGAAAGTCTGACCCTGTTTGGTCATCAACTGCTGTACGATGTTCTGCAGCTGTTTTGTGTGAGATTCAGCATCGGCCTTTAATTTGTTTACTAACTCCGTATTCTGGGTGTATTTTTGAGCGGAAGCTGTAGGATTCTCTTTTGAAGGCTCATAGACTACGCCGCTTTCTTCCTTAGTAGGTGTAGAGCCGGAAGCCGCGCCTGTATCTTGTGCAGGTTTTGTGCTGGGCTGTGTAACCTGATAAGGATCATAAGTACTGGTTGTACTGGTAATTCCATTTACGCTCATCGGTATCCCTCCTTGGAAATGATTTTGGTTGGTTTATATGGTATCGTAACAAGCGCAGATGCCTAGGGCAATCTCCGCTATTTGTATATTATATCGTACCATTTTCCCAGATAGATTAGAAGGGAACCTTAAAAATTTTAGCTTTTTATGGCAAAAAGATAACCGTTTGTGACATGGCATTCCGGAAAGTAGATTGCATATTTTTTCCCGCCGTGCTATAGTATGTCAATACAGATCTAAATCTATTGTCATATTCATCATGGTTATATTCAGGCTATATTCTGAAATCGGGTCAGATTTGATTTCCAAGAGTCATTAGGTGGTAACAAGGTTATTTATTTGCATATTTGACACACGTATTAACACGTGTTAAACTAAGGAGAAGAAATAATGAAGGTAAGCGAGTTGGTAAGATTATTGAGGTGTAACAGCGAGCAGAATTTTAAGAGACGCTGGCCTGCGATAAGAGAGGATGGTAGGAGAGATTATGAGTAGATATTGTTATCCGGCTGTTTTTACATTAGAAGAACAGGGAGTATTTTCAATTGTTTTTCCTGATTTGGAGGGCTGTTATACGTGTGGGGATGACTTAACAGATGGTATTATGATGGCAGAAGATGTACTGGCTTTTACGCTCTATGACTATGAAAGGGAAAATAGAGAGATTCCTGCGCCATCTCTTCCCGAAGACATTCCTATAGAAGATGGTCAGTTTATCAATTATATTGCCTGTGATACATTGGTATATCGTAAAAGGCATAATAACAAAGCAGTAAAAAAGACTTTGACGATACCGGAGTGGCTTAATGAATCCGCCATGGCCATGGGGCTTAATTTTTCCCAGGTTCTGCAGGAAGCCCTGATTCAAAAGACACAGTCATATTGACAAAAACTTCCGCATTGTATAGAATTAAGTACAATCCTTGTATACAAAATGCAATTATGGATAGAATTCCATCGCGGATGATTGGAAATGGAGGAAAAATGCAAAGCGTTCAAGAGAGAGCTTACGCAAAGATCAATATTGGATTGGATGTACTACGCCGCCGGCCGGACGGGTATCATGAGGTCAAGATGATCATGCAGACAGTGGATATTTATGATGATCTGCTTCTGGAAAAAACATCTGCGCCGGGCATATATTTACAGACAGACAATGAGGAACTGCCAACTGGCCAGGATAATCTGATCTGTCGGGCGGCGGCGCTTCTGATGAAAGAGAAGGGGATTTCAGAGGGCGTTAAGATTACGCTTACCAAGCGGATTCCCATAGCTGCCGGCATGGCAGGAGGAAGTTCCGATGCGGCGGCGGCCATGCGGGGACTCAATGCGCTTTTTGACATGGGTTGTCCGGTGGAGGAATTACAGCGTCTTGGGGTGAAACTGGGCGCGGATATTCCTTATTGTATTGTGGGTGGCACCATGCTTTCGGAGGGAATCGGAGAGATGCTCACGCCCCTTCCTGCGCCGCCGGATGCGCATCTGGTGGCAGCAAAGCCGGATATCAATGTGTCCACCGCGTTTGTGTATGGGAATCTGCATGTGGAGAGGCTTAAAGACCATCCGGATATTGACGGAATGGTGCAGGCGCTTTCTGCGGGCAGTCTGTCCGGGATTTGTGACAGACTTGGCAATGTGTTAGAGACCGTGACGGCGGCGGAATATCCCGTGATAGAAGAAATCAAAGACGTGATGCGCAGCCAAGGTGCGCAAAATGCCCTGATGAGCGGCAGCGGACCAACGGTATTTGGGATTTTTACAGACAGAAAACAGGCAGAGGCGGCGGCAGAAGCTATTGAAAAGCATAAACTTGCCGGACAGATATTTGTGACAAAATGGGTGTGATTGTCTGACCGAAAGAAAGGCGTGGCTGTATGGGTGATAACTTTACGGTAAATATGGACGAATTTCTCCCCTTGCGGGATGTGGTGTTCAATACACTGCGCAGAGCAATCCTGACTGGAGAACTCAAACCGGGGGAAAGGCTGATGGAGATTCATCTGGCTAACCGCCTGGGTGTCAGCAGGACCCCGATCAGGGAGGCAATCCGCAAGCTGGAACTGGAAGGGCTTGTCACCATGATTCCCAGACGGGGTGCCGAGGTGGCGCAGATTACGGAAAAGAGTCTGCGGGATGTGCTGGAAGTGCGCAGAGCCCTGGATGCACTCTGTGTGGAACTGGCCTGTGACAGAATCACTGCAGAGGAAAAGGATGCGTTAAAGAGGGCCTGTGAAGAGTTTGAAAATGCCACAAAGACGGGCGATGTGACGATGATTGCAGGAGCTGATGTGGCGTTTCATGACATCATTGTGCGGGCTACGGGCAACCGGAGGCTGATTCAGCTGATCAATAATTTGTCGGAACAGATGTACCGCTACCGGTTTGAATATATTAAGGATGAAAAGGGGCATGATAATCTGATTGACGAGCATAGAATGATATATGAAAGCATTCAGCAGGGCGATCAGGAGAAGGCGGCAGAGGCGGCGAAGCTCCACATTGACAATCAGGAGAAATCGATTATTAAACAGATACGCTTAGAGCGGGAACAGCAGCTTAAGAAGAAAAGATAAACACCTGAATAGTAAGCGGTATAGTGGGTACACTCCTAATGTCAGCGAAGATTGACAGACAGGAGTGTATCACATGTGGAATAAAGTAAGAACCCTTGCGGTGAGTGTATTTGCACTGGCCTGGTGGGGAATTTTATATCCGGAGCTTTGCTTTACGGAGGATACCTTTGAGCAGGTGGTGACTGTCGAAGAGGGGCAGGAGATGTCCGAACAGGAAATCTACCAGCATCTGTTGGCGGCTTCGGGAGATGAGATTGTGATTAAGAGCAGATTTCTGGAATGGTTTGAAGAGAAATTGGCAGGGAATGGCAGAGAATAGTGTGAAAAATCAGCTTGATAGCTGATTTTATCACACGCAAATTTGTGCAGGA
>CAJUFU010000103.1 GCA_910585555.1 uncultured Lachnospiraceae bacterium
GATCTACACTATAGCCTACACTCTTTCCCTACACGACGCTCTTCCGATCTAATGTATATGACGCACTTTATCAACATAAGAATGAAATAAATCATATTCTTACATCCCATGAGCAGGGAGCGGCTCATGCGGCGGACGGATATGCCAGAGCTACCGGAAGAGTCGGTGTGTGTCTGGCAACCAGCGGCCCGGGGGCAACGAATTTGGTAACGGGTATTGCCACGGCTTACATGGACTCCGTCCCCGTGGTGGCTATTACCTGTAATGTGAATCTGCCCCTTCTTGGCAAGGATTCTTTCCAGGAGGTGGATATTGCCGGTATCACCATGCCGATCACGAAACATAACTATATTGTAAAGGATGTCAATATCCTGGCCGACACATTGCGCAAGGCTTTCGCCATCGCCGGAAGCGGCAGACCGGGGCCGGTGCTGGTGGATATCACCAAGGATGTGACAGCAGGCAGCTGTGAATATGAGAAGAAAGAACCCAAGGCAGTGGATAAAATCATGCGCTGTTCGGAGGACGAGATCAAAGAGGCTGTGAAGCTGATTGAACAGGCTGAGAAGCCTTATATCTATGTGGGCGGCGGGGCCGTGCTTGCCGAGGCTTATCAGGAAGTGCGGGAGTTTGCACAGATTGTGGATGCCCCCATCTGTGATACCTTGATGGGAAAAGGTGTCTGTGACGGACATGATGAGCGGTATACGGGCATGATCGGTATGCATGGTACGAAGACCTCCAACTTCGGTGTCAGTGAGTGCGATCTTCTGATTGCTCTGGGAGCCAGATTCTCTGACCGTGTGGTTGGCAATCCGCAGAAGTTTGCACAAAATGCCAAGGTTCTGCATATTGATATTGACGCGGCAGAAATCAATAAGAATATCAGAACGGATGTTTCCCTTGTAGGAGATTTAAAAGAGGTGCTTAAAAAGCTGAACGGGCGGCTGACCAGACAGGAGCATGGAGAGTGGATGCAGCATATCGCGCAGCTGAAGGAGAGATTCCCCTTAAGTTATGACGATTCGGTTTTGTCTTGTCCCTATATTATGGAAGAAATAGACCGGGCAACCAAGGGAGAGGCAATCATTACCACGGATGTGGGACAGCATCAGATGTGGGCCGCACAGTATTATAAGTATTCCAGGCCCCGTACTTTACTGACATCCGGCGGACTCGGCACTATGGGTTACGGCCTGGGTGCCTGCATCGGTGCGAAGATGGGCTGTCCTGACAAGATTTGTATCAATATTGCCGGAGACGGATGTTTCCGTATGAATATGAATGAACTTGCCACAGCCAGCCGTTACAACATTCCGATTATTCAGGTAGTCATTAACAACCATGTGTTAGGGATGGTTAGACAATGGCAGACGTTATTTTATGGGCAGCGCTATTCTCAGACCATACTGGATGACGGTGTGGATTTTTGCAAAGTAGCGGAAGGACTCGGCTGTGAAGCTATCCTTGTGACAAAGAAAGAGGAAGTAGCGCCTGCGATTGAAAAGGCATTGTCTTTAAAGAAACCAGTGTTATTGAATTGTATCATACCGGAGGATGACAAGGTATTTCCTATGGTGCCCGCAGGTGCGCCCATAAGCGAAGCTTTTGATGCCAAGGACCTGGCGGAGAAATAATTGGTTTTAGAAGAGTACGGAAGAAAAACAAGGTAGTGGAACTTTCTTATGAAAAAGAAGATATTAAAGCATCTGGCTGTCATACTGGGACTTATGATGATCAGCCTGATGGGGGTTTATGTTGGGCTTGCCATCTATTATCATAATGCCTTTGCCTATGGAACCTGGATTAACGGCGTTTACTGTACCGGAAAGAGTATTCAGGAAGTAAATGATGAACTGGTGAAAGATTTTACTTACGAAGGACTCACAGTCTATGATCAGGATGGCAATGCCTTTCTTATTCCGGCTGAGCAGATTTCCTATCAGTTTGATTTTGGCAGGGCCTTGGAGATTTATCAGAAGCAGCAAAACAGCTGGATGTGGATTGACAGCCTGTTTCATGAACATATTGCTAAACTGACACCCGTGGTTTCCTATAATCCGGAAGAATTTGAGGCGTGTTTTGCCGCACTGCCCATCTGTCTTGCAAAATTGCCGGAAGAAGACTGCAGGGTAGAGATTGTCAAAACAAACCAGGGGTATGAACTGATCAATGAGAGAGAAAATGTTTTGAATCTGGAAGCGGCAAGGGACGCCATGACTGCCGCTATAGAGGATTCTCAAACGGACCTATACCTTCTGGAAGCGGGCTGTTACCAGGATTTGGCATTGACGGATGAGATGCAGGGGACGCTGCAGATGTGGGAGAAGCTTGATGCTTTTTTGCAGTGTGGGATTGTTTATCAGATGGGGGAGGAGCAGCTTCCCCTGGATGCATCTGTAATCAGTGGGTGGATTGCGCTTGATGAGAACGGCAGTTTCCTGCTGGATGAGGCCGGCCAGTTCCAGCTCAGGGAAGATGCCATAGAAGAATTTGTGAAGGAACTGGCGGCGGAGTATGATACGGTAGGCGTAAGCAGGCAGTTTCGCGCCACCAGAGGAGAGCTTGTGACGGTGGAGGGCGGCCTTTATGGCAATCGGATTGATCAGAAGGCGGAAGTCGCATATCTGACACAGGCTTTTTATGAGAGAAGACAAGAAATACATAAACCGGCCTATCTGCAGGAGGCCTGGGTGCAGGGCAAGGAAGATATCGGCTCTACTTATATAGAAGTGGATATGAAAGAGCAGAAAATGTATTACTATGTAGACGGTGTCCTGCAAATAGATACCCCTATCGTGACCGGCAATGTTTCCCGCAGAATGGGTACGCCTTCGGGGGTCAATTATGTCTATCTCAAGCAGAAAAACAGGATTTTACGGGGTGCCAATTATGCATCCCATGTGGATTTCTGGATGCCGGTAAAGGGCAATATCGGGATTCATGATGCCGCCTGGCGGGATAGGTTTGGCGGTGAGATATTTAAGACCAATGGCTCTCACGGCTGTATCAATACGCCCAGAGAGGCGATGGAGCAGTTGTTTGATATGGCGCCGGTCGGTACGCCGGTGGTCATGTTTTATTAAAGAAACGGATATATGTTCTCAAAAAGTTTGATGTGGTAATTGACTAAAGTGAACGAAAAAGGTACAATGAGTTTTGGTTGTTAATATGTTACGGTAAAGTCTGCAGGTTTTACGGTGCCTTTGGTCTGTAAACCTGCGTCATATGGGGAGGAGAGAAAATTGGCTAGAGTTTACAATTTTTCAGCTGGCCCCGCAGTGCTGCCGGAAGAAGTATTGCAGGAAGCTGCGGAGGAAATGTTAGATTATAAGGGTTCGGGAATGTCAGTGATGGAGATGAGCCACCGCTCTAAGGTCTATGACACGATCATCAAGGAGGCGGAGGCCGATCTGCGCACACTGTTGCAGATTCCGGATAATTATAAAGTATTATTCTTACAGGGCGGTGCGAGCCTGCTCTTTGCGTCAGTGCCTATGAACTTGATGAAGAACCGTAAGGCCGGTTATATCTTGACGGGACAGTGGGCCAAGAAGGCTTTTGCGGAGGCTAAGATTTATGGAGAAGCAGTGGAGCTTGCCTCTTCGGCAGACAAAACGTTTTCTTACATACCGGATTGTTCCGATCTGCCGATTACGGAGGATATGGATTATGTCTATATCTGTGAGAATAATACCATCTATGGGACCAAGTATCATGAACTGCCCAATACCAAGGGAAAGATTTTGGTTTCCGATGTGTCTTCCTGCTTTCTGTCAGAGCCCATGGATGTGACAAAATATGGTCTTATTTATGCAGGCGTGCAGAAAAATGTAGGTCCTGCAGGTACGCAGGTTGTGATTATCAGAGAAGATCTTTTGACGGATGATGTGCTGCCCGGTACGCCCACGATGATGAAATTTAAAGTACATGCAGACAATGATTCTTTATATAATACGCCCCCCTGCTATGGTATTTATATCTGTGGCAAGGTGTTCAAATGGCTGCTGAAAAACGGCGGTTTAGAGGCCATGAAGGAGAAGAATGAAAAGAAGGCTGAGATGCTTTATGATTTCCTGGATGGGAGCAGTCTGTTTAGAGGGACTGTCAGAAAGGAAGACCGTTCTTTGATGAATGTGCCGTTTGTGACAGGGAATGAGGAGCTGGATGCGAAGTTTATCAAAGAAGCCACCGCAGCGGGCTTTGTAAACCTGAAAGGCCACAGGACTGTGGGCGGTATGCGTGCCAGCATTTATAACGCTATGCCCATGGAAGGTGTGGAGAAACTGACAGCATTTATGAGAAAGTTTGAACAGGAAAATCAGTGACCTTAAGACAGGTTATGGAAACAGCGCTTTAGGTCATGGCGTCATAAGAAAAGAGGGTATCAGAAATGTTTAAATATCATTGTTTAAATCCGATTTCTAGTGTTGGGCTGGAAAATTTCAGCGATCAGTATTGTAAAACGGAGAATCTTGCAGAAGCGGACGGCATTTTAGTCAGAAGCGCGGCGATGCATGATATGGAGCTGCCGGAGAACCTGGTAGCCATTGCGCGTGCCGGAGCTGGTGTCAACAATATCCCTTTAGATAAATGTGCGGAGAAGGGTATTGTAGTCTTTAATACGCCTGGTGCCAATGCCAACGGCGTCAAAGAGCTGGTGATAGCAGGTATGCTGTTAGCATCCCGGGATGTGTCAGGCGGTATCGAGTGGGTGAAGGAAAACGCGGCGGATGAAAACATAGCCAAGGATGCGGAGAAGGCCAAGAAGAATTTTGCAGGAACAGAGATTCTTGGTAAGAAGCTGGGAATCATTGGTCTGGGAGCTATCGGCGTCAAGGTGGCCAATGTGGCAAAACACTTGGGGATGGAGGTCTATGGTTATGATCCTTATGTGTCCGTGGATGCGGCCTGGAATTTAAGCCGGGATGTCAAGCATGTGCTGAATGTGGAAGAAATCTATGAGGAGTGCGATATTATCACCGTTCATGTGCCTTTGATGGATGCCACCAAGGGGATGATCAATCAGGCGGCTCTCGATCAGATGAAGGAGGGCGTAATCCTGTTAAACTTTGCGAGAGATCTGTTGGTGGATGAGAAGGCTGTATTGGAGGCAATTAAGGCGGGTAAAGTGAGAAAGTATGTGTCTGATTTCCCCAATCCTACCACAGCGGGGCAGGCGGGCT
>CAJUFU010000104.1 GCA_910585555.1 uncultured Lachnospiraceae bacterium
ATTTTGGAAGCATAGCTCAGCCGGGATGAGCGTTCGCCTCACACGCGAGAGGTCATGGGTTCGAGCCCCATTGCTTCCACTGATAAAAGAGAAGCCGGAATACCATATTCTGGCTTCTCTTTTTGAGAAATTATCTTATGAGGTGCCCCATGAAAAGCAAACACAAACAGATGTTAAAAGAATACATTCTGATAACCATTGCCGTAGTTTTGATGGATATCGGTATCTATGTTTTTAAATTCCCCAATAATTTCTCTTTTGGAGGGGTGTCCGGTCTTGCGGTGGTAGTGACGCATTTTGTACCCTTTACAGCGTCTCAGATTAATTTGATTATCAATATGTTCCTATTAATATTCGGTTTTATGTTCCTTGGCAGGAACTTTGGCGTGAAAACGGCATATGTGACAGTGTTGTCATCTGTGCTCCTCAATATTATGGAAGCAGCATTTCCGATGAATGGGCCTCTCACCAACGAGACGATGCTGGAATTGTTTTATGCGATTGCTCTGCCTGCCCTTGCCTCCGCTATCCTTTTTTATGAAAATGCTTCCGGCGGCGGCACGGATATTATAGCCATGGTCCTTCGCAAATATTCCACTATGAATATTTCCTCGGCGCTTCTTGCTGTGGATGCGATTATCGTGTTTGTGGCATATTTTGTATTTGATACGAGAACGGGGCTGTTTTCGGTCTGCGGACTGATGGCAAAGACATTGTTGATTGATAAAGCGATTGAACATATGAAGCTGAGTAAATATTTTACAATCGTGTGCAGTAAACCGGAACCGATCTGTGATTATATTATGAAGGATTTGAACCGCAGCGCCACGGTATATAATGCTGAGGGCGCTTACACTCATAAGGGTAAGGTGGTGATTCTGACGGTTATGGATCCTAAACAGGCAGTACTTTTGGAGCGGTATATTCAGTCGGTGGAGCCGGATGCTTTTCTGATGGTAACGAAGAGCAGTGAGATTATGGGAAAAGGATTTCGGGGGTATATATAGTATAGAAGGATAAGGAAACATATATGGCATCTCATATTAAAAATATGACAGAGGGAAAGCCGGCAAGATTATTGCTGACTTTTTCTCTTTCTTTAGTGGCAGGTAATGTATTCCAGCAGTTATATACTGTGGTGGATACTATGGTAGTGGGGAAATATCTCGGTGTGGGTGCGCTGGCGGCAGTGGGCGCATCAGACTGGCTCAACTGGCTGATGTTAGGCGTTATCCAGGGACTGACACAGGGATTTGGTATCAAGATGGCCCAGGAATTCGGTGCAGGCAGGGAGGATGATCTGAGAAAGAGTGTGGGAAGTTCTGCGGTGCTTTCCGCGCTTTCTGCGGTGGCTCTGATGGTACTTGGGCAGCTGGCGGCCCGGCCGGTATTGATGCTTTTACAGACGCCTGCAGAAATCATGGAATACAGTCTGTTGTATCTGCGGATTATGTTTGCGGGTGTGCCCATTGTGATGCTCTACAATCTGCTGGCATGTATTTTGAGATCTTTTGGAGACAGCAGGACGCCTTTAAACGCCATGATCGTGGCTTCCTTGACAAATATTGTGCTGGATTACCTGTTTGTGATGGGGTTTGCATGGGGAATTGCCGGTGCGGCGGCCGCGACGCTGATTGCCCAGGCCGTGTCCAGTGTGTTCTGCTTCTGGTATATTAAAAAGATTACCTTTCTTAAGATGGCGAAGGGGGATTTTCAGCTGCAAAAAGACCGTACCATCCGTCTTTTCCTGCTGGGACTGCCGATGGCCTTCCAGAATGGTATCATTGCCATAGGGGGTATGATTGTACAGTTTGTGGTGAACGGCTATGGGGTGATTTTTATTGCCGGTTTTACGGCCACCAACAAGCTTTATGGATTGTTGGAGATTGCGGCCACATCTTATGGCTATGCCATGGTAACGTATGTGGGGCAGAATCTGGGGGCAGGCAAAATCGAACGGATTCGAAGCGGTATGCGTGCGGCGATGGGTATTGCCATGACCACATCCATTTTCATTGCCCTGTCCATGCTACTTTTGGGAAAATATATACTGGGGCTTTTTATCTCCGGTACGCCGGAAGTAGTAGAACAGACGATGCAGATTGCTTATTTCTATCTGGCGGTCATGAGTGTCTGTCTGCCCATTCTATATGTTCTGCATGTGACCCGCTCAGCCATTCAGGGGATGGGCAACACAGTGCTGCCCATGTTGTCCGGCGTGGCAGAGTTTATTATGCGGACGCTGTCGGTTATTTTGCTTCCCATGCTGATGGGAGAAAGGGGCATTTTCTTTGCGGAGATTGCAGCCTGGATGGGTGCGGATGTGGTGCTTTTGACCAGTTACTTTACCGTGATGAAAAGTCTTATGTCCATCCGCCGTCCAGCGTGATGACCTGTCCGGTCAGATAATCCGGTGCATTGAGAATGGAAAGCAGCAGTTTGGCGGCTTCTGATGGTTGACCAATCCGGTCAGCTGGAATTTCTTCCCGGAGAAGCATCATATCTTCTGCAGAAAAGCAGCTGTTCATGTCTGTGTCGATTACACCGCAGGCAATGGCGTTGACCTGAATGTTACTGGGAGCCAGCTCTTTGGCAAGGGCTCTGGTGAAAGCGTCCACGCCGCCCTTGGAGGCGGAGTACGCCACTTCTGTGGAGGCGCCCACCCGGCCCCAGACAGAAGAGATATTGATGATCTTGCCGGCATGGCGGCGGAGCATCAGAGGAATGGCCAGCCGGCAGCAGTAGAACATGGAATCCAAATTGACGCGCATCACTTCCCGCCATGCATCCACAGACATCTCATGCAGCAGCCCCACATAGGAGATGCCGGCATTGTTGACTAATAAAGTCAAATCTTCGATTTCTGCAAACACGCGTGTCACATCCTCCGGGTTTCCCATATCCGCTACAATGGCTTTACAGCGCACATGATAGGCCTCTGACAGCCTTTGTGACACATCTGTCAGTATATCGCCGGAACGTCTACAGGTAAGATAAAGGTGGTAACCTGCCTTCGCAAGTTCTTTGGCCACAGCCAGTCCAATCCCCCTGGAAGCCCCCGTGACCAAAGCAATTTTGGGCTGGGCAGCAGGGGCGTTTTTCTCTTCATAAATGGAATCAAAATCATGTTTCATGGTTTTAGATATCCTTTCTTTCCTATTTCCGATTTTTCATTCCCATACAGGATACAAGCGCGGTGACGATGATCGCTTTTCTGCAGGCTGATATATTGCATTTGCATTCCTCTTTGACAAACATATCCCGCAAGAATTATACTACAGATAAAAAGAAAGAAAAAGTAAATACTATAACATAATGGTCTGCTAGTATATGAAAACGGAGGGAAAGACTATGTACGATCTGCTTATTATCGGTGCCGGCCCAGCCGGTTTGTCTGCGGCGGTTTACGGTAGGCGCGCAGGGCTTAATCTTGCGGTGATAGAACAGACGCCCATGAGCGGCGGACAGGTTTTAAATACCTATGAAGTGGATAATTACCTGGGGATGCCGGGGATTAACGGTTTTGATCTGGGTACAAAATTCCGCGAACATGCGCAGAAGATGGGCGCGGTGTTTTTGAGAGAAAAGGTCACGGCCATCCATGACCAGGGGCAGTCTAAGACGGTGGAGACCGCCTCCGGCACTGCCTATGAGGCCAAGAGCCTGATTCTTGCCACGGGGGCAGAACACGCGCTTTTGCAGGTGCCGGGAGAACAGGAATTGAAGGGCAGGGGCGTATCCTACTGCGCTACCTGTGACGGCGCTTTCTTTCGGGGCAGGGATGTGGCCGTTGTGGGCGGCGGCGATGTGGCGGTGGAGGATGCCGTCTACCTTTCCAGGATGTGCCGCAAGGTATATTTGATTCACAGGCGGGACAGTCTGCGGGCGGCTAAGATTCTGCAGGACAAGCTTTTTGCCTGTGAGAATGTGGAGATTTGCTGGAACTGTACCGTCTCAAAGATTAACGGTGATGATCTGGTGGAGGGGGTGACCCTTTATCACAAACAGGAGAAACAGGAAAAGGACCTTGCGGTGGAGGGCGTCTTCATTGCCGTGGGAATGCATCCCGGCACAGAAGCTTTTGCCGCCGCAGCGGCCTGCGACGAGAAGGGATATCTGATCGCAGGGGAGGACTGCGCTACCAATCTGCCGGGAGTCTTTGCGGCGGGAGACATCCGGACCAAACCCTTAAGACAGATCGTAACAGCGGTGGCGGACGGGGCCTGTGCGGTCACTTCGGTGGAGCAGTATCTTACAGGCATGTAACATTTTTCAGATAAATATAACAGGGGCAGAAAAGATATGTAACAATAGATTGTTAAGATGTTGCAGAAATATTACGAGCCCGAATTTACAAAAAACGACCCCAAATAAGGAATCACAGGCGATAATTTAGGAGGAAAGTACTACCCTTTTTGTGAAAAAACACAAGAATTTGCGTAAATACACCTGATTTCATGGCAGATGATGTAGTTGACAAATGGAAAAGGCAATGCTATATTATACTCAGATGTAACAATTTCGTAACAAATGAGGTGTTTTTATGAAGAAAAACAACGTGAAAATAGCAGCATGTGCAATGGCGGCAGTGATCGCTTTTGGAGGAACCGGATTAGATGCAAGTGCCTCCGGTAACGTGGCAAGCGTACTGCCATCGGCCGGCATAGATTTTTCCATTCAGGACTCTGAGAAGACAACAGCGCTCTCCAAGCTTCAGGAAGAGTCAGATAAGGAAGAGATCGGAAGAGCGTCGTGTAGGG
>CAJUFU010000105.1 GCA_910585555.1 uncultured Lachnospiraceae bacterium
TAATCGGCCGGTGTGGAAAATGTCCTGCGGAAGAAATTGGAATCATAGCCCTATTACAGAACACCACAAGAAGCACCACGCACAAAACCGCGGCCGCTGCGATGATAAGCCCAATCTTATGACTGCTTATAAACTGCCGAAATCCGCCCTCTTCTTTCGGTTCCCCGCAGTTTGGGCAAACCTGTTCCTCCTCACCGATAACCGCTCCGCATTTTTTACAAACCATACCCTTCTCTCCCCTCTTATCCTGCATCCAATGCCATCGTTCCTACACGCCAATATCTATTTTATTCTACCATATCCGATTTCCCCGCGCAAATACGCCGCCTATCTCCTGCGGCAGTACAACTGTACGCTCTCACCCTCTAACTCCCAGTTCAGAATCTGCTCGTACTGGTACAGCCCCCACTCCATCAGCGTGGGATACAGCTCCACATGGTCCACCATCACAAACTCCGCAGTCCCCTCATGAATATAGCGGTCCTGCTCCTCATTGATCTCCGGAACGTGCTTGCTGATATTGGGCGCGAAATAATACCGGGCCGCGGGCCGCATCCCCGCAAAGGTCATCATCTGCACCCTGTGGTTGTGATATAAAAGGATTGTCTTCTCCGGCCCCTTAGCGGCGTTCTCGATCTCCTTCTCACACACATCACAGAGGGTAAAGTTCTTGGAAAATACCGCCCCATCCCTGTGATTTTGGTTAAAGAAAAGGAGAACGCACAGACAGGGCAGAGCCAGATAGAAAGCTGCTTCCTTTGGTATCTGTTTCTTTAGGGCCCTCTTTGTCAGCACATGGGCTGCCGTGATGATGCCCGGTATCACAAACACCGCCACAAGACAATAATAATACAGGAAGGCGTAACTGATATAAGTACTCCCTACCAGCAGCGCAAAAGCAGACACCAGACCCGCTTTTCCCATCCAGTGGCAAAGGAAACGGGAAGAGAACACGAAACCGATCAGCCCCAGCAGCACAAACAGAGAGGTGCCCGGATTATCACACACCGCCATAAGGACGTTTTGGAAAAACAAGGCAAGACTCTCCCCCGCAGTCTTCACATCCGCATAGGCAAGATTGGCGTCAAAATACCCGTTTTTCAAATAACCGATGGAATCCGCACAGATAAAATATCCCGCCACCAGCACACATACACCCGCAAAACCGCAAGAAAAGGCCGCCAATTCTTTCAGGATGTTCCGCCGCTTTAACAGCTTATGCAAAAAGACCATGCCCACCAGCACAAACAGACACACCGTCATATTGAATTTCATCCAGAAGGATAGTCCCAGAAGCACCCCGGCCCCAGCCATCCACTTGACCTTACAGTCCTTCCTGCCTGTAAAATAGGCCAGATACCCATAGAGCACCGCCCCGTAAATCACCATGGTAAATTCCTCGCAGGAACCGCCATAACCAAGGAAGCTTCCGTCCAGCAAAAAGACCATGGAGATGACCGTAAGGGCCCCCGCCATTTTCTCCTCAAAATACAGTCTGTATATGCCATAGCTCGCAGCCAGCAATCCCGAGAAACTAAGACTCTCCAAAAGATAAACTCCATAGAAACAGTCCGGCACCATAAGATGTGCCAGGGCAAACAAGAAAAACACCACCGGCCCCTTGTGGTCGAACATATCCCGGTAAGGCACATATCCCTGGGTGATTCCCCGGCCTATGGAATAATAAATGCTCACATCATCCCAGGGATTGCGGGCATAGAAGGGCGACGACTGGGTACAGAAAAAGAGGGCTATGAGAGACAAGGACAGGAAAAATACATACCGGATGACAGCCTCCTTAGAAACTCCCATTTTCCGCCAGACCAGGAAGAGAAGTGACATGCCCGTCATAATGATAACCGTCATCCGAAAAGGCGCCGCGCAGTAAACCGGATACAAGGGAAGCATTCCTGCGCTCACAAGTCCTGTCAGCAGGCAGGAGGCCCCGCCGCCGCCAAACCCTTTATGGAGAAACAATACGATAAGCAGATAGAGCACCAGATAAGACACCGTCTGAGAAACCGGCAATACCCTGGTAATCCGCATCGCATCTACCTGGGGCAGTTCTCTTCCCGCCGCATCTAAAAGCACTGCTCTGACACTGTCGTTTCGGATATTGGAGGGCAGGTGCACCGTAAAAGACGTGCCCACCCCGGTCTTCGCCCCTGCACGGGCTAAAATCCTCTCCTGCCCGTTGACCTGATAATAGACCACGAAGCTGTCCCCCTCAGGAGACTCTGCATCCAGCGAAACTTTGTATGTTCCCCTGTCCAGGCTGAAACACTGCGCCGGTCCCAGGGCATAAAAAGTCCTGTCGTAATACCCGGCCCCCAAAAAGCCCAGGATTACGAACAGGAAGCATAAGACAATCGTTATCGATAAAATTCGCTCTCTTTTCTCTTTCATATCACTCCAGCACCTTTCTGACTGCCTCCGCAATATACTGCATACCCTCCTGTGTGGGATGCACACCGTCAGCCGTGGTATGATGCAGATTATCCACCGTGATGCCGCAAGAATTTAAATCAATCACCACAAAGCCCTTGTTCTGCGCAATCTGCGTAATCCGCCCGCTGTAATCCGCCGCAGTCAATTCCTCTCCATTGACAAAATCCACGTAGGGCGTGCTGGTTCCATAAATGCCCACGGGCAAAATCGTACAACAGTAAATCTTCGAAGAAGGATATTTTGCTGACAACTTGTCGAGCATTAAGGTATAGGCATCCGAAAAAGCCGAAACCTTGCCTTCCGCCACCTGCCTGGTCCCATCGTTGTCGCCCAAAGGAATACTTTGCAGCAGATCGTTGGTGCCCATATAGACAATAATGACAGACGGCGCATCTCCATCCGGGCCGTACAGGGCCCCGGTGCGAAATTCGTTGCAGCCGCACTGGGGATTGTCCGTACCGGTAGAATCTCCCACACAGGTGGAGCCGGAACTGGAAGCATTCACATAAAGGGTATACCCCAGATCATCCAAAACCTGCTTCCACCAGGTATCGTCCACATCGAGCGACACCCCGTTATCCGGGAAGAAGTCATAATACCCTGCCGGAATATAATCCCGGAAAGTGGAGATGCTGTCACCCACAATCGACAAGGTATTCCCTGCCGGTGCCCCTTCCCCTTCTTCCGGTGTCTGTGGGGACTGTGCCTCTTTCTCAGAAGACCTTTCAGCAGAGGCATCAGCCATAGGCGCCTCTTCTTCCTCCTGCACCGGCTTTTCTACCCTGGTAATCCCGGCCCCTTCCTCCCTGGTCTTTGACCCGCTTCTTTGCCCTATGATATAGCTTACCCCATAGGTAATCATACACACAAGCAGGGCGCAGACCGTCACGGCGCACACAGCCACGGCCGCAATCTGTCCCGGATTGGTACGCCTGCCTCTTCTTTTATATTTCTTTTTTCCGGCTTTCTTTCCGCTCATATCGTTCCATCCGCCTATCCGGCTTTAATTTTTCTTGAATACCGACTGTCTGGCACCGTGCATTTTCCGGTGCTTCAAGGCATCCTCCACCGCATCCATGCGCAGTCCCGCATCGATAAAATCACAGTACTTGCAGAAAGGATAATTTTGTCTGCCCTGGGCAATCGTCTGCCGCAGTTTCTGATAATTGGGGCTGCTCCACCCTTCTTTCACGGACACCTTATTCAAATCCGCCATCTCCGTGACCTCGAAGTTATCGCAGCAACAGATGCCCAGCTTCCCGTGGGGTGTAATCCACAAATCCGTAAAAGGCATCAGACAGGTCTCTTTGATGATACGGCCCTTGGACTGCTTGTTGGGCGCACTGCCCGCCCGGTTGGTCAGCACTTCCTTCAAATACCGTATCTGAATCAGGATATCCACATCCTTAAACTCCTCCGGATGGGCCTTGGCATAGTCGTAGATGACTTTTACATTGTCATGCATCTTCATATCCAGACAGTAATTATTGATGATCAGCTGATCTACATAGGGAACGATGGATTTTACCTTATCCACATCCAGCAAAAGACCGTTGGTGGACATGAAGATAAAAGCCTTCGGCAGCATCTTTCTGGCATAGCGGTGAAAACCCACAATCCGCTTGTCCAGCCATGGCTCGTTATTGCCATAGAGGGTCAGATGCCCCTGATAATTCCAGTCATGGAGCTGGTCGATAATGGAATAATACAGTTCCTCGTCCATCTTCTTATAGGGACGCTTCTCCGCATGGATATTCGCGGTACAGAATTCACAGGTACTGTTACAGCGGTTTACCGTCTCCAAATTCACGACTAACGGATGGGGCGCCTCCTTTTGCTCCAGGAAATATTCTATATAATTTTTCTGCGATTTTCTCCTGCTTATAAACTGCAGTTTCAGATAACTTTCACTGGACAGTCTGGGCAGATACTTTTTGGCGTTCCAGCCCGCCACGCCTCCGAAATTGTGTACTCTGATCGGCATTTTAGCCCTCCTTTGTTGTTGTCTCTATTTGCATACATAGGCATAGACGGTCATACTCCCGTCTTTCGCGGTATATTCCCCCAGAAGCTTTAAATCCATCTCTTCCGCATTGGAAAACCGGATTCTGGAAAAAAGATAGGTGCCGCCCAGTTGTCTGAAAGCCTCCGGATTCATGTAGAGCGTATCATCCGCAGCATGAACCGTCTTGCCGGCGCTGACCACACTCTCATAGGTGCCGGAATACAGATAGGCTCTCGCCCCCCAGTCGTCATAATAGATGCGGCTTG
>CAJUFU010000106.1 GCA_910585555.1 uncultured Lachnospiraceae bacterium
GCAGGCGTATCCTCTATCCTGCTTTCCATATTCCGCATGGCAATGATACAGCCCGGCACATAATACAATCCTGTTGTCAGTATGATTCCCGTAGCGGCAAACGTACCCCCGGCGCTTTTAACAAACAGGGTATCCACTATGGAAAGAATCAGAATAATGCCCACATGCAAAACAAAATAAACACCTGTTACGGCGCACCAGTTTATCAGAACATGCAGCATATATTCCATAAACCCAACGCCGCTTCTTCTGTGACAAAAGTACACCGTACCAAGAAGCAGAAGCAGCACATACCCCCATGTACATTGTTCCATCCATCTGCTTACCGTACTGACAGATACACTCATAATATACGTAGATTCCCCAAACAGCCGCCCCGACAATCCAACGCTGAGAAACACAGCGATTACAGCGGCAAGCAGTAAAGCACAAAATCTTATGACTTTCGTTCTTTTCTCTTTTAACGCATAATGCAGAACGCTTTCCGTAAACATGGCGGCACAGATAAGAGGCAGCATAGCGCCGTATATTTCCGCCTTGTAATCAAAGCATTTCCAGATCAGCATTTTCTCTCTTACATCATAATCAAAAATACCGAGGAAATTATGAACTGCTCCGTAAATTGTAAAAAACGCAACCGCGCTTACCGTCACCCTGTAATCCGCGTATGCCTGCAAAACTCTTTTCCAGATCCAGTGCAATTTCTCTCTGAGTAAATTCATCTTTGCCCCTCATTATTCCACAATCAAAGCCTACCTTCACAAGTGACAAAATAGGCTTTATTTATTTTTGCAACTCGGCTATCCCTTTCCCACAATATAACACGGGCATTTCTATACGACAAGATATTTTAAATTTGTTGGTTTATCATAATTTTTCCCGTTCTCTTCCATTGTGTCATTCGTTGCAATCTATTTCCCCTTTCGTTATGGTGGAGTGCATAATCTTCACTGTAAGCAACAGCATTGTAAATCAAAAGACTTTTCTGGAATGCTGCGCCAGACAGCATATCAGGATATCCTTTAACCATATCGGCAGGTTTGAAAACGAACTGACACAGTTTGCAAAAAGCCGACAGATCTGGAAATCCCTTTCCACACCCAAAGAAAGGAGCCCACTTATCCATTGATGTATTCGGCAAGTGTCCTGAGAAGCCGGACTGGTAGCTGTGTGTCTATACTTTTCGTACAGCGAAGCAAAAGCCTCCACCTGAATTTTCCATAATTCCACCGCATCATCTGCCCCTATTCTGAGCAACTCCATTTTACCTTGGTCCATTATGTTTTCCTCCATCATAATTTGCGTAATAGTTTTCTAAGTAATTGATTCCTTGTTTATCTCCAATTCTATACATTTCCACTTTTCTCCGAGTATTTCAAAGACTATATCTTCTTTCATGGGAATTTCTTTAAATCCGGCTGCTTTGTAGCAATAGTATGCCGAAGGGTTGTTATCAAAAACACCCAAGGTTATTTTTTCTGCTTTCAGCATTTCAAAGGCATATCTCATCGCCATCTGTATCATTCTTTTCCCGTAACCCAGACCACGCTTACTGTCATCAACAATAATAAATCCCAGACGGATTATTGTCTTTGCCTTATTCGTATAGCGCAGTATCAAATGACCAACCGGACCATTTGCATCCACAGCTGTTATGGGATAAAAATTATCCGGCTCCTCACAATCACCATTACATTTCAGATATTTATAGTTAATATACTCCGCTGTTATTGGGTACGCACCATATCTATCAGCGCTCCATTTGCGAAGAGCCCTTTCATCTTTAATCCAGCTTACTATCGCCTCTGCATCCTTTGGCTTATATGGTCTAATAATCAACTGCTCTAATGGTTCGTTTATTATTTGTTTTTTCATGATTTCATAAACCTGTATTACACCATTTTTACATTCGCAAATTCCATGATCTACGGTTTGGTACCCTAAATGAGTATATAATCTGCAAGCCGGCAACGAGGCATCTATATCAACATAATCATACTTTTCCTTTATCATTTCTTCCAACTGGTTCATAATAAAAGATCCATAGCCTCTTTTTTGATATTGTGGCAAAACATAAACTCTTGTAATATGATTTCCATGCTTTGTTCCGGTGCCAATTATCTCTTCATTTTCCACCAAAATGTATGTATTTCCAACTTCAATATCCTTTATCATATTTTCACGACTGTGAAATTCGCAAAACATATCTACAATTTCTTTCAAGTAGTATTTCGGATAGACCACCTTGATAGTCTCCTGTACAAGTGCATATACCTTTTCTGCGTCACATTTCTTAGCTAATTTGAACTCCATATCCTTTTCCTCCAATTTTCGGCAAAAATACGCCGATATTGTATCTAAAAACGCCACAATTCATAAGAATCATGGCGTTTTTTCTGTCTTTATATGGTGTTTGGGTATTTCTAATTCCAGTTAATCAAAACTTCCCAGCCTTAGCCGCTTCCTCGATCGAAACCGCAACAGCCACGGTAGCGCCTACCATCGGGTTGTTACCCATACCGATCAGACCCATCATTTCCACATGCGCCGGAACGGAGGAAGAACCTGCAAACTGCGCGTCAGAGTGCATACGGCCAAGCGTATCCGTGAAACCATAGGATGCAGGGCCCGCAGCCATATTATCGGGATGCAGGGTACGACCCGTGCCGCCGCCGGAAGCAACGGAGAAGTACTTCTTGCCTGCCTCTGTTCTCTCCTTCTTGTATGTACCAGCCACAGGATGCTGGAATCTTGTGGGGTTCGTGGAGTTACCGGTAATGGATACATCCACGTTCTCTTTCCACATGATTGCCACTCCCTCGGGAACGGAGTTAGCGCCGTAGCAGTTTACTTTGGAACGAAGGCCCTCGGAATAAGGCGTTCTGCTTACTTCCTTCACTTCGTTAGTATAAGGATCGTACTCGGTCTCTACAAAGGTAAAGCCGTTGATTCTGGAAATGATCTTAGCCGCGTCTTTTCCAAGACCATTCAGGATAACGCGAAGAGGTTTCTGACGTACCTTGTTTGCCTTCTCCGCAATACCGATTGCACCCTCAGCCGCCGCAAAGGACTCATGACCTGCCAGAAATGCAAAGCAGTCCGTCTCCTCTTCAAGGAGCATCTTGCCAAGATTACCATGACCAAGGCCAACCTTACGAGTATCGGCCACGGAGCCGGGAATACAGAATGCCTGCAGGCCCTCACCAATCGCTGCAGCAGCGTCAGCCGCCTTCTTGCAGTCCTTCTTGATTGCGATAGCCGCGCCTACGGTATATGCCCAGCATGCGTTCTCAAAACAAATAGGCTGGATCTTCTTCACCTGCTCATATACATCCAGGCCGGCGTCTTTTGTGATTTTCTCAGCTTCTTCGATAGAAGAAATGCCATAGCTGCTCAATACGGAATTGATTTTATCAATTCTTCTTTCATATGATTCAAATAAAGCCATCTTATCTTCTCCTCCTGATTTTTGTATAGCTCCCTTTTAACTATTGTTCTGGCTGAACTGTTGCAGCCTATTCGCATCTGGGATCAATAATCTTCACAGCATCGTCCACACGGCCATACTGACCGCAAGCCTTCTCATATGCTGTATTGGGGTCGTCGCCCTTCTTGATAAAGTCGGTCATCTTGCCAAGACTTACAAACTTGTAACCGATGATCTCGTCATTCGCATCAAGCGCGATGCCGGTCACATAACCCTCCGCCATCTCCAGATAACGGGGCCCTTTCTTAAGCGTACCGTACATCGTACCAACCTGGCTTCTTAAGCCCTTACCAAGATCCTCAAGACCTGCGCCTACCGGAAGTCCATCCTCGGAGAATGCAGACTGTGTACGTCCATATACAATCTGTAAGAACAGCTCTCTCATTGCCGTGTTAATCGCATCGCACACCAGATCCGTGTTCAGTGCTTCCATAACCGTAAGACCCGGCAAAATCTCGGAAGCCATGGCTGCGGAGTGAGTCATACCGGAACATCCGATGGTCTCCACGAGCGCTTCCTGAATAATACCCTCCTTCACGTTCAGGGTCAGCTTACATGCACCCTGCTGAGGAGCGCACCAGCCTACGCCGTGTGTCAGACCGGAAATATCCTTTACTTCCTTCGCCTGCACCCACTTTGCTTCCTCGGGGATAGGAGCACAGCCATGATGAACGCCCTGTGCCACTGTACACATTTCTTCAA
>CAJUFU010000107.1 GCA_910585555.1 uncultured Lachnospiraceae bacterium
AGATCTACACTATAGCCTACACTCTTTCCCTACACGACGCTCTTCCGATCTTCGCAGATTTCTCTGGACACACCGTGGGAACGAATCACCACCGTTCCCTCCTTAATCTGCATAAGGTCCTCTTGGCTCTCGATCACCTGTACACCCTTCCCCGCCAGGTCCTTCACCACTTCCTCGTTGTGAATGATAGGGCCGTATGTATAAATCGGCTTGCCCGTGGCCGCCTGTTCATAGACCTGCTCTACCGCACGTTTCACACCAAAGCAAAAACCCGCATGTTCTGCCAGGATCACTTCCATACTGTAATCTCCTCCTCTATGCCTCACACAAGCCAATCACGGCATCCACCACTTCGTCCACCGTCATATGGGAGGAATCCAGCAAAACAGCATCCTCCGCCTGCTTTAAAGGTGAGATTTCCCGGGTCATATCCTGCCTGTCTCTCTCGATGATATCCTGTTCAATCGTCGCAAGGTCACAGGACACCCCTTTTGCCACAAGCTCCTTATAGCGGCGCATGGCACGCACGCTGCTGTCCGCTGTCAGATACACTTTCACCTGGGCACCCGGCAGTACACAGGTGCCGATATCCCTGCCATCCATGACAACATCTGCATCGGCCGCCAGCTTCTGCTGTAATTCCACCAGTTTTTTGCGCACATTGGGATTAGGACTGCTGACTGACGCCATGTTGCCCACTTCCTCCGTGCGGATATAGCCGTTCACATTCTCGCCATTTAAATACACTACCTGCTCGCCATTCTCATAGGCAATGGTAATATCGGCATCCTGGCACCTTTTATCAATCTCTTCTGTCTGTGCAGGATTCACATGCTCTCTCAACAAATACAAGGCCATAGCGCGGTACATTGCCCCTGTGTCCACATAGATATATCCTTTCTTTGCCGCTATTTTCTTAGCGATGGTACTTTTTCCTGCCCCTGCCGGCCCATCAATTGCAATATTAAAACCCATCTCATCCTCCTCATTTCTGCGCTGCCTTTTGCCATCAACGAGTTTATGTCAGGCAGCGCGCAGACACAAACCCAGCGTTATAAATTTTATTCTTCATCTATGAAATACTGGCTCCTGCCAGATATCCTGTAGACCAGGCAATCTGTAAGTTAAAGCCGCCTGTCAGAGCGTCTACATCCAGGACTTCTCCGGCAAAATAAAGTCCCTGCACCAGCTTTGACTCCATGGTAGAAGGATTGATTTCTTTCACTGCCACACCGCCCTGGGTAATAATCGCCTCGTCAAAACCTCTCAGGCGCTTTACCTGCATAGAAAGATTCTTAGTCACCTCTACCAGCCTCTGCCTCTGTCTGCGCGTCACCTCACCTACTCTTTGCTCCCCGCCAATGTCACAGACCAGAAGCATAACCGGAACCAGTTTAGCCGGGTAAATATTACCCAGCACATTTTTAATCTGTCTGTTGTGATTCTCCTCAAACTCGCGCAGGAAGCGCTTATCCAGCTGCTCCACAGATAAGGCAGGCTTCAAATCTATTGCCAGCCAAATAGAATCTTTTTCCTTACATCTGTTATAATAACTGCTGGCGGATAATACCAAAGGGCCGCTGACGCCAAAGTGTGTAAAGAGCATTTCACCAAACCCCTGGTAAATCTGCTTCTTTTTGCAAGTCATGGTAAGCGTCACGTTCTTTAAAGATAATCCCTGAAGCGATCTGCACCAGTCCTCTGCCGTCTCCATCGGCACCAAGGCAGGGGCACATTCCTTGACCGTATGTCCATACGTCTGCGCCATACCATATCCGTCTCCGGTAGACCCTGTGGTCTGATAAGACAACCCGCCCGTGGCCGCCACCACGGCATCTGCCGTAAGCATACTCCCGTCTGCAAGCCTTACCCCCGACACCTGTCCATCTTTAACAGCCACATCCAGCACCGTGGTATGAAGACGAATCTGCACCCCCTTTTCTTTCAGCAAACGCTGAAACGCTGCGGTAATATCGGAAGCATGGTCTGACACCGGAAATACCCGCTCTCCCCGTTCTACTTTGAGAGGACAGCCGGCATTTTTGATTACCTCCATCAGTTTCCTATTATCACAGGCATGATATGCGCTATATAAAAATTTAGGATTACTAACTATATTTTCAAAAAACTTGTCCCGCTCACAGGCATTGGTCACATTACATCTTCCTTTGCCTGTAATATATAGCTTCTTGCCAAGTTTCTCATTCTTTTCCAAAAGCAGGACCCTGTGCCCATTCTCTGCAGCGGCAAACGCCGCCATCATACCGGCCGGACCGCCGCCAATCACAATCACTTTACTCATCACTACTTACGTCTTCCTGCGAAGAGGATAATTTAACATCGGCTCCTCGTCAATAAAATTAATCTCATCATTTAAGTATACTTGATAATTATTCCAGGCTTCTTCCAAATTCTTCAAATTATCCTTCACTTCCTCCGGACGTTTGAGACACATTGCCACCACCAGCGCATTGATCACACTAAGAGGCGCCACCAGGGAATCTACAATGGAAACCATATCACTCCTGGCAAGAAGATTACAGGAGGAATACAGGTTCATCGGAGAATGAACGGAATCTGTCACCGCAATCACCTTGGCATTTCTATCATTGGCAAATTCCATGGCCTTTAATGTCCTCATGGAATACCGGGGAAAGCTGATACCAATCATAGCATCCTGCTCATCGATACGAATCATCTGTTCAAAGGTTTCGGAAACACTGGTGGTCTTTAGAAGCACCACGTTTCCACGAATCATATTCAGATAAAAATGCAGAAAATCCGCCAGGGGCTCACAACTCCTGACCCCCATCACATAGACACTCTTAGCCTCTAAGATAATATCCACCGCCGTCTCGAAAGCCACCGGATCCATATTATGGATGGTATCTTGTATCTTCTCAATATCAGACTGCAGGACGGAGGTTAAGATTTCCGACTGTGTGCTTTTGCCGTATTTAGCACCTATCTTCTGCACGGAATTGATCTTATTCTGCACCCAGTATTCCAAGTCTCTTTGAAATTCTGGATAGCCATTATAACCAATGAACATGGCATAACGCACCACCGTGGATTCACTCACTCCCACCGTATCGCCCAGCTTCGCCGCAGTCATAAATACCGCCTGATCGTAATGATCGTAAATAAAAGCAGATATCGCTTTCTGGCCTTTGCTCATTTTATTATAATATTCATTAATCCTTGTTATAATGTCATAACGATTCTCTATCGCCATTGTATAGTACAAACACCCTTTCTATCGATGCATCGTCAGATATTCTGAAAAGCGTTGTAGGACTCCTCCAACAGCTTGATTGTGTCTTCTTCCTGCAGATCGTAATCCCCCGTCAATGCCATACAGGCAGCACCATGAATAAATATCCACATCTTCATAAACATACCGCTTGGATCTTTACAGCCATAAAATTTTGCATTATTAATCTCCCGGACTACTGCGCCGTTCCTGCCGTTTAACATATCATACAGGCTCTTGCCATGACGGTCCTCAGAAAGGAACAAAAGCCTGAATAACTGCTGTTCTTCCTCAGCAAAACGAATATAGGCAATCCCCAGATTGACAAAAGGTGTATCATTCATCTTGGGAAATGCTGTATAATAAGCACTGAAAAACTCGATGGCCTTCATAAAAAGATCATCTCCCAATTCTTCCATGTTCTTATACACCCTGAAAATTGGCTGTGTCGAACAACCTGCCTTAGCCGCCAATGTTCTGGCACTTACTTTAGAAAATCCTTCCTCCCTCGTGATGTCAAACGCCGTATTCAATATGTCGCTTTTTGTGATAGTCTCTTTCCTCGCCATAAGAATATTCCCCTCCTGTAACCCTATACTAAATATCTTTTTAGTAACGTATGTTATTATAATATATTATGTAACCTCCGTCAAGCTTTTTCTACATTTTTCCTTTTCTTCTCCCACAAAAAAAGAGAGCAGACCTCTCCGCTCTCTTTCCAATCTTTCATTTTATCCGATTATCCGCGTTCTGCCTGCAGAACGGGAGAAGATAAATTTCACAGAAATTCTCTTCTTAGACCGGATATGCCCCATTCTTGGTATCC
>CAJUFU010000108.1 GCA_910585555.1 uncultured Lachnospiraceae bacterium
TGGCCACAGGATACAAAAAGGCGCCGCCGGATACAGCCTTTATCATTTCCGGCCTTCGCAAAAAGGTGATCATCGGCAAGGCCAGCGTGAAGATTCCTTTCTTCGAGCGCCTGGATAAGCTGAGTTTAAAGCTGATTGCCATCGATGTGAAGACATCCAACGCAGTGCCTACGGCGGATTATATCAATATCCAGGTGGATGCGGCGGTGAATGTAAAGATCAGCGCCGAGCCGGAGAAACTGGCCAGGGCGGCACAGAACTTCTTAAACCAGAACACCCAGTATATCGCGGGCATTGCCAGAGAAGTGCTGGAAGGCAATATGCGTGAGATCGTGGGCCGTATGCGGTTAGAGGAGATGGTCAGCGACAGACAGAAATTCGCGGAGCTGGTAAAAGAAAATGCGGAGCCGGATTTGGCGGCCATGGGCCTTGATATTGTCAGTTTCAACGTGCAGAATTTTGCAGACGGAAATGGTGTGATAGACGATCTGGGTATCGATAACATTTCCCAGATTAAGAAGAAGGCGGCGATCGCCAAGGCGGAGGCGGATAAGGAGATTGCAGTGGCCAAAGCCGAGGCGGATAAACAGGCCAATGACGCTCGTGTCGATGCGGCCAGAGAGATTGCCAAGAAGAATAATGAACTTGCCTTACAGCAGGCGGAATTGAAGAAAGTGGAGGATACCAAGCGGGCCGAGGCGGATGCGGCTTACAGTATTCAGCAGCAGGAACAGCGAAAGACAATCGAGATTGCCACTGCAGAGGCGAGTATAGCCAAGCAGGAGAAAGAAGTTATCTTAAAGCAGCGCGAGGCGGAAGTGCGGGAGAAAGCGTTGGATGCAGAGGTCAAGAAGAAGGCCGAAGCGGATAAGTTCGCACGCCAGCAGCAGTCTGAGGCAGAGCTGTATGAGCGCCAGAAAAAGGCGGAGGCGGAGAAGTTTGAGCGGGAGAAAGAGGCAGATGCTTTAAAGGCCACCGCAGAAGCTCAGAAATTTGCCAAGGAGCAGGAGGCTGTGGGTATCCGTCTTGTGGGGGAAGCAGAAGCGGAAGCCAGCCGTGCCAAAGGTATGGCAGAGGCGGAGGCAATCAGGGCCAAAGGCCTTGCGGAGGCGGAAGCCATGGAGAAGAAGGCGGAAGCTTATCAGAAATACAACAATGCCGCTATGGCAGAGATGCTCATAGACGTACTGCCTGAGATTGCCGGCAAGATTTCAGAGCCCCTTAGCCAGATTGACAAGATTACCATTATCGGCGGTTCCGAGGGTGTGGGCGATATGGCAGGCAATGTGCCAGCGGTTATGGCGAAATTGTTTGAGTCCATGAAGGAGACTGTGGGAATTGATCTTGCAGACATTATGAAAGCGGGAACCTTTGATGCGAAAGTTACCCGCAATGTGAATATCAGCGGCTTAGAGCAGGCCTCCGACGAGGTGAAGGGGAAAGTGGCTGCGGCAGTGGCTGAAGATATTGTGAAAGAATAAATGTTGTAAAAGAATCAAAAGCAGGGTAAAATGTAGGAGATGACATGGCTATATGACAGTTGTGTCATCTCCATTTTGTATGGAGAATCAAAACTGTGGAAGTGGGGAGAAGATGCAGAAAAAAATTGCAGTGATCAACGATATTGCAGGATACGGAAGGTGTGCCATGACGGTGATACTTCCGATTCTTTCCTATATGGGGGTGCAGGGATGTCCTCTGCCTACCTCTATTTTTTCCAATAATACGGCGTTTCCTAATTTCTTTATGGATGATTATACAGACCGGATGGAAGCGTATATTGAGAACTGGGATAAGATCCTCCTCAAATTCGAGGGCATTGCCACCGGCTATCTGGGTTCTGTGAGGCAGATTGATATCGTGAAGCGGTTTATCCGCGACTTTTCTAAGGAAGATACCTTGGTGATCGTGGATCCGGTGATGGGAGATCATGGAAGATTATACTCTGCCTATACGGTAGAGTTGTGTAAAGAGCTGGGAAAGCTGGTCGCACTGGCAGATATCATTACGCCAAATCTGACAGAGGCCTGCCATCTGACGGACATGCCTTATAAGGCGCAGGGCTGGAAACGGAAAGAATTATATGCCATGGCCCAGGAACTGGCTTGCATGGGGCCGTCACGGGTGGTTATTACGGGGATTCCCCAGGGAGAGTTTATTGCCAACTTCGTGTATGTGAAAGAACCGAAGACAGATGTGCGCTCCGGTTTTATACGCATCCATAAGGCCGGCGCGGAGCGCTGCGGCACAGGTGACGTGTTTGCATCCATTATCGCGGCGGACGCAGTGAAAGGAGTACCCTTTGACAGGTCTGTGCGCAAAGCTTCCGGATTCGTGAAAAAATGCATCATAGCCTCCCTAGAACTCCAGACACCGCCCACAGACGGCGTGCCATTCGAGGAAATCCTGTACCAGCTGAAACGTGATTGAAGCAACGGAATGGGGTCTGCGCCTAGGATATTTTGTATTCCAATTCAAAAGGATATCCGTCCTTTTTGTTTTCTTCCGAGAGCGTATCTGTCTCTATGATGCAGAATTCATCACTTTTTAAGACTTCTTTCATCTCTTCCTTAACAGCATCAAAGTCTGACATATGGGTAGAGATTCTGCGGCAGGCAAAATCCCCCTCTTCAATGGTGCGGACACTCCGCTCGGAGCCATCAGGCAGTTTGGGCGCATCGCCGGTTATTGTGAGGAACATATGGCGCTGGTATACCCCTTTGCGGTATTCATGCAGTACGCCGGAGGGATAGGCTACGGCGGTCCCCAACTGCTGCGCTGTTACGAAGAGTTTCAGGATATATTGACCGTAGTATTTGGGAATATCCATATCTTCTAAGGGCACCGTCAGCATTTTGCGCCGTACAATCTCATTATGATAGAAACCGTCAGGCAGGAGGATACCGCTCTTGCTTTCAGGAATCTTAGCCAGTCCGGTGACGGGGCTGGCCATATTCTGCAGGGTTTCCTGTAAGGTTCCCAGACAGTTGTGGATTTCCATAATCTTCTGCTCGGCCAGTATCTTGCCGTCATAGAGGAGTTTCTGCAGATTAATGGAATTCCTCTCTACATAGTTATTCAGATCTTTTAAAGGGATTCCCAGCTTGATACAGACAGTGATTGCGTCTAAAAGGTAGAGCTGGTCCATCGTATAGTAACGATAATTGGTCTCTGTGTTGATAAAAGCAGGTTTTAAAATACCGATTTGATCGTAGTAGCGTAAGGATTTGATGCTTACATTTTTTAATTTTGAGACTTTTCCAATAGACATATATTGACTCATAACTATCATCCTGATTCTTTCACTTATTACTTTTATTACATTCTGGTGTCAAACTATCCCTAGGGGTCAGAGTTGACTAAGTCATATTTTGTCACAACTTTCTGTTAAAAACAAGCCCTTTTAGAAAACTAGTGGTTGAGAAAATTTTGCCTACAATATCCTGTATGTTAATGCATGAGTATGACATAGCTGTCACAAAAAGGGCCAATAAGTATTCATCTGATAAGGGTTGTAAAGTGTAGATATAAATTTTATTAAATGGTTATTTCTCCTCCATAGCCTGTAAGTTTACCATAGAAATAATTTGGTTCTGCATATCCTCAACAGTTTCTATCCTAATTCTGCCTATATTTTTTCTTGCCATTTCAAAATCAATGTCTGGAAACAACCTTTCGCAAAAACTATTTGTTTCGGGAGATGCCCCCATTAAAGCTGTTACAAGAGAATTAGTGTCAAACTGTTCTAAAACTTGTTTTAGTTCTTTTTCAGAAATTGTTGAAATCTGCTCAAAATCAGTTATCCGCTGTGGCTGTATCTTTGGTTCTAATATGTCATTTATGGTGATGTTATATAATTTAGAAATTTTCAATAAAACTTCTAAGTCGGGAATAGTCGTTCCTGTTTCCCATTTTGATACTGCCTGCCTTGATATGCCTAATTCTTTTGCTAAA
>CAJUFU010000109.1 GCA_910585555.1 uncultured Lachnospiraceae bacterium
ATCTACACTATAGCCTACACTCTTTCCCTACACGACGCTCTTCCGATCTGGACTGGGGTGATTGCATGAAACGAAAACTATCTCTCAAACGAAAACTGTTACAAATAATTGCTTTTGGCTGTTCCAACGCACACCTTTTAAATTTTCAGGGCAGCAGAATCTATACGGGAAAATGGAAATATTTCTGTAATCCGGGCTTAAACTGCTATTCCTGCCCTGCGGCCGGATTTGCTTGTCCGATTGGAGCGCTGCAGGCGGTAAATGGCTCTTCGAAATTCAATTTCAGCTTCTATGTGACAGGCCTTCTTCTGGCTTTTGGGGTGCTTTTGGGCAGGGCAGTGTGCGGCTGGTTGTGTCCCTTCGGCCTTTTGCAGGAGCTGATACATAAGGTTCCTACGCCGAAATGGAAAGTGAAGAAAGCCTTTTTAGCGGTCAAATATGTTGTGCTTGTGGTCTTTGTCCTGATACTTCCTATTGCTGTCACGGACTATATGGGGATGGGAAAACCGGCTTTTTGTCAGTATATCTGCCCGGCAGGGACGCTGGAGGGCGGTATATTCCTATTGGCGGCGCATGAGGGCCTTAGAAAGTCGATCGGAGCACTTTTTACCTTAAAAATGGCAGTCCTTTTGGTGACGGTTGCGGGATGTATCTTTGTGTATCGGTTCTTTTGCCGTATTTTATGCCCCCTTGGGGCCATATATGGGCTGTTCAATAAAATCAGTATTTACCACCTGGAAGTGGACACACAGAAATGTAATGGCTGCGGAAAGTGTAAAAGGACGTGTCAGATGGAAGTGGACCTGGTAAAAGATCCCCAGTCGGCAGAGTGCATCCGGTGCGGTGCCTGTGTGGAGGCCTGTCCCCAGGGGGCGGTCTGTCTTAAGTTTCAAAACGGTAAATGAGGTGGGGCCCCTTGTCGCGTAAACGTTTAGGAATGGAGGAGAATATGGAATACATTACAATAAGGGAACTTACGCCGGAGGATGCCCAAAAGATGATTGCCTATCTAAAGCAGATAGGCGCAGAAACGGATTATCTGACTTTTGGAGAAGAGGGGCTTCCGGTCACCATAGAGCAGGAAAAAGAATATCTGAAACAGGAGCAGGAATCGGAACGTTCTGTCCATTATGGCGCATGGAAGGGGGAAGAGCTGATCGGGGAGGGGAGCTTAAGCGGATATCCCCGTCGTATGAGCCACCTTGCCGAATTGGGGCTGACTGTGATAAAGGCACATTGGAACAAGGGCATTGGCAGTATGCTGCTCGATCAACTGATTGCCTATGCCCGCAAAGCCGGTATAGAAATCATCATGCTGGAAGTAAGAAGTGATAACGCAGGCGCCATTCATCTGTATGAAAAATATGGATTTAGACGTGTGGGGCTGATGCCGGCGTATTTTAAAATTGAGAATGCGTATTTTGACTTTGTCAGGATGTGTCTTGATTTAAGATAGGGTGTAATAATGAAGGTATAACAATAAAAAAGGATGCCGTGTATGATTAGAGAAATAGTGAAAAACGATTTAGACGGGCTATTAAGATTGTATATGCAGCTACATGATAATCCCATGCCGGAAAAAACGGCTGAACTTTTACAGATTTGGGATGAGATTTTTCAGGATAAAAATCATCATGTGATTGTTGCTGTAGAAGATGGAAAAATCCTATCATCATGTGTCTGCATCATTATTCCAAACCTGACGCACAGCCAACGGCCTTATGCTTTGATTGAAAATGTGATAACGGATGAAAAGTTTAGAAAAAGAGGTTTGGCAACGCAATGCTTGAATTTTGCAAAAGAGATAGCTCTAAAAGAAAACTGCTATAAAATGATGCTGCTTACAGGTTCTAAGAAGGAAAGTACCTTGGAATTTTACAAAAAAGCAGGGTATAATAGTGAAGACAAAACCGCATTTATACAATGGATATAGTTTGATAAAGAAAACACTTGGTTTTTAAGCGGAAGTTGGAGAGATAAAATGGATAGACCGATTACAACCTTATTTATGCTAATGTCTGTTGATGGCAAAATCAGCACCGGCGCATCAGACGATTTAGACGTGGATAAGGATTTTCCTAAAATCACAGGCCTGAAAGAAGGGTTACATCAATATTATGAAATAGAGCAGACAACCGATCTATGGTCCCTTAATTCCGGAAGAGTGCAGGCAAAGATTGGTATTAATACGGCAGACATGCCAAATAAAACGCCCGTCTCTTTTGTAGTAATTGATAATCAACATTTAAAGGAACATGGCATACAGTATTTTTGTGCTTTATCCAAACAATTTGTGTTGGTTACATCCAACGAAGAACATCCGGCATTTGAAATGGAAGAAGATAATCTTCATATCATATATCAAAAGGAACTATCTCTGAAAAATGTTCTTACAACACTCAAGGCAGAGTATGGCTGTGAGCGGATAACGATACAAACGGGCGGTACATTAAACGGTATGTTTCTTCGTGAAAAGCTGATAGATTATATTGATATTGTGGTGGCGCCTGTATTGATCGGTGGTAAAGATACCTCCACTTTGATTGACGGAAAATCTTTATTGTCAGAAAGCGAATTATCAAAAATAAGTGTATTGAAATTACAAGAATGTGTAGTTTTGGACAACTCATACCTTAGGCTGCGTTATGAGGTGATACATTGACAGCTTACAGTAATAGACAGAGAAAAACGGCATTTAGCGGGGTGCGTGCATATGGCAATGTGGAATCCGTGGCGTGGTTGTCACAAACATAGCGAGGGATGTCAGTATTGTTACATTCATAAGGGGGATTGCAAGCGTGGGATTGATACAAACAATATTGTAAAGACTGATAATTTCTACGCCCCTATCGAGAAAAATAAATCGGGGGCATACAAAATCAAATCGGGTCAGACTGTATATCTGTGCTTCTCCACTGATTTTCTACTTGAGGATGCCGATGAATGGCGTCCGGAATGCTGGGAGATGATACAGGAGCGTTCAGACCTGCACTTTCTGTTTTTGACAAAGCGTATTGAGCGGTTTATGGATTGTATCCCGGAGGACTGGAACGATGGATACGCGAATGTCACAGTCGGCTGTACGGTAGAAAACCAAGACAGAGCGGATTACAGGCTTTCCATTTTCAAGGAACTGCCGATCAAGCATAAAAATATTATCTGCCAGCCATTGATTGAGGCAATAAACCTTTCCGCCTATCTTGATCATATTGAATTAGTAGTAGTTGGCGGTGAATCGGACAGAAACGCCAGACCGCTTGATTATGGGTGGGTGCTTTCCATACGGAATCAATGCATTGCGCACAAGGTAGATTTTGAGTTTCGCCAGTGTGGGACACATTTTATTAAGGACGGAAAGAATTACACGCTGGGTGTGCGTGACTTAGGCAGTCAGGCGAGAAAAGCAAATATCAATTATCATGTGGATAATGGAGATCTTTCCTGGGGACGAGAGATTGATTAAAGTGTTTTTTGAAAAGTTTGACAATTATTTTGTAAAAACTCTTGACATTTGCTTCCTTAGACAGTATTATATTAAATGCGTTGTGTAACGTATGCGGAAGTGCTGGAATTGGCAGACAGGCTAGACTAAGGATCTAGTGATGGGTTCATCGTGTGGGTTCAAGTCCCATCTTCCGCATTGGCTAAAGGTGTGGGAAACCTTGATTTTATTGAGGTTTCCCCATTTTTTGTTACTGGAGTAATTGGTTACAGTTGGTTACACTTTTTAATATATCTATCCAAGTGCCCTTTCAAAAGCATCGAGGCTGTAAAAAATTTTGTGTCTATGGGTAAAAATCTTTTTTGATAAAAATTA
>CAJUFU010000110.1:0-293 GCA_910585555.1 uncultured Lachnospiraceae bacterium
TTGCCCCGGAAGCCGGCAGTCAACGTCTTCGGGACGTGATCAATAAAGGATTGACCGAAGAAGTCATTTTGAAAGGCGCCGCCTTGGCCTTTGCGGGCGGCTGGACCAGGGTAAAACTGTACTTTATGCTGGGACTGCCCACCGAGACGCCAGAAGATATCAGAGGAATCGGAGAGCTCTCCAACAAGATTGCAGCTGTCTTCTTCGAGACTGTGCCCAAAGAAAAGCGGGTAAATGGCAGAGTGCAGATTGTCACCAGCACCTCCTTTTTTATTCCAAAACCTTTTACGCCC
>CAJUFU010000110.1:303-3476 GCA_910585555.1 uncultured Lachnospiraceae bacterium
CGCCCTTTCAGTGGGCGCCCATGTGCACCAAAGAAGAATTCCTGGATAAGGCTCATCAGACCAAACAGGGCATTATGGCACAGCTCAACCAAAAGAGCATCAAATACAACTGGCATGAAGCGGACGTCAGTGTCTTAGAGGGCGTCTTTGCCAGAGGAGACAGGCGGGTGGGACAGGCCATTCTCACCGCCTATAGACGAGGCTGTATGTTCGATTCCTGGAGCGAATCCTTCCGCAATGAGGTATGGCTTGAAAGCTTTGCAGACTGCGGTCTGGACATCGGATTTTATACTACCAGGGAGCGGGCCGATGATGAAATATTTCCCTGGGATTTCATAGACTGCGGCGTTACCAGAGAATTTCTCTTAAGAGAGTGGAAGAAAGCTAAAGAAGGGATTGTGTCTGAGAACTGCCG
This sequence comes from uncultured Lachnospiraceae bacterium, assembly GCA_910585555.1. Taxonomy (GTDB): domain Bacteria; phylum Bacillota; class Clostridia; order Lachnospirales; family Lachnospiraceae; genus UBA3282. The sequence continues at coordinate 719 of CAJUFU010000110.1, forward strand.
GATGAAATGCCAGGGCTGCGGCGCCAAGCGTTTTGGCGGCGGGGTATGCTATGAGGAAGGGATGAAAGAAGCATGAAGATCAGGATAAAATTTGCAAAATACGGGTCCATGAAATTCATCGGCCACCTGGATATGATGCGCTTTTTTCAGAAGGCAATCCGCCGTGCCGGGATTGACATCCGCTATTCGGAAGGGTTCAGCCCCCACCAGATTATGTCTTTCGCCGCGCCTCTCGGGGTTGGCATCGAGAGTCTGGGAGAGTATCTGGATATAGAAGTCAATTCCCTGAGAGGAACCCAGGAGTTGGTATCTGCTCTCAATCAGACCATGGTGGAGGGTGTACAGATTTTGGATGCCCGTATACTGGCCGACACAGTTAAAAACGCCATGGCCAGTGTTGCCGCCGCATCCTATCAACTGCATAGTAAAAAGGGTTGTCTTGCGATTTCTGATTTGGAAAAGGCCGCGGCATCTTTCTATGCGCAGGAACAGATTCCCTATACCAAGGAGACCAAAAAGAGTGTTCTGGAAATCGATTTAAAGCAGGGCATTTATGAGATGCACGTGGGAGAAACACAGGTATTAGCTGCAATCATGTCAACAGCAGCGGCAGTGTTTAACACAGACCCTTTGGAAAAGCGCCTGACCATCCCCTGCCTGCAGATGACCCTGGACGCCAGCAGCAGCGGCAATATCAAACCTACCGTGGTCTTCGAGAAATTCTGTGATTTTACCGGCTGTAAGATACCCCCGGATGACATCCAGGTGACAAGACTGGAGACTTATGCAGACCTTGCCGAAGAAAAGGACGAAAGACGGTTTGTGCCGCTTCTATTACAGGGAGGTGCCTAAATGACCTCCACCGGCAAAATCCTTATCCTGAAATTACAGGATAAGCTCCTCAGCCTGCTCCTAAGCGGCGGTCAAATCCTTTCTGCCCGCGCCCAGCAGGAAAAAGCGATAACCGTGGGAGATATCTATATTGGCAAAGTACAGAATATCTCCCAGAATATAGATGCCGCCTTTGTTGATCTGGGCGGCAGGTATCTGACATTTCTTCCCATGGCCGACGCAAAAGCCGCCATTGTGGTAAACCGAAAACCTGACGGCAGCATAAAGACCGGCGATGAAATCCTTGTCCAGGTCATCAAAGAACCGATGAAGACCAAACTGGCAAGCGTCACAACGAAGATATCCTTGTCCGGCCGCTATGTGGTGGTGGGGACAAGGGATGTAACCCCAAAAGATACCCGCGCAAAAGAGAAGGAAACCGCAGGCAGTGTCCAGGTATCCTCCAAGTTAAGCAAAAAGCAGCTCAACAGGTTCCGCAGTCTGGAATCCTTGCAGCTTCTTTCCGAACATTATCGGATTATCGTGCGCACCAATGCAGGGACGTTAATGGAGGAATCCCCTCTAGAGCAGGAGGCGGAAGAACTTACCAGGTCACTTTCTCACATCCTTGCCGTCGCCGACAAACGCACCTGCTATAGCTGCCTATACCACAGTAAACCCGACTATATCACCTTCGTCCAAAACACCTACCGAACAGAGTATGACGAAGTGATCACAGACCTGCCTGCTGTGTATGAGACTTTACAGGAAACCTTTCAAGACACAGACGTCCCGATACGCTTTTATGAAGACAAGTTTCTGCCCCTTCATAAATTGTATGCGGTGGAAGCACGTATCCAGGAACTTTTGGACAAAAAAGTATGGCTTAAGTCGGGCGGATATCTGGTGATCGAGCCAACAGAGGCGTTGATTTCCATTGACGTCAACACCGGTAAATGTGAGACCGGCAAAAATGCCGAGGAAACTTTTGTGAAAATCAACCAGGAAGCTGCCCGGATGATCGCTTTACAGCTTCGTGCCAGGAACCTTTCCGGTATGATTTTGGTAGACTTTATCAACCTGAAACAAAAAGAGCATGAGACACAGCTGATTGAATATATGAGAAAACTTTTACGGCAGGATTCCGTGCCTGCCAACGTGGTGGATATGACGGGACTTGGTCTGATGGAACTGACCCGCAAGAAAGTGGATGCAAGCTTTGCACAGCAAATGAGAAAGGACGACTGATATGGAACTTCTGAAAATGGAAAAAGTCAAAGACGGCAGATACTTAAAGAACTACGAACTGACTTACCGCAACAAGGCCGGCCGGGAGAAAAAGTATGAGATTGTCAGCCGCAACGAGATTGCAGGTCCGGACATGATCGGGAAGAAGATAAGCGGCGTGTCTATCGTAGCCTATTGTGAGGATAAAATGCTTCTTCTGCGGGAATTCCGCATGGGTGTCAACCGGTTGATCTACAACCTCTGTGCAGGCATGATAGAAGAGGGGGAATCCATAGAGGAATGTATCCAGCGGGAATTATACGAAGAGACAGGACTGAACGTCAAAGGCATCCGAAGCATCCTGCCGCCTTCCTTTGCCGCGGTTGCTTTTTCCGATGTCAAGACACAGATTGCTTTTGTGGATGTAGAGGGCAGTTTTGAGGACCATACTTCGGAAAATGAGCAGATTGATGCAAAATTCTATACGAAAGAAGAAGTCCGTGAACTTCTGGAAACAGAAGATTTCAGTTCCCGGGCACAGATTGCAGCCTATTTATTTACCATCAGCTGATATCTTTCACCGCAACAGAAAGGAATCCTATTTCCATGAACTTTTCATTGAAAAACCTGAAAAGAAACGGGGCCGCTGTCCTGGCTTTGTTTCTCCTGCTTTGTTTTGACCAATACACCAAACAGCTGG
>CAJUFU010000111.1 GCA_910585555.1 uncultured Lachnospiraceae bacterium
AGAGAGGGCGTGGGAAGAGTTCATATCCTGGATGGAAGGATTGCCCACTGCCTTCTTCTGGAAATTTTCACCACCCATGGTATCGGGACAGCTATCATCAAAGACAGTGACGGTCCCGAAAAAGCGGGAGAATGACATCGGATGCAAAGCGGCAGGCGGCGTAGGGACGCTTAGGAATGGAGAATGACATGAGTACGACAATGCAGACATATATAGATGAGGCGGAGAAAGCTCTTTTACACACTTACAACCGTTATCAAGTGGTTTTTGACAAGGGAGAGGGTGTGTATTTGTATGATATAGAGGGTAAGAAATATTTGGATTTTGTATCCGGTATTGCTGTGTTTGCCCTGGGATATCAGAAGAAAGAGTATAACGACGCTTTGAAGGCACAGATAGATAAGATTATCCATACCTCCAACTATTATTATAATCTGCCGGCCATTGAGGCGGCAAAGAAACTGAAAGAGATTTCCGGTATGGATAGGGTCTTTTTTACCAACAGCGGGGCGGAGGCTGTGGAGGGCGCCATCAAGACGGCCCGGAAATATGCATATTTAAAGGACGGCACCACGGACCATGAGATCATCGCCATGAACCATTCCTTCCATGGACGGACGATGGGCGCTTTGTCTGTCACAGGCAATGCCCACTACAGGGAGGCTTTTGCGCCCATGATCGGCCACATTCAGTTTGCCGATTTAAATGATTTTGACAGCGTTGCGTCTTTGGTGACGGACAAAACCTGTGCCATTTTGTTTGAGACCGTGCAGGGAGAGGGCGGCATTTATCCTGCCACAAAAGACTTTATGCGGCGTGTCAGGGCCCTTTGTGATGAACGGGATATTCTGATGATTTTAGATGAAATCCAGTGCGGCATGGGGCGCACCGGCACCATGTATGCCTGGCAGCGCTTCGGGGTGAAGCCGGATGTGATGACCACCGCGAAGGCTTTAGGCTGCGGCGTGCCGGTGGGGGCTTTTCTGATGACGGAAAAGGTGGGAGCACATTCCCTTGCGGCGGGCGACCACGGCACCACTTACGGCGGCAATCCGCTGGCATGTGCGGCAGTCTGTAAGGTGATCGAGCTGTTCGAGAAGGAAAATGTGCTTGACAATGTGAACAAGACAGGGGCATACCTGGAGAACCGGCTGGACGAGCTGGTGAGGGAATTTGCTTGTGTGAAGCAAAGGCGGGGCGTGGGACTGCTGCAGGGAATTGTCTTTGACAGACCCGTGGGGGAGATCATTAAGCGGGCCATGGACGAGGGCCTGGTGCTCATCAATGCGGGAACGGATATTATCCGTTTTGTACCGCCCCTGATCATCAAAGAGGAGCATGTGGATGAAATGATAGACATTTTGCGTAGGTGTATTAGAGAAGCAGAAGGAGAGCGGCAGTGACTCTAAAAAGAAGATTAGCAATGATTCTGGCGGTTGTGCTGCTGGCGGTTTTACTGTACGGTATGGGCAGGCTTGGCATGACTGTGGAGGAACAGAAGAAAGAAGAGGATACACAGGAGGAGTTCCTTTTCGGACATAGAGATACTTTGTACTTGTGGTATACGGACGAAGCATTGACGGATTTTCTAAACAGTGCGGCTGTTTCCTACGGCCAATATCAGGACGATGTGCGCGTGGTGCCGGTCTATACGCCGGGGCTTGAATATCTGGAAACAATCAACCAGGCGTCTCTGAAGACGGAGGAAGTGCCGGATTTGTATATTGTAAGCAACGATTCCCTGGAGAAGGCATACCTGGCAGGGCTGGCATCGGAGGTGAGAATTCCGGAAGGCGTCCTTCCCATGAACCAGGTTCTGCCTGGGACGGCGGTCCGGGCGGTGACTTACCATGACAAGCAGATTGGATATCCTTTCTATTTTGAGACCAGCTGCTTTTTGTATAACAAGACTTACCTGGAGGATTGGGCCAGGGCCCAGCTGGAGGCGCAAAGAGACCAGGAGATAGCGCAGGCCTCTCAGGAACAGGCGGACAACGGCGATGTGGAGGAGGAAGCAGCCGGAGAAGAGCAGGCACAGGAACTTTCAAGAGAGGCTGTGGAGGCTAAGATGGAAGAAGCGCTTCCCCAGACCATTGACGATATTCTTGCTTTCGCGGATGTGTATGATGCGCCGGAGCAGGTGGAGGCTGTCTTCAAATGGGATGTGTCAGATATTTTTTATAATTATTTCTTTGTGGGAAATTATATGGATGTGGGCGGTGAAAACGGAGACCGGTCAGATTCCATTCATATATATAATGAGGAGACCATCCGCTGCCTGCGGGTATACCAGGATTTGAATCAATTCTTTTCCATTGACACGAAAGAAATCAGCTATGACGGTGTCTTACAGGATTTCATGGACGGAAAGATTGTGTATACGGTGGCTACCTCGGACGCCCTCTTAAAGATAGAGAATGCGGCGAAAGAGGGGGATTTTAACTATGCGTACGGAATGTCCATGCTGCCGGATGTGAGCGAGCAGCTGCAGTCTTCCTCTTTGTCTGTGACCCAGTGTATTGCGGTCAACGGATATTCTGAGAAAAAGCAGATGGCCAACGACTTTGCAGTCTATCTGACGCAGTATGCGGCGGACGATCTATATGCCAGGACGGGAAAGCTTCCTGTGTATGCGGGCGGTTCCACTTATGACGATCCCAATGCGGCGGCCTTTTTGGAAGAATATGAAAATTCCGTGCCCATGCCGAAGATGATCGAGACCAGCAATTTCTGGGTGGAATTGGAAATTGCCTTTGCCAAGATCTGGACGGGGGATGATGCCAATGATACTTTGAAGAATCTGTCCGAAAAGATTATGGCCCAGGTGCTGGGGGAGGAATATACGGAAGAATACATCGACGTGCCTGAGCCTTCGGAGGAAGAAGAGGCCATCGAAGAGATAGAAGAAGAAAACAGCGAAGAATAACGGGTGTATTAGAATAATTAGAAGCAGGATGGAAATGATAAGACAAGACGGTGTTTACTGTCTTGTCTTATTTGTATTGCAGGAGGAAATGGAGTTGTTATGTTTGGATTTTTGATTGCTTTATTGTCGGGCGCGCTGATGAGTGTGCAGGGCGTCTTTAATACGCAGGTGACGAAGACATCCGGTATCTGGGTCGCCAATGCTTTTGTGCAGTTTACGGCCCTTTTGGTCTGTCTTGCGGCGTGGCTTGTGACGGACCGCAGCTCTTTTGCCACGCTCATAAAGGTAGAGCCTAAGTATATGCTTTTGGGCGGTACGATCGGCGCTTTTATCACCTACACCGTGATCAAAGGCATGGAGCTTTTGGGACCTGCAAGGGCGGTCATGCTCATTGTGGTGGCCCAGCTTTTGGTGGCGTATCTCATTGAACTATTGGGCCTCTTTGGCACAGATCGGAAGAGCACACGTCTGAACTCCAGTCACCGCTCATTATCTCGT
>CAJUFU010000112.1 GCA_910585555.1 uncultured Lachnospiraceae bacterium
TTCACAGCGGCAGACGGGGCTGTTCTCCGCCACTATGCCCAAACCCATTCTGGACATCACCAAGACCTATCAGAAGGATGCGGCCTATATTAAGATGACACCGAAAGAGGTTACCATTCCGCTGATCAAGCAGGCTTATTATCAGGTGCGCAAGCAGGATAAAGAGGAAGTGCTGTGCCGGCTGATTGACTATTACGATCCCAAGCGTGCCCTGATTTTTTGTAATACCAAACGCATGGTGGATGAGCTGACAGAACATCTGAAGGCAAGAGGCTATGAGGTGGAAGGACTGCACGGTGACTTGACCCAGGGCCAGAGGGATACGGTGATGAACCTGTTTCGGGGCGGTAGGATGAATATTCTGATCGCTACGGATGTGGCCGCACGGGGCATCGACGTGAACGATGTGGAAGCGGTTTATAATTATGACGTGCCGGATGATATTGAGTACTATGTGCACCGGATTGGCAGGACCGGGCGTGCCGGCAAGACGGGAAGGTCCTTTACTCTGGTGGTGGGAAGAGAAGCCTATAAGATTCGAGATATTGAGCGGGTCTGCCACACGAAGATCAAGGAGCGCAAGGTGCCAGGCGCTGCAGACATCACTGCCAGAAAAGCGGAGAAGATTTTAAAAGAAGCCACAGCCGTGATCGAGAAAGAGGATATCAGCAGGGCCGCAGAATATATTCTGGATGCGGTGGCATTGGGACAGTACAGCGCCACACAGATTGCGGCAGCCTTTATGAAGATGCGCCTTGGAGAGGAACTGGAAGATATTAAGGAAGAGAAATTCTTCTTTGAGAAAAGGAGAGGGTCAGGCCGCGGCGGTAAGGATAATGATGCAGGCAAAAGAAACCGCGGCGGCAGAGGCGGTCATGGAGACAGAGAAGGACGGGGAAACAAAGGCGGTTATGGAGACCAGAAAAAGAGAGGCCAATATTTTAGCGAGGGCGAGAAAAAGCAGAAGAAACCCTTCAAAGGCGGTGCCCTTGGCAGTGTCAAAGCCAAAGACGTGAGAAGAGACGGCAGTTACGATAGGCGGGATAGCGGCAGAGCCAACCGCTATGGTGCGTTGCGGATTAAGACCAAATAGGATTACAGCACCAGTTCATGTCCATGGTCTTTGAGCCATTTGCGGTGGGTGCGGTAGTCGGGACAGACAGCTTCCACCGCCTGCCAGAAAGCGGGAGAGTGGTCCATGTGTGTCAGATGGCACAGTTCATGAACTACCACATAGTCTAAGACAGCCGGCGGTGCCAGCATGAGACGCCAGTTAAAAGAAAGGGTGCCTTTTGCACTGCAACTGCCCCAGCGGGTCTTCTGGTCGCGGATGGTAATACGGTTGTAGATACCGCCGGTAAGCGTCTGAAAGTAAGCGGCTCTTTTGGGGAAGTATTCCCTGGCGGCGTCTAGATATCTTTTCTCCAAAGCGCTGCGCTGGGTATCGCTTAAGTCCGATGCGGGGCGGTTTTTGGCCTGTTCCATCAGCTTAAGATAATGGGTGATAATCCAGTGCTGCTTGGCGAGAAGGATGTTCTGGATTTCCTTATCCGTGGTGCCTAAGGGTACTCGCAGGGTGAGGATGCCGTCCGGGCAGATACTGATGCCGCAGGTTTTGCGGCGGCTGCGGATAACGGTGTAGGGCAGGTCATAGAGTTTGCTCTGGTATTTGATTCTGTAAGTGTTTTCCATGGTTTTGCTTTCCTGTAAAGTGTCTGTGCAGGGGGTAACGAGTCTGGCCTTTGAGCATGTAATATAGAATTATATATCATATATTGTGGAAAAAGGCAAAGGGTTAGGGAATGAAGCTGTGAGAAGTTATCTAGGTAATTGCGAAACTGTGTTTTCAAAAATTTCCGTTTCGCAATTATACATAAGAAGACGCAAACGGCAGTGGAAGAAAATAACAGGGATTTATGGACAACATCCCATGATTTGTGCTAGTATGATGATGGTGTAGTAAGATAGATAAATGTATGAAATAGTGAACCGATTCAGATAAAAGCAGGAGTAAGTTGCATGAGTGAAAGAACCAGGGAGCCTGAAAGGGAGAGAAGACCTTCCGGCAGTAGTCAGGCGGCAAAGAAAAAGAAACCGCCGCAGAGTAAACGGCCTGTGGAAAGAAGAGAGACCGTAAGAAGAGAGGCGGAGGATGAAAGACGGCGCCCCGCCCAGGGCCAGCGTTCGGGCGCAACAGTAAAAAAGAAGAAACCTGCGGCAGCAGGAACAAAGAAGAGCTACACGGCGAAGAAATCCAGTACATCTTCTTATAAAAAGTCGAAACCTTCGGCCGGCAGGTATGAAAATACTTCCGGAAGAAGCAGGATGGAGCAGGAGGGCCGTATGTCCAGCCGGGAGGCGGAGCGCGCCAGAAGGCGGGAGGAGCGGCTTAGGCGGGTCAGAAGGCAGAAAATCATCATGGCCGTATCGGTTACGGTGATCGTATTGTGCCTGTTGACCATTCTGCTTGTTTTCCTGTCTCCGGCCAAGTGTATTGTGAGCCTGTCAAAGGCGGACAAACACGCCAGGAATGAAGAGTATGACGAGGCCCTTGCGGCGTATCAGGAAGCGCTTGAGATCAATGAAAAGTCTGTGCGGGCATACCGGGGAATTGCCGGCTGTCTGCGTATGAAAGAACAGACGAAAGAGGCGGAGGAGATTCTATACACTGGCTGGGAGAAGACCAAGGATGAGGGCATCTTACAGTACTATCACAAGCTTCTGCTCAACGATGCAGTGGCGGATATCAATGCCGGAAACTGTACCCAGGAAACGGTGGATAAACTCAACAAGGTGCTTTCGGATGACCCGGAGAATTTGGAAGCGTTCACATTGTTAGATACTTGTATGCAGAGAATGTCCAAGGAAGCGCCGCAGGATATGGGAGAAGAACAGCCAGAGGAAAGTCTTCCAGAAGAAGGTGGTTCAGAAGAGGAACCTTCGGGGGAAGAGCAATAATCATAAAAATTCTCCATCCCGGACTTTACAAATACGGGGTGGCAGAGTTACCATTGTAGGAGATCATAAATAGAATTTTGCCCGGATAAGGATTTGTGATACAAATTCGGAAAAGGGAGAAAATTCTTAGAAGAAATAAAAATAGAACAGTAGGTAATTGTTAAATGTTTTTCTCTTTAGCTGTGGATAACTTTCTGCTATATAAGGAGACAAAAACGGTCATTATTCAGAATTGTTTCTGAATTGACATATATCATCAGATTTTGAGCGTACTTTTATAAGCTCATAAATGAACTATGACAATGAAATACTTTTTCAGGCAATTAAAGGTTTCAGACTTCGGATGTATTGAGGACAATTCATCCTGTGAGCAACGATGACGGTAAGCTGGCT
>CAJUFU010000113.1 GCA_910585555.1 uncultured Lachnospiraceae bacterium
CAAGCATCGTGACTGCAGCATTTAAACCGCTTTTCATCAAATTAAAAGGTAAAAATGCGGGGAGCAGTAATTTGGCAATTTTTTCTCTGGGATATCCCATGTAGAGAGGTGAAATCAGATAATTCCACAATAGCATAATCGCAATCATGCTCACACACCCCAGAAAGAGCCCAAGTAAAGCACCGGATATATTTCTTCTTTTTTGATACACATAGGAAGAAGTACATGCAAATGCACATGTGGAAAGAATATTCATCGCGCATCCGATCACACCAGTGCTGCTTATGGTACACATTTCCAAGACAGAAACCATCACGGACATGCAAAAAGCAGTGGCGGGTCCAAAAATAAATCCTCCAATTGTAATAAAAATGTCCTTGGGATCATATTTCAAAAAGAGGACAATTGGAATCCGTCCTACAGCCACAGCGATATAGGACATTGCGCAGAGCATACCGATTGTTGCAAGTTTTTTTGTTTTGTTCATAGGGAACCTCCTGCTTAAAAAATTAACACCTGAAAGCGTATCTGACCTTCAGGTGCTATAAAGCAGGTGTATGGAAATGAGTCTAACAGAGCAGGACAGAAGAGGAATAAAAGTGTATAGAGTAAAAATCGACAGACTTAGCCTGAGATTTCCAACACACCTTCTTTAATCCGGACTATACCGTCGGTCCTGGAATTCCACCAGGCCCCGCGCTTTCGCGCCCGCGGACTGTCACCGCCGATCGGGAATTTCACCCTGCCCTGAAGACATCAATCACTATGCAGTTGTTTCTGTCATTATAAACAGCCTTCTGTAAAATTGTCAAGTAAAATCAATGTTGACAAACCTACAAATCAATGTTGACACAGCCCCTAATTGCCATAAAGCATCAGCTCCGGAAAAGCCGGAACACCCCGAATACCCTTCCCAGAATTTGACAGTCGTCCACGATAATCGGCGCCATAGAATCATTCTCAGGCTGCAAGCGTATATGTCCGTCTTCCTTATAAAACGTCTTCACCGTAGCAGAATCGTCAATCATGGCAACAATCATATCTCCGTTATTGGCAGTCTGACAGCTCTTTACGAAAATCTGGTCACCGTTTAAAATACCTGCATTGATCATGGAATCGCCCTTCACCTTAAGTACGAAAGATTCTCCGCTAGGCACGATATCCGCCGGTACAGGAAAATAGCTTTCAATATTTGCTTCCGCCAAAATGGGCTGACCGGCCGCCACTTGTCCGATCACTGGCAGAGAAACCATCTCCGTGCGCACCATTTGGAAATTGTCATCGCAAATCTCAATAGCCCTGGGCTTCGTAGGGTCGCGTCTTATGTAACCGTTCTTCTCCAACGTCTCCAGATGGGAGTGGACAGAAGAGGTGGATTTGAGATTGACTGCCTCACAAATCTCCCGTACAGCCGGCGGGTAACCGCGTTTTAAAATCTCATCTTTGATATAATCAAGAATCTGCTGTTGTTTTGCAGTTATCTTACCATATGCCATAATAATAACCTTATCCTTTCTACGTGCCGTTTATAACTGTCATTACATTTATCATAGCACAGCTCTTATGAAAAAGCAAACACATATTCAGAATATTTGTTCGATTTTTCTTGCAAAAAGTATTGACTATCGAAAATATGTTCTGTATAATACGGATATAGAACATTAGTTCGCAACATTTGTTCGTTTCTAATGTATACTACAGAATCGTATCTTTATATGTGAAACAAATTTATAGAGCAGGCAGAAGCGGCCTGCATACAGCAGAAAGGCGGGGTGATACTTATGAGAAATACTGCGAGATATTACAGGGCAGAAGATTTGAGAAGTGAAAGAAGAATCCATAACAACAGACTGCGTCGTAAGAAGGAACTGCGTAACCACTTCCTGTTACTGGTTATGACAGTGTGCCTGATTGTGACATGCTCCATTTTCATGAGCACCTTTCGTTCCAGTGCCCAAAGCGACCCGGCCAAGACATCTTACAAATATTATAAGAGTATCACTGTATCAAACAATGACACTCTCTGGTCAATCGCAGAAGCATATATGGATGAAGAACATTATACCTCTGTCAACGAATATATCAACGAAGTGATTCGAATGAATTCACTTCCCAATGATACAATCTGTTATGGACAACATCTGATCATTCCTTACTATGATGTATCAGACGATACCTGTCTATAATACTTAAGACACAAATTATGGTTCCTTTTCATAGGGCTCATATTTTTCCCGCAGTGTCACCTTATTGGCCGCGGAACGCCTTCGGTCTTCCTCCAACGCCGCGTAATGCTTTCTGGTGGTATTGACATCCTTATGTCCAAGCACATCTGCCACCAGATAGATATCGCCTGTCTCATGATAGAGGGATGTGCCGTAAGTACTGCGCAGTTTATGGGGCGTAATCTTCTTAAGCGTGGTGACAGTGGAAGAGTACTTTCTAACCAGATTCTCCACAGCACGCACAGAGATTCTTCTGTTCTGCATGGATAAAAAGAGGGCTTCTTCATGTCCGGACTTCGGAATGGTGTGATGCCGTTCTTCCATATAAGCCTGTAAGGCTTCCTCCACCTCATCGCCAAAATAGACGATGGCCTCATAGCCACCCTTCCTGCGGATTTTGATGCCGTTATTTCGAAAGTCCACATCACCAAGATTGAGTCCAACACATTCGGACACACGGATACCTGTTCCAAGGAGCAGTGTCAGAAGCGCCACATCCCGCACTTTGGTTACATTATGAAAGCGCTGTTGTGTCTTAGTAAGTCCCGTGCCGTCCTCCACCTGATCTAAAAGAACCGCTACTTCATCGGCATCTAAACGCACAATTTCCTTCTCATGCAGTTTTGGAAGAGGTACTAGCTGCGCCGGATTTTTATCAATCAGTTCTTCTTTAAAATAATAATTGTAAAAGCTGCGCAAAGAAGCCAGTTTCCTTTTCTTTCCGCGCTCATCATTGGTATAAACCTTACCTTCCTTTTGATAATAAGATAGATATTCGGCGTATTCCTCAATGTCTTCCCTGCTCAACATATCTAACAATGAGAGAGGGTAGTCCCTGATATCCATTTTTGCACAATAACTATTCTTTTCATGCAGAAATTCGAAAAATAGTCTGATATCATA
>CAJUFU010000114.1 GCA_910585555.1 uncultured Lachnospiraceae bacterium
GAGGTAAGCAAGGCCACCAGCGGTAATGTTTCTTTGCAGCTGGACCGGGTAGATATCGGCAACCTGATGCGCCAGGCCTATTTGGAGTATGAGGACAAGGCGGCGCAGGCGGATTTGTTCTTCCGGTTCCAGATGCCGGAAGAAAAGCAGTTTCTTATGCTGGACAGTCAGAAAACCTACCGCATCTTTGAAAACCTGTATATTAACATCATCAAATACGCCATGCCCCACACCCGGGTATATGTGCGCATGGAGCGGCATAGAGAAAATGTGGTGATAGAACTGAAAAACACATCGAGGGAAGAACTCAATATAGCGCCGGAGAACCTGACAGAGCGTTTTGTCAGGGGTGACAGCTCCCGCAACACCGAGGGAAGCGGCCTGGGGCTTGCCATTGTGAGAAGCTTCGTGGAATTACAGAATGGTAAAATGCAGTTGGAGATAGACGGAGATTTATTCAAAGTGACAATCGTCTGGAAGGGGCTTTAAGCCCCTTCCCTTTTTGGGCTTTGTATGATAAAATAACATAGATTTGGGAGACCGTTATGCGGTATGACAAGACAACGTACAAAATAAATCCGATTGATAGGATACAAGGAGGAACAGACATGGGAATGACGATGACACAAAAAATTCTGGCGGCACATGCCGGTTTGGATAAAATGGAGGCAGGACAGTTGATCGAGGCCGATCTCGACCTGGTACTTGGCAATGATATCACCAGCCCTGTTGCCATCAAGGAAATGGAGAAGATGAACACAGAAGGTGTGTTTGACAAGGATAAGATTGCCCTGGTGCCGGACCATTTTGTGCCCAACAAAGATATCAAGTCGGCAGAGCATTGCAAATGTGTCAGGGAGTTTGCCCGCAAAAATGAGATTACCAACTATTTTGAGGTGGGACAGATGGGCATCGAGCACGCCCTGTTACCCGAGAAAGGTTTGACCGTTGCAGGTGACGTCATCATTGGTGCGGATTCCCATACCTGCACTTACGGCGCGCTGGGCGCTTTCTCTACCGGCGTAGGCAGTACGGACATGGCAGCCGGAATGGCTACCGGCAAGGCCTGGTTTAAAGTGCCATCCGCCATCAGATTTAACCTGGTAGGTAAGCCTGACAAATGGGTCAGCGGCAAAGACGTAATCTTACATATCATCGGCATGATCGGTGTGGACGGCGCTTTATACAAGTCCATGGAGTTTACGGGAGAGGGCATTGCCAATCTGACCATGGATGACAGATTTACCATCGCCAATATGGCCATCGAAGCCGGCGGTAAGAACGGCATTTTCCCGGTGGACGACCTTGCCATTGCCTATATGAAGGAGCACAGCACAAGAGAATATAAGGTTTATGAGGCGGATGCGGATGCAGTTTATGATGAGGAATATACCATTGACTTAAGTACCTTAAGACCTACGGTGGCGTTCCCCCATCTGCCTGAGAATACAAAGACCATCGATGAGATCAAGGAGGATATCCGGATTGACCAGGTGGTAATCGGCTCCTGTACCAACGGACGGCTTGACGATTTGCGGATTGCGGCCAAAGTTTTGGAAGGAAGGCATGTGGCGGAGGGGATGCGCTGCATCATCATTCCGGCCACTCAGGCGATTTATCTGCAGGCTATGGAAGAGGGTCTGTTAAAAATCTTTATTGAGGCGGGAGCCATTGTCAGCACGCCCACCTGCGGGCCTTGTCTTGGCGGCTATATGGGTATCCTGGCGAAGGGAGAGCGCTGCGTGTCCACCACCAACCGTAATTTTGTGGGCCGTATGGGACATGTGGAGTCAGAGATTTATCTGGCAAGTCCCGCAGTGGCGGCGGCCAGTGCCGTGACAGGTAAGATTTCCTGCCCCTGCCAGCTGCCTGAATAAATGATGCCTAAAAGGCGTTGAAGAGATACGCTGATGTAAAAGAAAAAACCACTAACAAAATCTTGATGGAGAAAGGAATACAGGTATGAAAGCAGCAAAAGGACTTGTTTTTAAATATGGAGATAATGTAGATACGGATGTAATCATTCCGGCACGTTACCTCAATTCTTCCGACCCGGCAGAATTGGCCGCTCACTGCATGGAGGATATTGACAAAGAATTTATCAACCAGGTACATCCGGGAGATATTATTGTGGCAACTAAGAATTTCGGATGCGGTTCTTCCAGGGAACATGCGCCCATTGCCATCAAGGCCGCCGGCGTAAGCTGTGTGATTGCGGAAACTTTCGCCAGAATCTTTTACCGCAACGCGATTAACATCGGCCTTCCCATTGTAGAATGTCCGGAGGCTGCAAAAGCCATTGAGGCAGGCGATGAAGTGGAAGTTGATTTTGATACGGGTGTGATTACGGATTTGACCAAGAACACCACCTATCAGGGACAGGCGTTCCCAGAGTTTATGCAAAAAATCATTGCAGCAGAAGGTCTGGTCAATTATATCAACCAGAAATAACAGGTAGGAGAGCATGATATACAGAGTAGGCGACCAAGAGCATCCCGGTTATGATTACAGCCGTCAAAAGCCCACGCAGATCACAGGGGACAGTGAGAAATTCAGTCTCGATCACCGCAAAGATGAGGATTTTTCCTCTAAGAAAAAAGAGAAGGGCGAAGACAAAAAACTGCATGAAAAGAAAGACGCGGCAAGCCTGAAGGAAAAAAGCGGCGTTAA
The DNA here is from genome assembly GCA_910585555.1 of uncultured Lachnospiraceae bacterium. Taxonomy (GTDB): domain Bacteria; phylum Bacillota; class Clostridia; order Lachnospirales; family Lachnospiraceae; genus UBA3282. The sequence goes on from CAJUFU010000114.1 coordinate 2,671, forward strand.
GCTGGAATTATCGGATTCCGGCACCAGACTTTCTGCCAAGGAAGAGAAGAAAAAGGCGTCTGCGTCTGCGGAAGCTTTTTCCGGAAGCGAAGTTTGGCATTTCGTCAGGGAGACTTTTGGGAAGCTTATACAATACGCAAAAGAACTGTTCTATAAGATATGGAACGACCCGCCGCCGGAAGCGGCGTCCATGGATGTTACGCCGGAGGAAGCCGAGCGCTACACGCAGGAATACTATGCGATAAAAGGAGAACTGCCTCCGGAGGAGATGAATAGACAGGACGCCGCCTCTGCAGCATCAGGGGATAATCCTTTTTCGGAAAAAGATAAACTGACCGACTCAGTCAAATTATCCAAGATCGGAAGAGCGTCGTGTAGGGA
>CAJUFU010000115.1 GCA_910585555.1 uncultured Lachnospiraceae bacterium
AACGCGCTCTCTCAGCGCCTCAAACAACGGATAATACACTTTGATAATATTTTGAAACTGTTCCTCTGCAAAAGTTCCGTCATAATCATATGCCAGCTGATTTCTGACCCGAAGCATCTGCATCCACCTGTCATCCTCGATCATTCCATTGGTAAAGGCCTGTTGCAGCGTTTCCCGCGGAGAACCGATTGCAAAGTCGAGAATCCCCAATTCTTTTACCAATATATCCTTCATTACTTTCCATGAAATATCGAATGTAAGGTTAAAGTTCAGTACAGTTCCTTCCAATACAAAATCCACTTTCGGGTCAGCTTTCAGGCTCTTTTCCAGATTTTTCACGCTCCTGCAGAATGTGCGATAACGATTAATATATTTGCTTTCCATATTTCCTTATATCCTCTAACAAAAATTCATTTCTGATGCTGTCGTAATCAAAAATATCAATCTTTCGAAGGGTATCAATCTCCAGAAGAGCTTCTTCCAAACGCAAAATGTCTTTGCACCCATAAACCACAAAGTCAATATCGCTGGCAGGCACCGCCGTGCCTGTTGCAAAAGACCCAAACAAATCCAGTCTCCTGACACCGTTGGCTTTACAGATGCCGGCAACTTTCTCGATGACTTTCGAAACGGGCATGATGTTTGAAGAACTGCCGTAATCTTGTCTGCCTTTCTCGAAATCCTGATTCCTTATGTGTTCCGCTATGTCTGTTGCCACTGCATTCTCTCCCTCCACATACCGGGTTGATATTCTATCGGTTCATCTTACTATAGTATATCCGATTTGGAATGCAAAAACAATGTAACAGTTCAGCCTTTGACTGAACTGTTACAAAACAACGAAACCTTGCCCATCACTGCACATACAGATTGGTATAGCCCATCAGGCTTTCATCCACTTGTCTGGCGCACTCCCTGCCCTGGCGGATGGCCTTCACCACCAAAGACTGCCCCGTATGCATATCGCCCGCCGTAAAGACCCTGTCTACGCTGGTGCTGAATCTGCCAGGCTCTGTCTTTACATTGGTCCTTCCATCCAGTTCCACTTTGAAAGCCTCCGTCACATACTTCTGGCTTCCCAGAAATCCTGCCGCGATCAGCACAATCTCCGCTTCCAGTGTGCGCTCGGAGCCCTCCACCTCCTTCATCTTCATACGGCCCGTCTTCTCGTCCTTCTCCCAAGAAAGAGAAACTATTTTTACGGCCTTCAAATTCCCGTTTTTATCTTTCACGAACTCTTTGACCGTAGACTCATAAATCCGGGGATCGTGACCATACACTTCGATGGCTTCCTGCTGGCCGTAATCTGTCTTACAGACTTTGGGCCACTCAGGCCAGGGATTGTCGGCCGTCCTGGTATCGGGTGCTTTGGGCATCATCTCAATCTGTGTCACGGATTTGGCCCCGTGCCGGATGGCCGTGCCCACACAGTCATTGCCGGTATCGCCGCCCCCGATGATGACCACGTTTTTGTCCTTGGTGTCCACATACTTTTTATCCTGAAAATCAGAATCTAACAGGCTCCTTGTATTTGCCGTCAAGAAATCCACTGCAAAATAGATGCCCTTGGCATCTCTGCCGGGCGCCTCTATATCCCTGGGCTGGGAGGAACCGCAGCAGAGTACGACTCTGTCGAACTCTTTCAAAAGCCTCTCCGCCTTGATTTCTTTACCGATGTTACTGTTTGTCACAAAGGTCACGCCCTCCTCCTCCATGACTTTCACCTTACGGTCAATGATATGCTTTTCCAATTTCATATTCGGAATACCGTACATCAAGAGACCGCCAATCCTGTCGGATCGCTCAAACACCGTCACCAGATGGCCCCGTTTGTTGAGCTGGTCCGCCACCGTTAAGCCGGAGGGTCCGCTACCCACCACCGCCACCTTCTTTCCGGTGCGCACCTTGGGCGGCTTGGGCGCAGCATAGCCTTTCTCATAAGCATTTTCAATGATGGCATACTCGTTCTCCTTGGTGGAAACCGGCTCGCCGTTTAGGCCGCAGGTACAGGCCGCCTCGCAGAGTGCCGGACAGACTCTCGAGGTAAACTCGGGAAAGTTGTTTGTCTTGTGCAGCCGATTATAGGCCTGTTTCCAGTTGCCCGTATAGACCAGATCGTTCCACTCCGGCACCAGATTATGCAGCGGGCACCCGGAGGTCATCCCGCAAAGAGTCATGCCCGACTGGCAGAAGGGCACGCCGCAGTCCATGCAGCGTGCGCCTTGTTTCTGTTGTTCCTCCATGGTAAGATGCTCATGAAATTCTTTAAAATTCTTTATGCGCTGGCTGGGACTCACATCTTTAGAGACCCTGCGCTCATATTCCATAAATCCTGTTGGTTTTCCCATGATTCCTCTCCATTCCGAAGCGTCTTTCACGCCGCCTCTCTCAATTCTCAGACATTTTCCTTGTCCTTTTTATAAAAAGCCTCTATCTGCGCCTGTTCCGCGCTTAAGCCCTTCTCCTCCATCTGTACGATGAGTTTTAACATAATCTCATAATCGTGGGGGATAATCTTCTTGAATTTCGGCAGATATTCTCCGAAATTATCCAAAATTTCTTTCCCCTTGACGGAATTCGTGTAAGCCACATGTTCTTTAATCATCTCTTTCAATTCCAGAACATCATATTTAGAGGTTATCTCATAAGAGGAAACCATTTCCTTATTGGTTTTGGTGTACAGGTCGTTGTTCTCATCCAGCACATAGGCGATGCCGCCGCTCATGCCC